>SEAY01000075.1 GCA_004144865.1 Comamonadaceae bacterium
CAAAATGGGCCGCGCCGCTCCCGTCCCCCACCCCGAGCCCCGCCCGTGCCCGCAATCACCGAATACGACAAGCTCCTGCCGCTTGCCCTGATGGCCATGGCGATCGCCATCGCGATAGCGCTCTGGCGCCTGCGCGCGCGTGCCGTGAAGCGGGCGGCCCGCCGGCGGACGGCCGGCTACCAGCTGATGGACTGCCTGAAGGCCTATACGGCGTGGATCGACTGGCACCGGGACGAGCCCCTGCTCCACCGGGACCCGGAGAACCTGAGCGTCCCGGCCGCGCTGGCGCAGGCCGTGCAGCTCAAGGACCAGCACTTCCCCGACCTCTCCAAGCTCATGGTGCAGCTGCTGCAGTCGCACCGCGAGCTGATGCAGTACCTGTGGGAGCAGAACATCCTGCGCATGAGCGGCGCCGGTGCCGGCCGGCCGCACTACGCGGACCCGCGCTACCACCAGCTGCGCGACGCGCAGGATTCCACGCTGGACAGCCTGTTCCTGAAGTGCCGCGAGCTGATCGGGGAAACGGACGTGGAGTGGAAGCGCACCCGCAGCGACTTCACCTTCTCCAGCCAGATGAGCCATCCGTCGTCGCAGCCTTCGTCGACGCCGGTGCCCTGATCACACCCAGGGCAGCCGCTCCAGCGCCTGCGCCCAGTCGAGATCCGAACGTTCCGCGTTGTCCTCGGCGGGTGCCACCGAGGGCGCGCTGAGCAGGCTGTGCCCGTCCCAGCGCAGGCTGCGGTCCGGCGTGAGCACGATCCAGCGCCGCGCCGGCTCGCGGTTGGCCAGCCAGGTCGCAACCGTCTCGCAGACGAAGTGCGTGGGTTCGTACCACGCGACCGGCACCGCTTCGCCGCGCAGCTGCAGCGGGCGAAAGGCGAGGCGCGATTTCATCTTCTGCACGTCGCGGCGCACGGCCTGCGCCATCTGCCGCAGCCGCGCCAGGTCGACGTCGCTGCGATCGTTCTTGAGCTCGGGCTCGTAGACCAGCCTCCACAGCGCGCGGTACAGCAGGTCGAAGCGCCGCGGATCGCGGTGCAGAACGACCAGCTCGCTCATGCGGACGAAGGATTGCGGGATGATCGCGCGCGCGGCGCGGTTGTGGATGGACGCCCGGCTGCCATCGAGCACTTCCTCGTCGATGGACTGCGCGGGCGCGGCGCTCCACTGCACCGTATCGGGCGGGACCTGCAGGCCGAGCAGGCGCGTGGCCTCGCTATGGAATCCGGCGATGTCGACCTGGTGGGACAGCGGAACCTGCACGACAAGCCGATCGGGGTGGAGACCCCCCATTGTGACGCCGCTCGTCGCGCCGTGCGACCCGTCGCGGCATATTTCCGCTCGGCCGTGGGAACTGCGGCTCAGCCCGCGGGAAGGAAACCCTCGACCGAGAGGTAGCGCTCGCCGGTGTCGTAGTTGAAGCCCAGCACCGTCGCGCCGGCCGGGATGTCCTTCAGCTTCTGCGCAATCGCGGCGAGCGTGGCACCGGAGGAGATGCCGACGAGGATGCCCTCCTCGCGCGCGGCACGGCGCGCCATCTCGCGGGCCGGTTCGGCATCCACCTGGATCACGCCGTCGAGCAGCGAGACGTCCATGATCTGCGGGATGAAGCCGGCGCCTATGCCCTGGATCGGGTGCGGCGCGGGCTGGCCGCCGGAGAGCACCGGCGAGGCGACCGGCTCCACGGCGAACACCTTCAGCCGGCTCCATTGCTGCTTGAGCACCTTCGCGCAGGCGGTGATGTGCCCGCCCGTGCCTACGCCCGTGATCAGGTAGTCCACGCCATCGGGAAAGTCCTCGATGATCTCGCGCGCCGTGGTGCGCTCGTGCACCTCGACGTTGGCGGCGTTCTCGAACTGCTGAGGGATCCAGGCGCCGGGCGTCTTCTCCGCCAGTTCATGCGCACGTGCGATCGCGCCCTTCATGCCCTTCTCCCGCGGGGTGAGATCGAAGCTGGCGCCGTACGCCAGCATGAGCCGCCGCCGCTCGATGGACATGCTGTCCGGCATCACCAGCACCAGCCGGTAGCCCTTGACCGCCGCGACCATCGCGAGGCCGATGCCCGTATTGCCCGAAGTGGGCTCGATGATGGTCCCGCCCGGCTCGAGCTTGCCGCTGCGCTCGGCGTCTTCCACCATCGAAAGCGCGATGCGGTCCTTGATCGATCCGCCGGGATTGGAGCGCTCGGACTTCACCCACACCTGGTGGCTGTCGCCGAACAGGCGGTTGATGCGGATGTGCGGGGTGCGCCCGATCGTGTCGAGGATGCTGTTCGCCTTCATCTGTGCTCTCCTGGCGGGAAGGAGGCCATTGTGGCGCGCCTGGGCGCCGCCGGGCTCAGGCGGAGGGCATCAGCTGCACGCATTTGCGCGCCAGCCGTTCGACGGCTTCGTCCAGCTGCGCGTGCAGCCGGTCCACGTCCACGCCCTCCCCGCCGGGCTTGTGCGCCCGCCAGAGCCCGTGCGTGAGCTCGAAATGGCGGATCATCACCTCCACCCAGGCGACGGACAGCGGCGGCAGCGCGGCGGCATACATCCGCATCTGGTCCACCTGCGCGCTCACGCGCCGGTAGACGTCGGGATCGAAGCCCTGCCCCACCAGGAGGTCCATGTCGGCCTGGTAGGCCTGGAGGGTGGCCGCCAACTGGAATGCGATGGCGCTGAGGGCGTTGATCTGGGGTGCCGACATCTTGGACAAAGTGTAAGGCGGTGGCCTGCTCTTCCGTGGTACGGCCATTGCAAGATTCTTTCCGACGCGCCGTGCCGGTGGCACACGCGCAGAATGGACCATGACCCGTTCCCGCAACCATGTCGTCGTCATCGGCGCTTCGGCCGGCGGCGTGCACGCGCTGATTGACCTTGCCGAGCGGCTGCCCGCGGCCTTTCCCGTGCCGGTGTGCATCGTGCAGCACATCGGAAGCAACCCCAGCCTGTTGCCCGAGCTGCTGCGGTATCGCGGGCCCAACCGCGCGATGCACGCCGAGGACGGCCAGCGCCTGGAGCCCGGGACGCTGCACATTGCGCCGCCGGACCGGCACCTGCTGCTGGATGGAGACCGGCTGCGCCTGACGATCGGGCCGAAGGAAAACCACGCGCGTCCCGCCATCGACCCGCTGTTCCGCAGCGCCGCGGCGTCGGCGGGGCCGGGCGTGATCGGCGTGATCCTTACGGGGCAGATGGACGACGGCGCCGCCGGCCTGCGCGCGGTGAAGGACTGCGGCGGCATCGCGGTGGTGCAGGATCCCGCCACCGCCGCGGAACCCGAGATGCCGCGCAGCGCCCTGCAGAACACCGACGTCGACCACTGCGTGCCGCTGGCTCAGATCGCGCCGCTGCTCGCCCGCCTGGTGGGCTCGCACGAGCCCCGCCCGCGCGGACCGGTGCCCGAGCAGGTGCTGCGCGAAGTCGCGATCAACCGGGGAGAAGCCACCGTGGAAGATCTCCTGACCATCGCCGCCCCCTCGTCGCTCACGTGCCCGGACTGCGGCGGCACGATGTGGGAGATGAAGGACCCGAAGCCGCTGCGCTATCGCTGCCACACGGGGCATGCCTTTTCGGCGCTGAGCCTGGCGCGGTCGCAGAAGGAGGTCTCGGAGCAGGCCTTGTGGAGCAGCGTGCGGGCGCTGCGCGAACGCGAGATGCTGCTCCGGCGCGTGGCCAGCGTCTCCGCCTCGCTCGGCGACACCGCGCAGGCAGCGGCCGCCCGCTCGCACGCCGAACGGGTGAAGCAGCAGTCCGACGCGCTGCAGCAGTTCGCCGAGTCGGTGCCGCCCGGCATCGACGCGGACGCCACCGCATAATCGGCCCACACCGAGGGACTGGGATGACCGAAGAACTCCGGCCCGACGGGGCCGAGGAACAACTCGCCGAGCAGATGGACAACATCGTCCCGAGCTACGGCTACGCGAAGGTTCCGGTCGTCGGCCTCGGCGGCTCCGCCGGCAGCATCGAGGCCTTGCAGGAGTTCTTCACCACCATGCCGCCGCACTCGGGGCTGGCCTTCGTGGTGGTCATCCACCTTTCGTCCGACTACGACAGCGTCCTGACCGACGTGATCCAGCGTTGCACGAAGATGCACGTGGTGAAGGTGCAGGAAACCCTCACCGTCGCGCCCGACACCGTCTACGTGATCCCGCCGGGCCGCATCCTCCAGTCCCAGGATGGCGAACTCAAGCTGGCCGCCATTCCCGAGGGCCGCGCCCGGCACGTCACCGTGGACGTCTTCTTCCGCACGCTGGCGGACAGCCACGGCGCCCATGCGGCGGCCGTGGTGCTCTCGGGCCTGGACGGCGACGGCTCCATCGGCATCAAGCGCATCAAGGAACGCGGCGGCCTCACCGTGGTGCAGGACCCGGAGCAGGCCACCCACGACAGCATGCCGCGCCACGCCATCGCGACCGGCATGGTCGACTGGGTGCTGCCGGTGCGCGACATGCCGGCGCGCCTGCTGCAGTACTTCCGGCTGGAACATGCCGTCGAACTGCCGCCGGAAGACGGCCCTCCTGAATCCCCCAGTCTCGCCGGCTCGGGAGAATCCGAGCTCCGCGACGTGCTCAGCTTCCTGCGCACCCGCACGGGCCGCGATTTCAACCAGTACAAGCGGGCGACGGTGCTGCGCCGCATCGGCCGGCGCATGCAGGTCATTGGCGTCGACAACCTGGGCGGCTACCTGAACTGCCTGCGCACGCGCCCGGGCGAGTCGGCGGAGCTGCTGCAGGACCTGCTGATCAGCGTGACCAACTTCTTCCGCGATCCCGAATGCTTCGAGGCGCTGGCGGTCCATGTGCCTTCGTTGTTCGAAGGCAAGGGCCCCAACGACGTGATCCGCGTCTGGGTGGTGGCCTGCGCCACGGGGGAAGAAGCCTACAGCCTCGCCATGCTGCTGAGCGAGCATGCCCGCACCCTCGAGGCGCCGCCGCTGATCCAGGTGTTCGCCACCGACCTCGACGAGGAGGCGGTGCAGGCGGCGCGCGACGGCGTCTATCCCTCGGCGATCGAGGCCGACGTGAGCCCGGAGCGGCTGCGGCGCTTCTTCCTGAAGGAGCACCGCGGCTACCGCGTGCGGCGCGAACTGCGCGAGATGGTGCTCTTCGCGGTGCACGACGTGCTGCACGATTCGCCGTTCTCCCGGCTGGACCTCGCGACCTGCCGCAACCTCCTGATCTACCTCGGCCGCGAGGCGCAGCAAAGGGTGTTCGAGACCCTTCATTTCGCGCTCGCGCCCGGCGGCAAGCTGTTCATCGGCGCCTCGGAGTCGATGGACGAAGGCAGTCCCCTGTTCCGGGTGATCGACAAGAAGCACCGCATCTATGGACGCCGGTCCACGGGCAACCGGCCCGTGCTGCCGCTGCCCCCCGCCGCATCGATGCTGACCCGGTCGGCCGACCTGCAGCACGCCGCCCGCAGCGGGCCGGTGATCGCGGGACCGGTGTTCGAACAGGTTCCGGGCGCCGTCTCGCTCGCCACGCCACCGCCGCCGCGCGATGCGCCGCGCCACGGGCCGTGGGGCGAGCTGCACCTGCAGCTGCTGGAGCGGCTGGCGCCGCCATCGGTGCTGGTCGACGGCGAATACGACATCGTGCACCTGTCGCCCAGCGCGGGCCGCTTCCTGCAGCTGGCGGGCGGCGAGCCCAGCCACAACCTGCTGAAGGCCGTGCAGCCGGACCTGCGCATCGACCTGCGGGCCGCCCTGTACCAGGCGCAGCAGCAGAACAGCGAGGTCGAAGTGCCGCCGGTGCTGCTGCCGGCAGCGGGCGGCACGGTGGCGACGGGCCTGCGGGTGGTGCCCGCGCACGAGGGCGGCGAGACCCTGTTCCTGGTGCTCTTCGACGTGCAGCCGTCCGGCGGCGAAAGCAGCGACGCCAAGGCGGAACGGCTGGCGGCCGACCCGCTGGCGCGGCACCTCGATGCCGAGATCGAGCGGCTGAAGGCGCACCTGCGCGAGACGGTGGAGCAGTACGAGGCCTCGACCGAGGAACTGAAGGCCAGCAACGAGGAACTGCAGGCCATGAACGAGGAAATGCGGGCGGCCACCGAGGAGCTGGAGACCAGCCGCGAGGAGCTGCAGTCGATCAACGAGGAGCTGACCACCGTCAACCACGAGCTCAAGAGCAAGGTGGACGAGCTGAGCCACTCCAACAGCGACATGCAGAACCTGATGGACGCGACCCAGATCGGGACCATCTTCCTCGACCGCGAGCTGCGCATCATGCGCTTCACGCCGGCGGCGGTGGCGCTGTTCAACCTGATCGCGGGCGACCTCGGGCGGCCGCTCACCGACATGGCGACGCAGCTGGACTATCCCCAGCTCGGGACGGACGCGCGCCAGGTGCTGGAGCGGCTGGTGCCGGTGGAGCGCGAGGTGGGGCAGTCCGACGGCAGCTGGTATCTCGCACGGGTGAGGCCCTACCGCACCATGGACGACCGCATCGCCGGCATCGTCTTCACCTTCATCGACATCACGGAGCGCAAGCAGGCCGAGGAGGTGCGGATGTGGCTGTCGTCGGTGGTCTCCTCCACCACCGACGCGATCATCAGCTTCGCGCTCGACGACACCATCATCAGCTGGAACAACGGCGCCCGGAAGCTGTTCGGCTACACCCCGGAAGAGGCGATCGGCCAGCCCATCTCCATGCTGCTGGCCGACCGCACGGAGGAACCTGCGCGCATGCGGGAAGAGATCGCCGCCGGACGCAGCGTGGAGAACTTCGAGGCGGTGCGCCGCCGCAGGGACGGCAGCCAGGTGCACGTGGCGATCACGGCATCCCCGATCCGGGACCCGGGGGGCAAGGTGCTGGCCGGCACGGCCACGGCGCGTGATATCAGTTCGCAACGCGCGGCGGCCGAGGCGCTGCGGCAGAGCGAGGAACGCCTGCGGCTCATCATCGAGAACGCGGTGGAGTACGCGATCTTCTCCACCGACCTGGAGCGGCGCATCACCACCTGGAACACCGGTGCCGAGCGGCTGCTCGGCTACGCGGAGCAGGAGGCGCTGGGCCGCCCGGCCGACATGATCTTCACGCCGGAGGACCAGGCAGGCAAGGCGCCGGAAAAGGAGGCCGGCACCGCGCGCCGCGAGGGCCGCGCCTCCGACGAGCGCATGCACATGCGCAAGGACGGCAGCCTCTTCCGGGGTACCGGCACGATGATGCTCATGCGCAACCAGGCAGGCGAGGCCATCGGCTTCGTGAAGATCCTGCGCGACCTGTCGCGCAGCGACCCCGACCCGGACTGACGCGCAGCCCCGGCAGGGGCTCAGCCAGCCACGTTCTGGCGCGAACGCGACGCCAGCCGCATGCAGCGCCTGCGCAAAGCCGCCACGGCATCTGCGTGGCGGTCGCGCACCGGCCCGATCTGCCCGAGCGCGGCCTCGCGGTCGCCGTACTGCAGCCGCCAGAGGAAATGGATCAGTTCCGCATGCGCGATGAGGAGCTCGACCCACTGCACGCGCGCCTCGGGCAGCGCGCCGCTGTACAGGCGGATTCCCTCGATCTGGTCGCTGACCTCCCGGTAGAGTTCCAGGTCGGGCCAGGCCGCCATCATGCGCTCCGCGTCGGTCCCGTACTTCTCCAGCGCGTCGACCACCTGGGACGCGATCGCGTCGAGCGCGTGGAGTTGCAGTGCGGACATGCTGGCAATAGGTGCGAAGGCACGCCAGTGTACGCAGGCGCCAAGCGAATGGCGAGCCCGGATCGCAACCTTGCGCAAGAAAGTCCGCGGGCCGGCTCGCAGTCGCAGGAAAGTCCTAGTCGAACAGGCCCTTGTGCTGCTCGCGCAGCAGGTTCTTCTGCACCTTGCCCATGGTGTTGCGAGGCAACTCGCCGACCACGAAGCACATCTTCGGGATCTTGAAGTTCGCGAGCTGCGACTTCAGCGTGCCGATCAGCTGCTCGCCATCGACCGTCGCGCCGGGCTTGGGAATCACCACCGCCACGCCCACCTCGCCGAAGTCGGGATGCGGGACGCCCACCACCGCGCTCTCGGCCACGCCGGGCATGTCGTTGATGTAGCCCTCGATTTCCGCGGGATAGACGTTGTAGCCGCCGCTGATGATCAGGTCCTTGCTGCGCCCGACGATGGTGACGTAGCCGCGCTCGTCCACCTTGCCCACGTCGCCCGTGCGGAACCAGCCGTCGGCGGTGAACTCCTCCTTCGTCTTCTCCGGCATGCGCCAGTAGCCCTTGAAGACGTTGGGGCCCTTCACCTGGATGCCGCCGATGTCGCCGGCCGGCAGGTCCTGGCCTTCGTCGTCGCGCACGCGCAGGCCCACGCCCGGCAGCGGGAAGCCCACGGTGCCGCCGCGGCGCTCGCCGTCCTTCGCGTCGTACGGGTTGGACGTCAGCATGATGGTCTCGCTCATGCCGTAACGCTCCAGGATGACCTGCCCGGTGCGTTCCTTCCATTCGTTGAAGGTCTCCAGCAACAGCGGCGCCGAGCCCGAGATGAAGAGGCGCATGTGGCGCGCCGCGTCCTTGGTGAGCGAGGGCTCGGCGAGCATGCGGGTGTACAGCGTCGGCACGCCCATGAAGACGGTGCCCTCGCGCATCCAGGCGATCACCCGCTTCGGGTCGAACTTGCCGAGCCACAACATCTTGCTGCCATTGAGCAGCGCGCCGTGGATGGCGACGAACAGGCCGTGCACGTGGAAGATCGGCAGGGCGTGGATCAGCACGTCGCCCTGCTTCCAGCCCCAGTACGTCTTGAGCACTTCGGCGTTGGACAGCAGGTTGCCGTGCGTGAGCATGGCGCCCTTGCTGCGGCCCGTGGTGCCGCTGGTGTAGAGGATGGCCGCGAGGTCGTCGTCGCTGCTCTCCACGGGCTCCTGCTCGTCACGCTGCAGTGCGGCGCGCTGCAGCAGCGAGCCGGTGCGGTCGTCCCCGAGCGTGAAGACGTGGCGGGTGCCGGCCTGGAAGGCGATCTTGCTCACCCAGCCGAAATTCGCGGGGCTGCACACCACCACCGCGGGTTCCGCATTGCCCACGAAGTACTCGATCTCGGCCTTCTGGTACGCAGTGTTCAGCGGCAGGAACACGTAGCCCGCGCGCAGCGTGGCCAGGTACAGCATCATGGCCTCGACCGACTTGTCCACCTGCACGGCGATGCGCGCGCCAGGCTCGATGCCAAGGCCCTGCAGCAGGTTGGCGATCATGGCGGTGGCCCGGTCGAGGTCGCGCCAGCTGTAGGCCAGGCCGGTGTCGGTCTCGACGGCAATGGCGTCGAGGTCCTTCGGGAAGGCGGCGCGCAGCGCCGCGAACAGGTTGCGGTTGCTCATTCTTCGAAGCTCGGTCTAGAAGCGGGGAGGTCTTTTCTCGAGGAAGGCCGCTATGCCTTCGCGGTGCTCGGCGCTGGTGGCGTAGTCGTAGGCGCGCTCCAGCAGGTCCGCGGGCGGCGCGGCATCCGGCGCGCCGCTGGCCAGGCGGCGCAGGATGCGCTTGTTCATGCGGGCCGCCTGCGGCGCGAGCTGCGCGATGCGCGCAGCCGTCGCCTCCGCTTCGGCGGCCAGGTCTTCGTTGGGCACCACGCGCTGCAGGAAGCCGCGTGCCTTCATCTCGCGCGCGTCGAGCTGCACGGCCTCCAGCAGCATCTCGCGCAGCGTGGCTTCGCCGGCGACCGCGGCCACCAGCTGCGCCTCGCGCGGGGCCATCGGAAAGCCCAGGCGGGCGATGGGCGCGCCGAAGCGCGCTGCCGTGCCGGCGATGCGGATGTCGCAGCAGCAGGCGATCTCGAGGCCCGCGCCCATGCAGGCGCCCTCGATCTCCGCGACGATGGGCACCTCGCAGGCCAGCATGGCGGACAGGCCGCCCCACACCTCTTCCTCGTGGAAGCGGCGCAAGCTCGCGGAATCGAAGCGGAAGGAGGGGTACTCGGCGATGTCGCCGCCGGCGCAGAAGCCGCCGTTCTCGCCGCACACGACCACGCAGCGGAAACCGCTGCTCTCCTGGATGGCGACGAAGGCATCGCGCAGCTCGCGCCACATCGCACGCGACATGGCGTCGAGCTTGCCCGGGTGCGACAGCGTGACCCGGGCCACCGCGCCGTGGGCCGCCAGCCGCACCTGTCCGGACATCAGTCGGCCTTGACGTTGGAGGCCTTGACCACCTGCGCCCAGCGCTTGACTTCGCCGTCGATGAAGCCGGCGAACTGCTGCTGGCTCAGGTCGGGGAACTCGGCGCCCTGCCCGGCCCACACCGTCTTCAGGCGCTCCGACTGGATCGCCTTGCGGATCTCCTCGGCCATGCGCTGCTGCGCGTCCGCGGGCGTCCCCTTGGGTGCCCACACGCCGTACCAGGTGGTGACGGTGTAGTCGGGCAGCCCCATCTCGGCCGCCGTGGGCACGTCCGGGAAGGCGGGCACGCGCTTGTTGCCGGAGAACATGAGGGCCTTGATGCGGCCCGACTTGATGTGCGCGGCCGAGGAGCCCAGGCCGTCGAACATCAGGTCGGCGCTGCCGGTGATGAGGTCCTGCAGCGCGGGACCGGCGCCCCGGTAGGGAATGTGCGTGATGAAGGTCTTCGTCTGCAGCTTGAACAGCTCGCCCGCGAGGTGGTGCGAGGTGCCGTTGCCGGCCGAGGCGTAGTTGTACTTGCCGGGATTGGCCTTCACTAGCGACAGGAACTCGCGATAGTCCTTGACCGGGATGCGCTGCGGGTTCACCACGATCACCTGCGGAACGCGGGCGACCAGCGAGACCGGCACCAGGTCCTTCTGCAGGTCGTAGTCGAGGCGCGGATAGATCGAGGGGGCGATCGTGTGGTGCACGGCGCCCATGAAGAAGTTGTAGCCGTCCGGCGCAGCGCGCGCGGCCAGCGTGGCGCCCACGGTGCCGCCCGCGCCGCCCTTGTTGTCGATCACCAGCTGCTGGCCGGTCTGCGCGGCGAATTGCGCCGCGAGCGGGCGCGCGAAAGCGTCGGTGCCGCCCCCCGCCGGGAAGGGCACGATCATCGTCACCGGCTTGGCCGGCCAGCCGGATTGCGCGTGCGCGAAAGGCACGGCGGCCGTGGCGGCGCCAGCGGCGGCCGCGCGCAGCACGGCGCGCCGGGTGAGGCGGGTGGATTCCATCTTGTTGTCTCCTTGGGTGGGAATGGGAAAACCGCTCAACGGTACAGGTCTTCGATCGCCCCAGAAATCGGGATTTCTCCCTGCGACAGCAGCGTCCGGTGCTTGTCGAGGCGCTTCGGATCGTACAGATAGTTGACCATGAGGCCGAAAGACTGCTTCAGGCCCTTGGCGGACGGGTCGCCGGCCCAGTTGAGGCGCTCGACCCGCGCCCCGTTGCCCAGGTGGAAGCGCGCCACCGGGTCCAGCGGCTTGCCGTCCTGCGTCTCCTTGCCCAGGTAGCGCGCCGCCCACGACAGCAGCTCCTGCCGTTCGGGCGACTTGGGCCCGAGTTCTAGCGGCTTGTCCCAGCCCGCGAGCTTCTCGGCCGGCGCCTTCTTCGCCAGCCACGCGCGGAACCCCGGGATGGGCGAGAGCGTCGCGAAGGTCTTCAGGCGCGGGAATTCGTCCTTCAACGTTTCCACCACCCGCTTGATCAGCGAGTCGCCGAAGCTCACGCCGCGCAGCCCCGCCTGCGTATTGCTGATGGAATAGAAGATCGCGGTGGTGGCCTTTGCCACGTCCGTGGCGGCCGCCGTTTCGTCCAGCAGCGGGGTGATGCAGTCGGACATCGCGTCGGTGAAGGCCACCTCCACGAAGATCAGCGGCTCGCCATCCAGGCGCGGATGGAAGAAGGCGTAGCAGCGGCGGTCGCTGTCCAGGCGGTTCTTCGCGTCGGCCCAGCTGCGGATGTCGTGCACGGCCTCGTACTTGATCAGCTTCTCCACGAGGGACGCCGGCGAGTCCCAGCTGATGCGGCGCAGCTCCAGGAAGGCCACGTCGAACCAGATGGAGAACAGCGATTCCAGTTCCGCGTCGAGCGGGATCAGGCGCTTGTCGGCCTTGCAGTGCGGCAGCAGCTCCGCCCGCAGGTCCACCAGGAAGCGCATGCCCTCGGGGAAGGCGGCGAAGCGCTGCAGCAGCCGCGTGCGCGGCGAGACCAGCGCCTTGCGCAGGCGGATCTCGGCGGCACCGTCCTCCGGGGCCGCTTCATAGTGCTCGCGCGCGGCCGCGACCTTCTTGGGGTCGGGGCCGAAATGCTCGCTCATGAGGTGCCAGGCATCGCGCCGCTCTTCGGCGGTGGCACCGGCGTACCAGGCCGCGAAGGCCCTGGCGCGGCGGCCGCCCTCGACCTCGCTGGCGCGCGTGTCGACGATCGCCTGCAGCTCCGCCAGGGTGCGGCGCAGCACCCGCGGGGACAGCGCCTCCTCGCCCTTGCGCCAGGTGGCGGTGAGGCGTTCACGCGTGGTGCGTGCGGCCGGCGCCTGCCCGGTGGCGCCGGCGTGGGCGCGCGGCTTGTCCTCGCGCGACGCGCCGGCGGTGGCCTTGGCTTCGAAGCCGGGGCGCAGCAGCGAAGCGCCGCGCGAGATCCATTCGACTGGGCTCACGATGGGGCCCCCTTTGCGAGAGTGGAGAACCGGTTCAAGCCAGCCTCGGGCGCTGTGCGCGGGCAAGCTCGCGCAGCGCTTCGCGCTGGCGCGTGAGATGGGTGCGCATGGCCGCGTCGGCGCCCTCGGCGTCGCGGGCCTTGAGCGCGGCGAAGACCGCCAGGTGCTCCGACAGGCTCTGCTCCAGGCGGCCGGGCGCATGCAGCTGCTGCAGCCGGGACAGCTTGACGATCTTGCGCAGGTCGCCGATCACGGTGGCGAGCCAGCGGTTGCCGGCCAGCGCGATGATGGCCTCGTGGATCGCGAAGTTGGCCTCGTAGTACTCGTTGATGCGTTTGGCCTTCGCGTGCCGCGCAAGCTTCTGGTGCAGGTCTTCCAGCGCGGCCAGGTCGCCGTCGGTGGCGTTGCGCGCGGCCTCGTAGGCGCACCGCCCTTCCAGCAGCGCGATCACCGGGAAGATCTCGTCCAGGTCCTTCTCGGTCACCTCGTTGACGAAGCAGCCGCGGCGCGGCTCGTGCCGCACGAGCCCTTCCACCGTCAGCACCTTGAGCGCCTCGCGCAGCGGGGTGCGCGAGATCTTCAGCTGCTCGGCGAGCTTCACTTCGTCGAGGAAGGTGCCGGGCTGCAACTCGCCCGCGAAGATGCGCTCGCGCAGTTGCGCCGCGACCTCGTCGTGCAGGGAGTTGTGGACCAGCCGCATCGCCATAATTTCCTGTAATTACGGATAATTATGACAAGGGATGCGACGGCCGTGGGGCCGTTCGTCGTCCGGGGATACCCGGATCCGGCCCGTGCGGCCGTCGCGCGCTAGCGGGCCGTCGTGTGGGAGCGCGGCGGGACGTCGCGCGTTTCCGCCCACACCCACAGCAGCACGCCGGCAAAGATCATGGGGATCGACAGCCACTGCCCCATGCTCATCTTCAGCGCCAGCACGCCCAGGTGCGCGTCCGGCTCACGGAAGTACTCGGCGATGAAGCGCGCCATGCCGTAGCCCACCAGGAAGACCGCCGAGACCTGCGCGGGCTTGCGCTCCTTGCGCGCGTACAGCCACAGGACGATGAACAGCAGGATCCCCTCCAGCAGCAGCTGGTAGAGCTGCGAGGGGTGCCGCGGGAGGTCCGTGCCGCTTTGCGGGAACACCATGGCCCAGGGCAGCGAGGGATCGGCGGGCCGGCCCCAGAGCTCGCCGTTGATGAAGTTGCCCAGGCGTCCCGCCGCCAGCCCCAGCGGTACACAGGGAGCGATGAAGTCCATCAGTTGCCAGAACGGCTTGTGGCGGGTCCGCGCGAACCACAGCTGCGACACCAGCACGCCGAGCAGGCCGCCATGGAAGCTCATGCCGCCCTGCCACACGTAGAGGATCTGCAGCGGGTTGGCCAGGTAGTACTCGGGCTTGTAGAACAGGCAGTAGCCCAGGCGCCCGCCCACCACCACGCCCAGCACGCCGGCGAAAAGCATGTCCTCGACGTCCTTGCGCGCCCAGGCGCCGGGGCCTTGCACCGAGCGGAAGGGCTCGTGCTTCAGGCGCAGGTTGGCCAGCAGCAGGAAGAGTCCGAAGGCGAGCAGGTAGGTCAGGCCGTACCAGTGGATGGCGACGGGGCCGAGCTGCAGTGCGACGGGATCGATCTTCGGGTGGGTCAGCATGGCGGGATTGTGGCGCAGGAAGAGCAACGCCGTGGGGCTGTCATTGCGGGCTTGACCCGCAATCCATGGATCCCGGGTCAGGCCCGGGATGACAAACAGGCACTGGCATACTCGACCCTCTCTCCCGCACGACCGCACCCGAGACACCATGGACAAGAAGACCATTCCCATCCGCCCGCTGCGCAGCTCCAACATCACCGAAGGCAAGTCGCGCGCCCCGAACCGCTCCATGTACTACGGCATGGGCTACAAGGAGACGGACTTCGGCAAGCCGATGGTGGGCGTGGCCAACGGCCACAGCACCATCACGCCGTGCAACAGCGGCCTGCAGAAGCTGGCCGACGCCGCGGTGCGGGGCATCGAGGAGGCCGGCGGCAACCCGCAGATCTTCGGCACGCCGACCATCAGCGACGGCATGGCGATGGGCACCGAAGGCATGAAGTACTCGCTGGTGTCGCGCGAGGTGATCGCCGACTGCATCGAGACCTGCGTGCAGGGCCAGTGGATGGACGGCGTGCTGGTCGTGGGCGGCTGCGACAAGAACATGCCCGGCGGCATGATGGGCATCCTGCGCGCCAACGTGCCCGCGATCTACGTCTACGGCGGCACCATCCTGCCCGGCAAGTGGAAGGGCCAGGACCTGAACATCGTCAGCGTGTTCGAGGCCGTGGGCCAGAACGCCGCCGGCAAGATCAGCGACCAGGAACTCAAGGACATCGAGCAGCACGCCATCCCCGGCACCGGCTCGTGCGGCGGCATGTACACCGCCAACACCATGAGCTCCGCCTTCGAGGCGATGGGCATGTCCCTGCCCTTCTCCTCCACCATGGCCAACCCGCACGACGAGAAGCAGAACTCGGCGCAGGAATCCGCGAAGGTGCTGATGGAGGCCATCCGCAAGGACCTGAAGCCGCGCGACATCGTCACGCGCAAGTCCATCGAGAACGCCGTGGCGGTGATCATGGCCACCGGCGGCTCCACCAACGCCGTGCTGCACTTCCTCGCGATCGCGCACGCGGCCGGCGTGGAGTGGACCATCGACGACTTCGAGCGCGTGCGCCGCCGCACTCCCGTGATCTGCGACCTCAAGCCCTCCGGCAAGTACCTCGCCGTCGACCTGCACGAAGCCGGCGGCATCCCGCAGGTGATGAAGGTGCTGCTCAACGCCGGCCTGCTGCACGGCGACTGCATCACCATCACCGGCCAGACGATCGCCGAGACGCTGGCCGGCATCCCCGACCAGCCGCGCAAGGACCAGGACGTCATCCGCACGGTCGACGACCCGATGTACAAGGAAGGCCACCTGGCCATCCTGAAGGGCAACCTGTCGCCCGAAGGCGCCGTGGCCAAGATCACGGGCCTGAAGAACCCGGTGATCACCGGCCCGGCGCGCGTGTTCGACGACGAGCAGTCGGCGCTGCAGGCGATCCTGGACGGCAAGATCAAGGCCGGCGACGTGATGGTGCTGCGCTACCTGGGCCCCAAGGGCGGCCCCGGCATGCCCGAGATGCTGGCGCCCACGGGCGCGCTGATCGGCGCGGGCCTCGGCGAGAGCGTGGGGCTGATCACCGACGGCCGCTTCTCCGGCGGCACCTGGGGCATGGTGGTGGGCCACGTCGCGCCGGAGGCGGCCGCGGGCGGCACCATCGCCTTCGTGCGGGAAGGCGACACGATCACCATCGACGCGCACCAGCTCAAGCTGGAGCTGAACGTGCCCGCTGCCGAGATCGAGAAGCGCCGCGCCGGCTGGAAGGCCCCGGCCCCGCGCTACACGCGCGGCGTGCAGGCGAAATTCGCGTTCAACGCGTCGAGCGCGAGCAAGGGCGCGGTCCTCGACTTGTTCTGACGTCGTTCCCGCGCAGGCGGGAACCCAGGGCATTCGGGAGCGGCCTGCGGGCCGCTTTCTCTTTCTGGCGCCTGGATTCCCGCCTCCGCGGGAATGACGGGGTGGGCGGGATGACGGAACTGTCCTACGACCCGCAGCAGCCCCTCTGCCTAGCATGGGGTTTTCGCCGGAGAACCCCATGGACACGCTTTCCGTCTGGCGCGGCACCGCGCAATCGACAGGCTTCGCCATGCTGGACGGCGAAGTCGCGGCCGACGTGCTGATCGTCGGCGGCGGCATCACCGGCGTGACCCTCGCGGTGCTGCTGGCCGAACAGGGCCGCGAAGTGGTGCTGCTGGAGGCCGGCGAAATCGGCGGCGGCACCACCGGCCACTCCACCGGCAACCTCTACGAAACGGTCGGCAACGGGATGCAGGAGATCACGTCGCGCTGGGGCGCCGAGGTCGCCTTGCATGTGGTGCAGGAGCGCCGCACGGCGATCGATTTCGTGCAGTCCCGCTGCCAGAAGCTCCCGGACGTGGGCTTCCGCCGCTGCGACCTGGTGCAGTGGGCGCAGGCGACGGGCGACCAGGGCTACATCGACAAGGAGATCCAGGCACTGGAGGCGGCGGGCGCGCGCGTGGAGCGCAGCACTTCCGTACCCGCTCCCCTGCCCGTGGCCCTTGGCGATGTACTGGTGCTGCGCAACCAGGCGCAGTTCCAGCCGCAGGCCTACGTGGCTGCGATGGCCCGGATGGCGGCGGAGCACGGCGCGAAGCTGCACGAGCACTCGCGCGTGCTCGAACTCGACACGAAGAAAGGGCGGGCGGTCACCGCCTCCGGCGCCGTGCAGGCGAAGGAAGTGGTGATGGCCACGCACACGCCCAAGGGCATCCACCTCGTGCACACCGAGATGCCGGTGCACCGCGAATACGCGATCGCGCTGGAGATGGACCCGGGCGCGGCGGGCCCCGGCGCAGGGATCTTCTGGTGGCATGGCAGCGAGGGCCTCTCGATGCGCACCACGCAGGCGGGCGACCGGCACTTCCTCGTGGTCGCCGGACAGGAACACAAGGTCGGCATCCACAACGCGAAGGCCGGCTTGCTGGCGCTGGAGAACGCGGCGCACAAGCACTTCGGCGACCGGCCGGTCGCGTACCGGTGGTCCGCGCAGAACTACCGCGGCGCCGATGCCCTGCCCTACATAGGCCGCAACGCTTCGGGCTGCTTCGTCGCCACCGGCTTCTCCACCGACGGGCTCACCTGGGGCACCGTGGCGGCGCGGCTCATCGCGGCCGAACTCCTGGGGCACAAGGCGGCGTTCGCGGACCACGTGCGGCCCAATCGCCTCTCGCCCGTGAAGGGCGCGAAGAACATCATCGAGGAGAACGTCACGGTCGTGAAGCAGCTGGTCAAGGACTACCTGACCGGCCGGCAGGACGAGAAGCTGTCCGAACTGAAGCCGGGCGACAGCGCGATCGTGGACGTGGAGGGCGAGACGCTCGCGGCCTATCGCGCGCCGGGCGGGGAGCTCTTCGCGGTGTCCAGCGTCTGCCCGCACATGGGGTGCAAGGTGCACTGGAACAGCGTGGAGACCAGCTGGGACTGCCCTTGCCACGGCAGCCGGTTCCGCCCGGACGGGACGGTGATCGAGGGGCCGGCGCTCAGCCCGCTCAAGCGCAAGGATACGCCGCCGCTCGCGGGCGGCGCAACCTAGGCTGCTAGCGCTTCTTGCGGGTGCCGAGGCCGAGCTGCTCGCGCTGCTTGTCGATGCGCGCCTGCTTGCGCGTGTTCTCGCGTTCCATGGCCTTGCGCTTGGTGTAGCCGGACCAGTCGGCCCACGCCCACCAGACGACGGCGCCCGCCAGCGGCGAGAGCACCGCCCACCACGACCACTCCGCGGGCGGACCGATCTCCAGGTACTTACCTGCGAGGTCCTCTCTATGAAACGAGCGCTGTTCGCGCTGGCTGCCCTGGCAGCCCTCTCCGCCCCGGCCCTGGCTGACCAGGCCCTGGCCACGGCGAAGAACTGCATGGCCTGCCATGCGGTGGACAAGAAGCTGGTCGGTCCCTCCTACAAGGATGTCGCGGCCAAGTACGCGGGCCAGAAGGACGCGGTCAACCGCCTCGCGGTCAAGATCGTCAAGGGTGGCGCCGGCGTGTGGGGCCCGGTGCCCATGCCCGCCAACGCCCAGGTGAGCGACGCCGAGGCCCAGAAGCTGGCCGCCTGGGTGCTGAGCCAGAAGTAAGCCGCACCCCGGAGACGACGAAGGCCCGCTTGTGCGGGCCTTTTTCCTTTGGGGAACCCCGTCCGTGGCACGGGGTCTGACGGGCATGAAATGTCCCGTCTGCCCTGATTCCACCCTGGTGATGAGCGACCGCCAGGGCGTCGAGATCGACTATTGCCCGCAGTGCCGCGGTGTCTGGCTCGATCGTGGGGAACTCGACAAACTGGTCGACCGCGCCGCCTCGCAGGGGGCTCCCCAATCAGTACAGAGCGCGCCGCCGCAACGCAGGCCGGATTTCGTCGATTCGGACCAGCACCGCGGGTATGGCTACGGGCACAAGCGCAAGAGCTGGCTGAGCGACATCTTCGATTGAGGATGGTGGGCAAGCGCGCTTGCCCACCCTACGATCTGGTGGCTGGCCGCAATGACAGAGGGCGTAGGGTGGGCAGCTCGCTGCCCACCACCGTCAGTTCGTCTCCGCCAACTGTTCCAGGATCGCCGGATTCTCCAGCGTGGTGATGTCCTGCGTGATCTTCTCGCCCTTGGCGATGCTGCGCAGGAGGCGGCGCATGATCTTGCCGCTGCGCGTCTTGGGCAGGTTGTCGCCGAAACGGATGTCCTTGGGCTTGGCGATCGGCCCGATCTCCTTGGCCACCCAGGCACGCAGTTCGTCGGCGATCTTCTTCGCCTCGTCGCCCGTGGGACGCGCGCGCTTGAGCACGACGAAGGCGCAGACGGCCTCGCCGGTGAGGTCGTCCGGCCGTCCCACCACCGCCGCCTCGGCGACCAGGTCGGTCTTCGAAACGAGCGCCGACTCGATCTCCATCGTGCCCAGGCGGTGGCCCGACACGTTCAGCACGTCGTCGATGCGGCCGGTGATGCGGAAGTAGCCGTTGTCGGCATTGCGCACCGCGCCGTCCCCGGCCAGGTATGTCCTGCCCCCCATCTCCTCCGGGAAATAGCTCTTCTTGAAGCGCTCGGGATCGCCCCAGATCGTGCGGATCATCGACGGCCACGGGCGCTTGATCACCAGCATGCCGCCGGAGCCGTTGGGCAGGTCCTTGCCGGTCTCGTCGACGATGGCGGCCATGATGCCCGGCAGCGGCAGCGTGCACGAGCCCGGCACCGTGGGCGTGGCGCCCGGCAGCGGCGTGATCACGTGGCCGCCGGTCTCGGTCTGCCAGAAGGTGTCCACGATCGGGCAGCGCTCGCCGCCCACATTGCGGTGGTACCACATCCAGGCTTCCGGGTTGATCGGCTCGCCGACCGTGCCCAGGATGCGCAGCGAGGTGAGGTCCCAGTTCTTCGGGTGCACCTTGGCGTCGGTCTCGGACGCCTTGATCAGCGAGCGGATCGCGGTGGGCGCGGTATAGAACACGCTCACCTTGTGCTTCTCGATCATCTGCCAGAAGCGGCCGGCGTGCGGGTACGTGGGAACGCCTTCGAAGATCAGCTGGGTCGCGCCGGCTGCCAGCGGCCCGTAGGCCACGTAGGTGTGGCCGGTAATCCAGCCGATGTCGGCGGTGCACCAGAACAGGTCCTGCGGCCGGATGTCGAAGGTCCAGTCCATCGTAAGCTTGGCCCACAGCAGGTAGCCGCCGGTGGCGTGCTGCACGCCCTTGGGCTTGCCGGTGGAGCCGGACGTGTAGAGGATGAACAGCGGGTGCTCGGCGCCCACAGGCTCGGGCGCGCACTCGGTGGACTGGCCCTGCAGCACCTCGTCGAAGGTCTTGTCGCGCCCGGCCACCATGTTGCAGGCGGTGGGCGTGCGCATGGACACGATCACGGTCTTCAGCGTGTCGCAGCCGCCCATGGCGAGCGCCTCGTCGACGATGGACTTCAGGCCCATCTCCTTGCCGCCGCGCATCTGGAAGTTGGCCGTGATCACCGCCACCGCGCCGGCGTCGATGATGCGTTCCTGCAGCGACTTGGCCGAGAAGCCGCCGAACACCACGCTGTGCGTGGCGCCGATGCGCGCGCAGGCCTGCATGGCCACCACGCCCTCGACGCCCATCGGCATGTAGACGATGACGCGGTCGCCCTTGCGGATGCCCTGCGCCTTCAGCGCGTTGGCGAACTGGCTCACGCGCCCGAGCAGCTCCTTGTACGTCACGCGGGAGACCTTGCCGTCGTCGGACTCGAAGACGATGGCCGTCTTGTTCTCCACGGGCGTGCCGACGTGCCGGTCGAGGCAGTTGGCGCTGGCATTGAGCTCGCCGTCGGCGAACCACTTGTAGAACGGGGCGTCGGACTCGTCCAGCGTCTTCGTGAAGGGCTTGGTCCACTTCACGTTCTCGCGGGCCAGGCGCGCCCAGAAACCCTCGAAGTCCTGCGCGGCTTCCTTGCACAGGGCCTCGTAGGCGGCCATGCCGGAAATGCGCGCGCCCTTCATGGCGGCTTCGCTGGGCGGGAACACGCGGTTTTCGACCAGGACCGATTCGATGGCGCTCATGCTCTTGTCTCCGGGAAGGTTGCAAATTCGGCGGTACTGTCAGTGGAGGGTCTTACACACCACTGACTGGCGCGAGGCTTACAAATCTACCCCGGCCGGGGCGGAAACTACAATGCCGCGGACCCGTGGAAACCCGCCTTCGTCCACCCCCTCCTCCATGCAGAAACACGACCACCCCGCGATCAGCCCCAGGTACAGCGGCAGCTGCAGCAGCTGATCACGAGCATCGGCTACAAGTCCACCGCGCCGGTGAGCACC
>SEAY01000172.1 GCA_004144865.1 Comamonadaceae bacterium
TTGAGCTCCTGCACGCTCTTGAAGCTGCGGTCCATCAGCAGGCTCAGGTTGTGCAGGATGCGCTCGACCACCTTGGTCTCCCACACCGCGTCGAACTTGATCTGCGTGTCCAGCCAGTGCTCCAGCCACTCCGGGTTGGGCAGGCGGGACTGGATCGTGTCGCGCGGGAACAGGGCCTTGTTCACGTGCAGGTTGGTCGGGTGCAGAGCCTGCGCGGTGCGGCGGGCGCTGGCCATCAGCACGCCCACCTTGGCGAAGGCGGCCTTGGCCTCGTTGCCGAAGTTGTTGATCGCGCGCTTCATGTAGCGCAGGTAGGCCCCGCCATGGCGCGCCTCGTCCTGGCTGAGGGTCTGGTAGATGTGCTTGATGACCGGCTCGGTGTGCCACTCCGACGCCCGGCGGTACCAGTGGTTCAGGCGGATCTCGCCGCAGAAGTGCAGCATCAGCGTCTCGAGCGCGGGCGCCGGCTCGAACTCGAAGCGCACCTCGTGCAGTTCCTGCTCGGTGGGGACGAGGTCGGGGCGGAAGCGCTTCAGGTATTCGATCAGCACCAGGGAGTGCTTCTGCTCCTCGAAGAACCAGATCGACATGAACGCCGAGAAGTCGCTGTCGTCGCGGTTGTCGCGCAGGAACATCTCGGTGGCCGGCAGCGCGGACCACTCGGTGATGGCGTTCATCTTGATCGTCTGCGCCTGCTCCTCCGTGAGCAGCGAAGCATCGAACTTGTCCCAGGGAATGTCCTTGTCCATGTCCCAGCGGACGGACTCGAGTTGCTTGAACAGTTCGGGATACAGCATGGCGGTCGGATGGAGGTGCAGCCCGCCATTTTAGGGCGGACGGGTGACACGCGCATGACGCGCCTTCCCGCGACCGGGTCGGACAACTCCGCCAGACGGGCTTTTGCCCGCGATGGGCTGGCCTCCGACGGCCGGCGTGGCAGACTGGGGGCCGCTTTCAGGGAGCCCGGAAATGAAGAGCTTGTCCACCTGGATCGCGGGGGCCGGCCTGGCCCTCGCCGCACTGCCGGCCGCGGCCCAGCCGGCCTGCCCCGCGCTGCTGCAGCACACCTTCCCGCGCCTGCAGGACGAGAAGCCCCAGTCCCTGTGCCAGTACAGCGGCAAGGTCCTGCTGGTGGTGAACACCGCCAGCTACTGCGGGTTCACGCCGCAGTACGAAGGGCTGGAGAAACTGCACGCGCGCTATCGCGACCGCGGGCTGGTGGTGCTGGGCTTCCCCTCCAACGACTTCGCGCAGGAGAAGGGCAGCAACAAGGAGATCGCGGATTTCTGCGAGAACACCTTCGGGGTGAAATTCCCCATGTTCGCCAAGAGCGCGGTACGGGGCGCCGACGTCAATCCGCTGTACCGGCAGCTGGCGCAGCAGAGCGGGCGCCAGCCGCTGTGGAACTTCCACAAGTACCTGGTGGGCCGCGACGGCAAGGTGGTCGCGAGCTACAGCAGCCTGACGCGGCCCGACGATCCGGCGCTGGTGCGCGCGCTGGAGCAGCAACTGGCCCAGCCCTGAGCGCGACCACGCGGACCGGGGTCACAAAAATTTACCATCCGCGCCGCCGGGCTGCGGGAACCGTGCAGCCGCCGCGGCACTCAATCTGCTCAAGAGGCAGGGACTTCCAGGTTCCACAGATTTCCGGCTGCGAAGCCATCCGGGCCCCAGGGTTCCGGATGCAATCCCGAGGCGACTCTTCTCCTCCTCCCTCCCTCCCTCCTTCGTCACGGGGCGCTTCGCAGCATTTTTCTTCAGGCAAGACAACGGCGGCCCACGGGCCGCCGTTGTTGTTTGGAGGGGCCGCGCTTCAGCGCGGCAGCGTTTCGGAGAAGCTGGGGCGCTGCATCAGTTTTTCCTGCAGGCGCGCGAGGTTCGAATACTGCGTGCGCCAGTCGATTTCCTGGAAGCGGAAATCGAGGTAGCCGAGCGCGCAGCCCACCGCGATGTCGGCGAGGCTCAGGTAGATGCCGGCGCAGAACGGCTTGTCGCCCAGGCCCTGGCTCATGGCCTTCAGGCTCGAATGGGTCTTGTCCATCTGGCGGGCTATCCAGGCCTCGCTGCGCTCGCCTTCCTTGCGGCCGCTCCAGTGGCTTTCCAGGCGCGCGAGCACCAGGGCGTCCATCACGCCATCGGCCAGCGCTTCCCAGGTCTTCACCTCCGCGCGCTCGCGCCCGACGGCGGGAATGAGCTTGCCGACCGGCGACAGGGTGTCGAGGTACTCCACGATCACGCGCGAGTCGAAGAGCGCCTCGCCGCCTTCCATCACCAGGCAGGGCACCTTCCCCAGCGGGTTGGACTGCATGATGATGGTGTCGCCGGACCAGACGTCCTCCTCGAGGAACTGGTAGTCCAGCTTCTTCTCGGCCATCACGACGCGCACCTTGCGCACGTAGGGACTGGAGAGGGATCCGATCAACTTCATGGGGTCGCCTGCCGTCTTCGAGTTCTGGTTGGGGGGTTCGGATTCATTCTAGGGGAACGGATTCTCGCCGCGTTCGCCCGCGTGCGACAGCCCCGCGCGGGCGCGGGCCCTTCCGGGGCGGCGCCTACAATTCGCGGCATGGCACTCTCCACGATTTCCGCCCTGTCTCCACTGGACGGCCGCTACGCCAGCCGGCTGGCCCCGCTGCGTCCGCTGATGAGCGAGCAGGGCTACATGCACAAGCGCGTGCAGGTGGAGGTGTGCTGGTTCATCGCGCTGTCCGACGCGGGCTTCGCCGAATTCAAGCCGCTCACGCCGGGAGCGCGCACTTACCTCCTGGGACTCGTGAAGAACTTCTCCGAGGCCGACGCGATCGCGATCAAGGAGATCGAGAAGACCACCAACCACGACGTGAAAGCCGTCGAGTACTGGATCAAGTCGAAGTTCGAGGCGCGGCCGGAGCTGCGCGCCGCCAGCGAGTTCGTGCACTTCGCCTGCACCAGCGAGGACATCAACAACACCAGCCATGCGCTGCAACTGAAGGGCGCGCGCGAGCACGTGTTGCTGCCGGCGCTGGATGCGGTGATCGCCCGGCTGCGCGACATGGCGCACCAGTACGCGACCGTGGCCATGCTCAGCCGCACGCACGGCCAGACGGCGAGCCCCACCACCGTCGGCAAGGAGATCGCCAACGTCGTGGTGCGCCTGGCTTCCGCGCGCGAGAAGGTGGCGGCGGTGAAGCTGCTGGCCAAGATGAACGGCGCGGTCGGCAACTACAACGCGCACCTGGCCGCCTGGCCGGATTTCGACTGGGAAGCCTTCAGCCGCAAGGTGGTGGAGTCGCCCGAGCCCCTGGGCCTGGGCCTCACCTTCCAGCCGTACAGCATCCAGATCGAACCGCATGACTACATGGCGGAGCTGTTCGACGCGGTGGCGCGCGCCAACACGATCCTGATCGACTTCAGCCGCGACGTGTGGGGCTACATCAGCCTCGGCTACTTCAAGCAGCGGCTGCGCGAGGGCGAGATCGGCTCGTCGACCATGCCGCACAAGGTCAACCCGATCGACTTCGAGAACGCCGAGGGCAACCTGGGGCTGGCGAACGCGCTGCTCAAGCACCTGTCGGAGAAGCTGCCCATCTCGCGCTGGCAGCGCGACCTCACCGATTCGACGGTGCTGCGCAACATGGGCGTGGCGCTCGGCTACGCGGCGCTGGCCTATCACTCGCTGGGCATCGGTCTGGCGAAGCTGGAGCTGAACGAGGAGGCGCTGGGCACCGACCTCGACACCTCCTGGGAAGTGCTCGCGGAGCCGATCCAGACGGTGATGCGCCGCTACGGCGTGCAGGGCGCCTACGAGAAGCTCAAGGACGTGACGCGCGGCAAGACGGTGGCTGCCGAGGATCTGCACGCGCTGATCCGCTCGCTGGAAATCCCGCAGGCGGAGAAGGACCGGCTGCTCGCCATGACGCCGGCCTCGTACACCGGCAAGGCCGCCGAACTGGCGCGCCGCGTCTAGCCCCTTGGCGCTCAAGTCCACCATCTACAAGGCGCAGCTCGCCGTGGCCGACATCGACCACGGCTACTACGCCGACCACGCGCTCACCCTGGCGCGCCACCCGAGCGAGACCGACGAACGCATGATGGTGCGCCTTGCCGCGCTGGCCTTCCACGCGCACACGCTGCAGACCGTGTGCGGCGGCGACGGCACGCTGGCCTTCGGCAAGGGCCTGAGCGATCCCGACGAGCCCGATGTGTGGCTGCGCGACTTCACCGGCGCCACGCGCCTGTGGAT
>SEAY01000076.1 GCA_004144865.1 Comamonadaceae bacterium
CTCGGCGGCGACTGGGGCCTGTCCTTCTACAACGCCTCCAAGGGCGCCATCGTCAACTTCACCCGCGCGCTGGCGCTCGACCACGGCCGCGACGGCGTGCGCGTGAACGCGGTCTGCCCGAGCTTCACGCTCACGCCCATGACCGAGGACATGCTGGGCCGGCGCAAGCTGCTCGTGAAGTTCGGCGAGCGCATGCCGCTCGGGCGGCCGGCCACGCCGGCGGACATCGCGGCCGTCGTGGCCTTCCTCGCCAGCGCCGACGCCGCCATGGTGACGGGCGTGGCCCTGCCGGTGGACGGCGGTGTCAGCGCCTCCAGCGGCCAGCCGGACATGTCCTGACCGCCGCGTGCCGGCCTGGCGCCGGCCTCACAGCACCTCGCGGAACATGTAGTACGCGTTGTCGACCAGCTTGTGCCACGCGCCGCGCCGGCTCCAGGCCTGGAGCTCCACCTCCTGCGCCCGGGCCACGTACTTCTCGAAGATCGCATCCACCTGCCGGGCCAGCTTCGCATCGAGCATGCACAAGGTCAGCTCGTCGTTGGTCTCGAAGGACCGGTCGTCGAAGTTGCTGGAACCCACCGCGCACCAGACGCCGTCGATCGTCAGGGCCTTCTGGTGCAGCAGCGTGTGCGGGTACTCGAACAGGCGCACGCCGCAGCGCAGCAGCTTCTCGAAGTTGCGGTGGCCGGCGTGCTGCACCATCGGGTTGTCGGAGCCGCTGGTGGAAGGCATCAGCACGCGCACGTCCACGCCGCGCCGCACCGCCTCGCCGAGCGCGTCGATCGCAGCCGGCTGTGGGATGAAGTAGGGGTTCTGGATCCAGATGCGCTCGCGCGCCAGGTAGATGGCGGTGTGGTGCAGGATCTTCACGGCGGGCGCGGAACCCTCCGGCTTCAGGTAGGCGGCGTGCACGCTCACGTCGCCGGCGGGCTCGAGCTGCGGAAAGTGCGCGTCACCGCCGAACAGCTCGCTGGTCTCCGCCACCCAGTTCTCGCTGAACACGCCCTGCAGCGTGCCGACGATCGGGCCGCGCACGCGCACGCTGAGGTCGGCGTTGTGCAGCCCGTCCTCGGCGTCGCCCAGCCATGCATCGACCACGCAGTGCCCGCCCACGATGGCCTCGCGCCCGTCGATCACGGCCAGCTTGCGATGGTCGCGGTCGTTGAGCAGGCCGATGTTGCGCCACGAGCCTTCGTGGAAGAACTCGACGCGGCAGCCCGCCTCCCGCATCTGCCGCAGCGACGCCGCGCCCATCTTGCGGCAGCCGTTGGCGTCGAGCAGCACGCGCACCTGGCAGCCCGCGCGTGCGCGCTCCGCCAGCGCCGCGGCCAGCCGGCGGCCGATCACGCCGTCCTTCCAGAGGAAGGTCTCGAAGTGCACCGAGCGCCGGGCCGCCGCGATGCGCTCCAGCAGCACGTCGAAGTAGCGGCCGTTCTCCAGCAGTTCCACCGCGTTGCCGGGGACCACCGTGCCCAGCGTCAGGCCGGCCAGCGACGGCAGCAGGCTCGCAATGCCTTCGGTCTGCGCGATGCGCAGGATCACGTCGCGCCGGCGGCGGATGGACCAGAGGATCGCGAGCAGCAGGACCACCACGGCCAGCAGGCCGAGCGCCCACAGCAGCAGGATCAAGGCGGTCACGGCCACCGGTGTCTCCCGCGCCGCAGCAGCACCTTGCGCAGCTCCACGAACAGCAGAACGCTGCTGGCCATGGCGATGCAGACGAGCCATTGCGACGGTGCCAGGGGCACCGTGCCGAACGCGATGTTCAGCCAGCCGACGTGCACCACCGCGACCTGCAGCAGCAGCGACAGGCCGACCGCTCCCCACAGCCAGGGGTTGACGAACGGGCGGCTGAAGGCGCTGACGGTCTCCGAGCGTGCGTTGAAGCAGTTGAAGAGCTGGGCGAGCACCAGCACCGTGAAGCCCGCGGTGCGCGCGCGCTCCAGGCTTTGCTGCCCTTCGACGAGCCCGCCCGGGAGGTACAGGTCTATGGTGAACAGCGTGGCGAGCGCCATCACCAGGCCCGCCTCGACCACGCCGCGCCACATGCGGGCGTCGATCGCGCTCTCGCTGCGCGGGCGCGGGGGCCGGTCCATCACGTCCTCCGACGCGGGGTCCACGCCCATCGCGAGCGCGGGGCCGGAATCGGTGATGAGGTTAATCCAGAGGATCTGCGTGGCCAGCAGCGGCAGCACCAGCGCACCGCCGGCGGGGTCGTGCAGGCCGATCACGCCGGCGCCCACCACGCCGAGGAAGACCGTGAGCACCTCGCCCATGTTGGACGACAGCAGGTAGCGCAGGAACTTGCGGATGTTGTCGAAGATGGCCCGGCCTTCGCGCACCGCATCGACGATGGTGGCGAAATTGTCGTCGGCGAGGATCATGCGCGCCGCGTCCTTGCTGACCTCGGTGCCGGTGATGCCCATCGCCACGCCGATGTCCGCCGCTTTCAGCGCCGGCGCGTCGTTGACGCCGTCGCCCGTCATCGCCACCACGTCGCCGCCGGCCTGCAGCGCGTCGACGATGCGCAGCTTGTGGACCGGCGCCACCCGCGCATACACCGACACGCTGCGCACCACCTCGGCGAGTTCGGGCTCGTCGAGCGCGTCGAGGTCCGCGCCCGTGAGGGCGGGGGCGCCCGACTGGACCAGCCCGAGGTCGGCGGCGATGCGCGCGGCGGTGCGCGGATGGTCGCCGGTGATCATGATCACGCGGATGCCGGCGCGGCGCGCCTCGCGGATCGCCGCGGCGGCCTCTTCGCGGGGCGGATCGATGATGCCCACGGTGCCGACGAAGATGAGGTCACGCTCCAGCGCCTCCGCGGAGCGCGGGTCCTCGCCGGGGTCCAGGGGACGATAGGCCACCGAGAGCGTGCGCAGCGCAGCGTCCGACAGCAGCGCGACGTCGGCGAACGCCCGCTCGCGCAGGCCGGCATCGAAGGGCAGGACGTCGGCACCCACGCGCACCCGCGTGCAGTGCGCGAGCAGCACGTCCGGCGCACCCTTGCTCACCACCACCAGCGCCCCGCCGTGCTCCTGGTCGCGCTCGATGCTGGACATCATCTTGCGGTCGGAGCTGAAGGGAACTTCCGCCACGCGCTCGAAGCGGCGCTTGCGCCGCTCGTGCGCGCCCAGCTTGCGCTCCGCCACCAGGAAGGCCGCTTCGGTGGGATCGCCCTCGATCACCCACTCGCCCTCCTCCTGCCGCAGCGCGGCGTTGCTCGCCAGACTGCCGCCGCCCAGCACCACGAGGTGTTCGGCATGCATGGGGCCGTGCGCGAGGGGCTGGCCCCCATGTTCGACGCGGCCCTCGGGCGCATAGCCGACGCCCGTCACGCGGCTGCCGCCCGACGCCGTCATGATGCGCTCTATCGTCATCTCGGCCCGGGTGAGGGTGCCGGTCTTGTCGGTGCAGATCACGGAAGCGGAGCCGAGCGTCTCCACCGACGACAGCTTCTTCACGATGGCCTTGCGGCGCGCCATGCGCTGCACGCCCAGCGCCAGCACCACCGACAGGATCGCGGGCAGGCCCTCGGGCACCGCGGCCACGGCCAGCGACACGCCCAGCAGCAGCACGGCGACGACATCCGAGGCGCTGCGCATCTCGAACAGCAGGAGGATCGTGCCCACCACCACGATGGCCACCGCCACCACGGCGATGCCGAGCATGCGGCCGATGCGGGCCACCTCCTTCTGCAGGGGCGTCGCTTCCTCCTCGGTGGCCTCCAGCATCCCGGCGATGGCGCCCATCTCGGTGCGCATGCCCGTCGCGGTGACCACGGCGTGGCCGCTGCCCTGGACCACGGCGGTCCCCTTGAACACCATGCAGCGCCGGTCGCCCAGCGGCGCCATGTGCGCGAGCGGTGCGGGGTCCTTCAGCACCGCCTCGCTCTCCCCGGTGAGCGAGGCTTCCTGCACGCGCAGCGCGGCGGCCTCCACCAGCCGCGCGTCGGCGCCCACCGCATCGCCCTCGGCGAGCACCAGCAGGTCGCCGGGCACCAGTTCGCGGCTGGGGACGCGCCGCAGCTCGCCGTCGCGCAACACGCCGGACGTCACTTCGGTCATGCGGGCGAGCGCTGCCACGGCGTCCTCGGCCCGCGCTTCCTGCACGAAGCCGAGCACCGCGTTGAGCACCACCACGGCGGCGATGACGACGGCGTCCACGGGCCAGCCTGCGCGTCCCTCCGCCAGCCAGGCGGCGAGGGAAATCAGGATCGCCGCGAGCAGCAGGTAGACCAACGGGTCGCGCAGCTGCGCGGCGACCCGCCGCCACAGCGGCCGTGGCGGCTCGCCGCGCAGTTCGTTCGGGCCGTGGCGTTGCAGGCGCGCACGAACCTCCGCCATGGCCAGCCCGCGCCGCACGTCACTGCGCAGGCGGCTGGCGACGGCTGCCCCGTCGAGCAGGGACGGGTCCTGCGGCGCGGATTCGGGTTCTGGGGGATTCTCGATGGGATTGGCCTCCCGGCTGCGGCGAGTGTAGGTCCACCGCCCTCCGCACCGGGGACGCCAGCCGGGAAGCCGCTTACGCCATGGCGGGCAGCGCGCTCATGGCGCGTCCGCCGCTTCGGCGCACGCCGACCTTGCCCCGGTCTCGCGCAGGAACCGTTCCAGGTCCCAGCCGCGGCCCAGCAACACCATCCGCGTATGGAAGTCCTCCAGCGACTGCGCATCGATCGAGTCGCCGAGATGGAGCAGCACCTTGTCCTTCAGCTCCACGTAGCCGAGTTCGTGCGAGCGCGCGAGCTTGCGCCACAGCGCATGCGCGCCCTCGGATTGCCGCGCGCCGGTGACCAGGTTCATCCCGCCCGCCAGCGCCCAGCGGTACACCGCGCTGGCGATCCCGCGCCGCTGCCACGCGCGTGCGTACCTGGAATGCGGCGCGCGCAGGTGCGGGTCCGCCCGGCGGTCGAGCTCTATGAGCCGGTTGAACACGGTGTAGCCCGCCAGGCGGCCACTCGCTAAGTCCTGCGCGTAGACGTAGTGTTCGCCATCGGCTTCGCGATGGCGGAACGCCAGGCCAGTCACGCGGATGTCCAGCGTGCGCAGACGCGACAGCGCGCCAGCAGTGCGCTGCATGCGCGCGTGGATGCGCTCCAGTTCCGCCTCCAGGGCCAGGGGCGGGAGCTGCACGTCGATGCGCATGTCAACCCTCCCCCGCGGGACACCAAAGGCCGCTCATCAGGTTCGGCGGGCGCAGCGCGGCCGACACGCGCGCGCTGGTCTCCCACGCGTCCATGGGCACGCCCAGTCCCGCATAAATCCCGTAGCCGGTGCCCGAGCGCAGTTCGCCTTGCGCGCAGATGCTTTCCCCGGCGCGGATCGCGCCGCCCGCCTGCACCGGGCCGCCGGCCCTGATGCCCAGGCCCGCCTCGACATGCCGCCCCGCCTCCAGGCCCAGGCCGCATTCGATGCCCTGCGCCACGCGGATGTCGCCGGTGGCGGCGACGCGGCCGGTGGCACGCAGCGCCTTGGCGCAGGAGAGGTCGCCTTGCACCACCAGGTCATCGCGCAGCGACACGTCGCCCAACGCGCGGAAGCCGTGCCCCGCCGACACCACGCCCGCGGACTTCAGCAGGCCTTCGCAATGCAGGTGCAGGGCGATCTCGATGCCCCACTCCGCATGCACGTCGCCGCGCGCGTGCATCCTGCCGCCCGAGCGGATGGCGCCGCGCGAGCGCACTTCGTCGCCGGCCACGATCGCGCAGCCGGCGGACACGCTGCCGCCACTGCGGATCGAGCGGCCGGCGCGCAGCACGGTGCCCACGTCGATGCCGCGGCGCGCCTCGATGGTGCCCGCGAACACGACGGCTTCGGCCGAAAGGAAATCGACCTGCAGCAGCGCGTTGGTCGGCCCGAGCTGGTCGAGCAGCCAGCAGGCGTCCTCCACGCGGCCGGCCTCCACCAGCGTGTCGAGCACATGCTGGTAGCTGCTGCCATGGTGGTGATGGCGCAGGTACCAGCGGAAGCCCTCCGCGCAGGGGTTCTTCGAGCGGATGAATTGGCGCGTGAAGTCGACGCCGGGCTGCAGGGCGGCATCGGCTTGCGCCGGGAAAGACCAGGACATGGCGGGCACTCCGTGCCGCGCCCTCGCGGGGCGTGCGGCTCAAGATGCGCGAGGTTGCGGCCCGGCGGTCTGGGAGGTGGCGCTTGGGGGAAGGAAGGGGCGACCGCCGGGCTCAGGGATGTGCGGGGGTGCGCCGCATCCCCGCCACCGCGCGTGGCGGCAGGCCCGCGCGCGCATGCGCATGCACGGCGCGCGAAAGCGGCGTCGTGACGGCATGGCGGAGGGCGAGGCGGGGAAACATGGCGCGGGCAGTATAGGAAGCTTCGGCGGCGTCGCGGCTATTCTGGCAAGGATTGGTTGGTCTTTCGCGCCTGCGCTTTGGAGAAAAGGCGCGCGGCTCCTAAACTGGCCGCGTGAACCAGCCGACCACCACCATGGACATCTCCATGCCGGGAACGCGCAATGCGCCCCGGTGCGGTGGCGGCGCGCCCCGCTCGCAAGTGCTGCCGGAGCTGCATACCACTCCGCTGCAAACGGCACTTCCCTGAGCCCGGCGATTCACCCTTCCTTCTCAAGCGCCTCCTGAATCGCCGGGCCTGCACCGCGCCGGTGATGCCTGCCTGCCGCAGGCGAGTCCTTCCCGAAGGGATGTGCCTTGGGTGCCCTGTCCTCCCCCGAGCCCACGCTCGATGTCTTGCGTCCGTCCCTGCCCGCGTGCGTGCAGGAGCGTTGCGTCGTCGTCCTGATGGACGCGAGCCCGGCCGCCGCCAACGCAGCCTGGCGCGCGGCCTTGCTGGCGCGCGACCGCGCCGCGCCGCTGCACCTGCTGCACGTGCGCGCGGATGCGCGCGGGCCGGACGACACGGGGGCGCTGCTGCGCGAGCTGGCGAACCAGCTGCAGCAGCGCCTGCATGTGGCCGCCAGCGCCGGCGCGGTGGCGGGCAAGCCGCGCGAGGCGCTCGCCGGCTTGTCCGGGCGCGCCGGACTGGTCGTGCTGCCGGCAGCGCGCGGCAAGCTGTGGCCTGACCTGTTCCTCGGCAGCCTGGCCGAGCGCATCCAGCGCGCCCTGCCGCTGCCCCTGCTGGTAGTGCGGCGTCCCGCGTTCTCCAGCTACCGGCGCGTGCTGGTGCCCGTGAAGCTGGATGGCGACGCGGTGCGGCTCATCGCGGCCGCGCGCAGCGTGTCGCGCGACCCGCGCATGCGCGTGTTCCACGTGCTCGATGCGGCGCAGGACGGCTCGATCCGGCTGGCGGGCGCCTCCGAACGCACGGTGCGGATGCAGCAGCACCGCCACACCCGCACGGCCTACGCCGCGCTGAACGAACTGATCACCCGCGCGGGGGCGCATGAACAGGGCGCCGCCGCGCTGGTCTCGCGCGGCCACGTGCCCACGCGCGTGCTGGAGATCGCGCGTTCGGGCAACGCGCAGCTGATCGTGCTGGGCAAGGAACGGCGTTCGCTGCTCGCGGACCTGCTGTTCGGCGGCGTCACGCGGCGCCTGCTCGCCGACGCCGACACGGACGTGCTCGTGCTGCCGGTGGAGGACGGTTCGCGCGTGCCCGAACGGGACGTTCTGGGCTGGCACTTCGACCCCGCCCGCGCGCCGCATGGGAGGTCCTGATGGAAGGACTGCACCTCACCGCGGACCTGCACGACTGCCGCTGCCACCCTGCCCTGCTGACGGACGGGGAGCGGCTGGCGGACCTGTGCCGCTCCACGACCGCCGCGGCCGGCCTCACGGCCGTGGCCGAACGCTGGCATGCCTTCCCGGGTCTCGGGGACGGCCCCGGGGGCGTGACCGGCATGCTGCTGCTGGCCGAATCGCACCTGGCAGTGCACACCTGGCCGGAGCGCGGCGCCGTCACGCTGGACGTGTACGTGTGCAACGTCACCGACGACAACTCCGGCAAGGCGCGCGACCTGATCGGCGGGCTGCAGCAGGCATTCCGCCCCGGGCGCGCGCAGCGCCAGCAGCTGCAGCGCGGCGCGGCCGCGGCCCCCGACGTGCGCGGCCCGGACCTCGTGCTGGAGGCGCTCGACCCGCACAGCGTCTACGGCTTCCGCTTCGAGCGCCGCCTGCTGTCGCTGCGCACGCCGTACCAGCAGCTGGAACTGCTGGAGTCGGCGCAGCTCGGGCGCACGCTGCGGCTGGACGGACGCTTCATGACGTCGGAGCGCGACGAGTTCTTCTACCACGAGGCCCTGGTGCATCCGGCCGCGCTGGCGCATCCTTTCCCCGAGCGAGCGCTCATCCTCGGGGGCGGCGACGGCGGGGCGGCCGAGGAGCTCCTGAAGCACCCGTCCATCCGGCGCGTGACGATCGTCGACCTCGATCCGGACGTCGTGGACGTGGCGCGCCATGAACTCGCCTCCATCCACCGCGGCGCGCTCGACGACCCGCGCGTGCAGGTGTTGTGCGAGGACGGCGGCGCCTTCGTGCGCGGCTGCGACGCGCTGTTCGATCTCGTGCTGCTGGACCTGACGGATCCGGAGACGCCCGCGGGAAGCCTGTACACGCGCGAGTTCATGGGCAACCTGCGGCGCGTGCTCGCGCCCGGGGGCGCCATCGTGCTGCACCTGGGCGCGCCGTTCTTCGAGCCCGGACAGGTGCGCGCGCTGCTGGCCGACCTGCAGCACACCTTCGGCATCGTCGCGCCCTACGGCCTGCACGTCCCCCTGTACGGCGCCTACTGGGGCTTCGCTGTCGCCTCCGACGACCTCGACCCGCTGTCGCCGTCCGTTGCCGAAGTGCGCACGCGCCTGGAGCGCCGCGCGATCGGCGACCTGCGTTACTACAACGCACCCGTCCACGAGGCCCTGTTCGCGTTGCCCAACTTCTACCGGGAGCTCGCCGAGCCCCGGTCCCCTTTCCAACACAAGGAGTGACATGGAAACCGCCCTGCCCGTCGAGCGCACGCTCACGCAGACCGACCACGCCCGCCTCATGCGCCTGCTCGCACGCGGCGGCCAGGCGCCGCTGCCGGCGGCCGAAGCGATGCGCGACATGCTGGACACCAGCGATGTCGTGCCCTCGCCGGCCGTGCCGTCCACCGTCATCACGATGTACACGCAGGTGCTGCTGGAGGAGCAGGACGGCACGCAGCACCAGCTCACCCTGTGCTATCCGCCCGACGCGAACCCGTCGCGCGGGCAGGTCTCGGTGCTGTCGCCCATAGGCGCGGCCGTGCTCGGCCTGCGCGTGGGCGAGACGGCGCGCTGGCAACCGCCGACCGGCGACGAGCGCAGTGCGCGCATCCTCTCGATCCTGTTCCAGCCCGAGGCGGCCGGGGACTACCTGCGGTGAGGAGCTCCATGCACACCGAGGCTCCGCCGCACCTGCCGCCCCGCCGCATCCTCGCCGTCGCCGACCGCACGCCCGCCGCCCGCAACGCGATCTGGCGCGCGGCGCTGCTCGCCCGCGAGTGCGGCGCATCCCTGCACGTGCTGCACGCGGTGCGCGACGCGCGCGAGGCCGGCGCGGCCCGGATGGCGCTGGAGCAGCTGTGCGCCATCCTCCAGCAACGGCTCGGCATCGCCGCCGAAGTCGAGGTGGCGCAGGGTGACCTCCTCAAGGAGGCGACCCGCGCCGCGCGCGAGGCCAACCTGGTCGTGCTGGCTTCCAGGCCGGGCAACAGCCTGCGCGAACGCGTGTCGGGTGCGCCGCTCGAGCGCCTGGTCCGCCTGATCCGCATTCCCGCGCTGGTGGTGAAGCGCCCTGCGGCGCCGCCGCGCGGCGCGAGCCTGGCCGACGCCGCGCTGCCGGGCCGCTACGCGCGCGTCCTCGTTTCCGTGGACCTGGGCCGCGATGCCGCGGGCGTGATCGCCGCCGCGGGCCATTTCTCGCGCGACCCGGCGATGGAGGTCTTCCATGCCGTGGGCGCACGCAAGGAGCTGCCGCAGGACGCCGGCGGCGAGGCTGCGCGGCCCGCCGGCACCGCCGTCGAGCGCGCGCGGGCCGGCCTGCGGTCCGCCATCGCGGCGGCGGGCGATCCCGGCCAGGGCGCCTCGGCGCACGTGGGATTCGGCCGTGCCGCTGCCTGCGTCGTGATGCGCCAGCGCGCCATCGCGGCAGACCTGGTGGTGATCGGCAAGCGCCAGCGCGGGCTGTTCGCCGACTATTTCCTGGGCGGCATCACGCAGCAGGTGCTGGCCGCCAGCCGCTCGGACGTGCTGGTGGTCCCGACGCGCATGCCGCGCGCAATCGCAGAACCGGCCGCGCCCGCAACGCGCCCGGACGAGGACGCCCGCCTGCACGGCGGCGTCGCAACCTGAGGAGGTTTCCATGGCGCAGCTGCCTGCATCGAACTTCAAGCGCATCCTGCTGGTGGGCGACGGCTCCGCGGCGAGCGAGAACGCGGCGTGGCGGGCGGGATTGCTGGCGCGCGAGCATGGCGCGTGGCTGCGCCTCCTGCACGTGGGCCGGTGGCACGAGGACGCGCAAGCGGCGCGCCTGCAGCTCGATGCGCTGGCCTGGCGGCTGCAGGAGAGGCTGCAGGTCGCGGTGATCGCGCAGTCGCTGCGTGGCGGACTGCGCCGCGAACTCGCCGCGGCCGGAGCCGACCTGGTGGTGACGCATCCCTCGCAGCACCCCGTGCGTGACCGGATCACGGGCTTGCATCCCGCGAGCCTGGTCGCCGGCTGTGACGTTCCGGTGCTCGTGGTGCGCAAGGCCGCCGTCATGTCGTACCAGCGCATGCTGGCCTGCGTGCGCGAGGACGCGCAGGCCGACCGCTGCCTGGCCGCCGCCGCCCGCATGGCGGACGCGGGCCTGTGGGTGAAGGAAGCCCCGCGGCTGGTGGTCTCGAGCTCCGTGGAAGCGATGCTGGCCCAGGAGCGCTCCCTCTATCCCGAGCTCGTGGTCGTGCAGCGTGGCGCGCGCGGCGACACACGGCCCCTGGCGCTGCCGCTGTGGCGGCGCCTGCTGGCGCGCACGGCGGCCGACACCTTGCTGCTGCCGCCCGCGGGCGCGGCACCGGCGCCCTCCGTGCGCGCTGGAGGCCTGGCGCCGCCCCTCGGGGGGCACGGCGCGAAGGTATGGCCCTCCTGACTCGCCAGCCGGGAACCGCAAACCAAGGACCTCGTATCGCCCTGCACGGGCGTGGGCCTGCACCCGCCGATACACTGGCCCGAATGATCCCCGCCGAAATCACCCCGCTGGAAGCGCGGCAGTTCCAGCTTCTCATCCGCAAGAGCGGGGCAGATCCGGCAGCGTTCGAACTGCGGAAGTTCTCGCGCGGCGGATCGAACTACAAGGTGCGCGTCGTGGGCCGCGGAGCGGCGACGGTCTACGAGACGCAGGACGCCGGTTCCTGGATGGGCCAGTTCGCGCTCGACGTGGAGAACGGCCTGTTCGGCACCGACACCGATGCCGCCGTCCCTGCGTCCATGTCCCCCGCCCTCGCCAGCGTGGAAAAGGCACTCGCCGAACAAGGCCTGGCCGGCGCGGTGGCGGTGCTCAACCGGCGCGTGCCGCATCGCTTCACCGCGGTCTACCGGCTCGTCGGCCAGGCCCTGCACAACGTGGCGACCGCCGACAAGCACCTGCACCTCGATGCGCTGGACCTCAAGGTCGTGCAGCTGAAGGACAGCTTCTGCCAGTTCGTGCTGCGCGACGGCCTGTTCCTTACGCACGATTCCGGCTCGGACGCGCGCCTGGGCGGGCACCCCTACAGCGGCGTCGTGGGCTGCTACGTGGGCGTGCCGGTGCGCAACCGCGACGGTCGCCTCGGCGGCACGCTGTGCCACTTCGACCTGGAGAGCCACGCCGTGGACGACGACGAGTACCTGCTGCTCGATCGCGCCGCGCGGCTGATGCCTGCGTTCCTGAACAGCTAAGAGCCTGCGCAGGCTCCAGGCCTGCGCAGGCTCATGGCGGGTGGGCTGGCGCCGCGCGGATCAGCGGGCGTGCGTCGCCTTGGGCGCGCGCGCGTCGTCGAGCAGCTTGAAGCCCAGCATGCCCACCACCATCGCGGCCACGAACACCAGCGCCTTGGTCTCGCCGGAAGCCATGGACACGAGGGCCGGGCCCGGGCAGAAGCCCGCCAGGCCCCAGCCTGCGCCGAAGATCAGCGAACCCACGATCAGGGGCTTGTCGATATCGCGCGACGTGGGCATCTTCAGCGCACCGCCCAGGAAGCTGGTGGTGCGGCGGCGGGCCAGCGCGAAGGCGAAGACGCCCACGGCGATGGCGCCGCCCATGACCAGGGCCAGCGAAGGGTCCCAGGCGCCGAACAGGTCGAGGAAGCCCTGGACCTTGCCGGGATCGGTCATGCCGGAGAGCAGCAGGCCCCAGCCGAAGAGGAGGCCGACGATGAATTCGATGGTGCGGTGCATGGAGTTCATTCCTCTCACAGGTGGCGGATCAGGAAAACGGTGACGAAGCCGGCGGCCATGAACGCGGCCGTGGCGATGAGGGAGCGGGGCGAGAGGCGCGACAGGCCGCAGACGCCGTGGCCGCTGGTGCAGCCGGAGCCGTAGCGCGTGCCGAAGCCGACCATCAGGCCCGCGGCCACGATGGCGCCGAAGCCCGCATCGATGCGCGGCACGGGCAAGGTGCCCTCCGGCGCGATGAACGCGAAGGTGACGGGCGCGGCCAGCATGCCGAGCAGGAAGGCGATGCGCCAGCCGGCGTCGCCCGGCTTCGGGCCGAGCAGCCCGCCGAGGATGCCGCTGATGCCCAGGATGCGCCCGTTGACCAGGATGAAGATGGCCGAGGCGACGCCCAGCAGGATGCCGCCGGCCAGCGAGGCCCACGGCGTGAAATTGGCCCAATCGATCGTCATTGCTTTCTTACTCCTTGGATTCCAGACAGAACTGCACGTAAAGGGTTTCGATCACGGCCAGCGCGGGGGCGCTGGCCAGCGAGTAGTAGATGTTCTTGCCGTCGCGGCGCGTGGTCACGAGGTGCTCCTCGCGCAGCACGGTGAGCTGCTGGGACAGCGTGGGCTGCACGATGCCCAGCACCTCCTCGAGCTCGCCCACCCGGGCCTCGCCCTGCGAGAGATGGCACAGGATCATGAGCCGGTCGGGGTTGGACAGGACTTTCAGCAGCCCGCACGCCTCGCGGGCGGCGGCCTGCATCTGCACGACGGGAAGAGCGGTGGCGGTCATGGTCACCTCCATTGGTTAGCTTGCCGATAGTCTATTGACTTTCAATCTATCTGTCAATATATTATCAACCACTGATTCAAGGAGCTGCCCCATGACCCTGTCCTCCCGCCCCCAAGTGCACGGCCTGTTCGACAAGGCCACCTGGACCGTCACCTACGTCGTCCACGGCGGCCCGGGCACCGCCTGCGCCATCATCGACCCCGTGCTGGACTACGACCCCAAGTCGGGCCGCACCCACACGGCCGCGGCCGACAAGGTCATCGATTACGTGCACGCCAACGACCTGAAGGTCGAGTGGATCCTGGAGACGCATGCCCACGCCGACCACGTGACGGCCGCGCCCTACCTGAAGGCGAAGCTCGGCGGGCGGACCGCGATCGGCGAACACATCCGCACGGTGCAGAAGGTGTTCAAGGGCATCTTCAACCTCGAGCCCGGCTTCCTGCAGGACGGCTCGCAGTTCGACCGCCTGTTCAAGGACGGCGACGAATTCCGCATCGGCGACCTGCACGGCCACGTGATGCACGTGCCGGGCCACACGCCGGCCGACATCGCCTACGTGATCGGCGACGCCGTGTTCGTGGGCGACACCATGTTCATGCCCGACGTGGGCACGGCCCGCTGCGACTTCCCCGGCGGCAATGCGCACACGCTCTACGCCTCCATGCGCAAGCTGCTGAGCCTGCCGGCGGAGACGCGCCTGTTCATGTGCCACGACTACCCGCCGGCCGGGCGCGAGATCGCCTTCGAGAGCACGGTGGCCGAGCAGCGCGCGAAGAACATCCACGTGCACGACGGCGTGACCGAGGAGCAGTTCGTGGAGATGCGCACCAAGCGCGACGCCACGCTGGAAATGCCGGTGCTGATCCTGCCCGCCGTGCAGGTCAACATCCGGGCCGGCGAGATGCCGCCGAAGGAGGAGAACGGCGTGGCCTACCTCAAGATCCCGGTGAACGCGCTGTGAACGAAGCAAGGGAGTCGATGATGGAGATCCGTACAGTCGCGCCTGGTTTCGCGGTGGGCGCCCAAGTATTCCCGGCCGACGTGGCCTTGCTGGCGCGCGCGGGCTTCCGCGCCGTGGTGTGCAACCGGCCCGACGGCGAGACGGCCGGGCAGCCGGACTTCGCGCAGGTCGAGGAAGCCGCGCGCGCGCACGGCCTGGCCGCCCACTACCTGCCGGCCGAATCCGGCAAGGTGAGCGACGAGCAGGCCCGCCGCTTCGCCGAACTCCTGGAAGAATTGCCGCAGCCGGTGCTGGCCTATTGCCGCAGCGGCATGCGCTCCTGCACGCTCTGGGCGCTGGCGCGCGCGCAGGCCGGCGATCCGCCCGTGCCCGCGATCGTGCATGCGGCGGCGGCGGCCGGCTTCAACCTGGAAGGGCTCGCCCCGCGGCTGGCCGCGCAGGGCGGGCCGGAGGCGACCACGCGTTGAAAGGACTGTCCATGAACGACGCCACCGCATCCCGCCCCGCGACGGCTGCTGCGCGCTGGCGTCGCTGGCTGCCGGCCCTGCCCGTCCTCGACTGGGGACGGCGCTACGACCGCCAGACCTTCGCGGCCGACGGCCTGGCGGCGCTGATCGTCACGATCATGCTGATCCCGCAGAGCCTGGCCTACGCGCTGCTGGCGGGCCTGCCGCCCGAGGTCGGCCTCTACGCCAGCATCGCGCCGCTGCTCGCCTATGCGGTGTTCGGCAGCAGCCGCGTGCTGGCGGTCGGACCGGTGGCCGTCGTCTCGCTGATGACGGCGGCGGCGATCGCGCCGTACGCGGCCGCGGGCGGCGCGATCTACTGGACCGCCGCGATGACGCTGGCGCTGCTGTCCGGGCTGATGCTGTTCGTGCTTGGCGTATTGCGCCTGGGCTTCCTGGCCAACTTCCTCAGCCACCCGGTGATCTCCGGCTTCATCTCGGCCTCGGCGGTCATCATCGCGGCGAGCCAGCTCAAGACGCTGCTGGGCATCCAGGCCTCGGGCGAGTCGCTGCCGCACCTGCTCGTGTCCATCGCGGGCCGGCTGGGGGACGTGCACTGGCTCACGCTGGCGATAGGCGCAGCGGCGACCGCTTTCCTGTTCTGGGTGCGCAAGGGGCTCAAGCCCCTGCTGGTTTCCTGGGGCATGAACGCGCGCGCGGCCGACATGGCGGCCAAGGCGGGGCCGGTGGCGGCGATCGCGCTGACGGCGGGCCTCACCTGGGCTTTCGGCTGGGACGCGCAGGGCGTGAAGATCGTCGGCGCCATCCCCAAGGGATTGCCGCCGCTGACGGTGCCCTCCTTCGACCCCGGACTGTGGCGCCAGCTGGCGGTGCCGGCCCTGCTGATCAGCGTGGTGGGCTTCGTCGAATCGGTTTCCGTGGGCCACACGCTGGCGGCCAAGCGGCGCCAGCGGATCGAGCCCGACCAGGAGCTGGTGGCGCTGGGCGCCAGCAACGTGTCCGCTGCATTCACGGGCGGCTTCCCGGTGACCGGCGGCTTCGCGCGCTCGGTGGTGAACTTCGACGCGGGCGCGCAGACGCCGGCTGCCGGCGTGCTCACCGCGGGGGGCATCGCGGTCGCCTCGCTGCTGCTCACGCCCGCGCTGTACTACCTGCCGCAGGCGACGCTCGCGGCCACCATCGTGGTGGCGGTGCTGTCGCTGGTGGACTTCGGCGTGCTGCGGCGCACCTGGACGTACTCGCGCGCGGACTTCGTCGCTGTCGCCGTCACGCTGGCGGCGACGCTGGGCCTCGGCGTCGAGCAGGGCCTGATCGCAGGTGTGGCGGTTTCGCTGGCGCTGTACCTGTTCCGCACGAGCCGCCCGCACATCGCGGTGGTGGGACTGGTGCCTGGCACCCAGCACTTCCGCAACGTGCGCCGGCACCAGGTGCTGACCAGCCCGCGCGTGATCACCCTGCGCGTGGACGAGAGCCTCTACTTCGCCAATGCGCGGGCACTGGAGGATGCAGTGAACGACGCCGTGGCCGGGCAGCCTCAGCTGCAGCACGTGGTGCTGCAATGCTCCGCCATCAACGACATCGACACCAGCGCGCTGGAAAGCCTGGAGGCGATCCTGCACCGCCTGAAGGATGCCGGCATCACGCTGCACCTGTCGGAAGTGAAGGGACCGGTGATGGACCGGCTGCAGAAGACCGAGTTCATGCACGAACTCACGGGCCGCGTGTTCCTCTCGCAATACGACGCGGTGCGCGAGCTGTCGCCGGAGGTGCTGCTGGAGCCGGCGCGGTCCTCGTAGGGTGGGCACGCTGGCGTGCCCACCACGATGGCTCGGGTTCAGCCCGGCATGACCAGGAAGCTCGCCAGCGTGCCCTCGACGGCGGCCAGCGCCCTCAGGGTCTCCGCGGTCGGCCGGTCGCTCACGTCGACCGCCGCCACGCCCACGCCGCGCCCCGTTTCCAGGTGCAGCTGGGTGACGTTGAGGCCGGCGCCGGCGAGCTGCGCATGGATGCGCGACATGACGCCGGGACGGTCGCGGTGCAGGTGCACCACGCGGGCGGCGCCGCGCACGGCGCCCACGCCCAGCTCCGGCAGGTTCACGCTGCCGCGCACGGCGCCCTGCAGCAAGTAATCGCGCAGCTTCTCCGACACCTCGACGCCGAGGTTGCGCTGCGCCTCCACCGTCGATCCTCCCACGTGCGGGGTGAGGATCACGTTGTCCAGTGCGCGCAGGGGCGACTCGAAGGCATGCGCCGCCGAGGCCGGCTCCACCGGGAACACGTCGATCGCCGCGCCGCGCAGGCGCCCCTCCACCAGGGCGGCGTGCAGCGCGTCTATGTCGACGGCATGGCCGCGCGCGAGGTTGATCAGCACCGCGTCCTCGCGCATCTGCGCGAGCCGTTGCGCGTCGATGAGGTGGCGCGTCTGCGGCGTCTGCGGGACGTGCAGCGTCACCACGTCGGCCTCCTGCAGCAGCGTCTCGAGGCTCGGCATGGGCGCGGCGTTGCCGAGCGGCAGGCGCGCCTCGATGTCGTGGAACACCACCCGCATGCCGATGGCCTCGGCCAGCAGGCCGGTCTGCGTGCCGATCTTTCCGTAGCCCACGATGCCCAGCGTCTTGCCGCGGATCTCGTTGGAACGCTTCGCGTCCTTCATCCACTCGCCACGGCGCGCGGCGGCCTGCCGCTCAGGAACGCGGCGCAGCAGGTGGATGGCATGCCCGATCACCAGTTCGGCGACCGAGCGCGTGTTCGAGAACGGTCCGTTGAAGACGGCCACGCCGCGCTCCGAGGCCGCCTCGAGGTCGATGTTGTTCGTGCCCGTGCAGTACGCGCCGACGGCGCGCAGGCGCGGCGCGGCGGCGATGGCCGCGGCGTCGAGCCGGGTGCGCGAGCGCACGCCGAGCAGGTCGGCGTCGGCCAGCAGCCGCCGCAGCTCGTCGCCCTCGGGCGCGTGGCGCAGGCGCGTGATGCGCGCATCGGGCAGGGCTTGCAGCACCGGGTCGGCGCTCGCGTGGATGTCTTCGAGCAGGAGGATGTTCAGGGTCATGCGAGGGCTGTCGTGAAAGGAAATCAGAGGCCGAGGGCCAGCTGCGCGGCCTCGGACATGCGGGAGCGGTCCCAGGGCGGGTCGAACACCAGCGTCACGTGGACCTCGCCGACCTCGTCGATCGCCAGCACCTTGTCGGCCACTTCCTGCCCGATAAGGTCGCCCATCCAGGCTGGCGCCGGCGTCGCCCGCCGCGGCAGCAGGGGTCGGCACCGCCTTGCCGATCGCGTCGGCGTCCTGCCCTTTCAGGCGCACCAGCCGGCCTTCCACCAGCAGCGTGAAGTTCGTGCCGAGCGCCTGCGTGACCTGCGCGACCGCGCCCGCCTCCAGTTCGATCGGCGTGCCGTGCGGCACGAGTTCCACCGTCACCGGCCGGCGCACGATCACCCGTTCGCGCGCGCGGCTCACCGCACCGGCTCCTGCAGGGCATGCATCAGCGCATGCCATCCGAGCAGTCCGCACTTGATGCGCGAGGGATAGCCGCGCACGCCGGCCAGGCTCTCCAGCTTGCCGAGCGCGGCTTCGGCGGGTTCCAGCTGGCCGGTCAGCACGGCGCGAAAGCGCTCCTGCAGCGCGCGGGCGGCGGCTACGCTGCCGCCCTCCACCGCCTCGGCCATCATCGAGGTGGAGGCGATGCAGATCGCGCAGCCCTGGCCCGTGAAGCCGATCTGCCGCACCTGGCCGTCCTCGATGCGCAGCTGCACCTTCACCTCGTCGCCGCAGGCCGGGTTGCGGCCTTGCGCCTCGTGCGTGCGCGCGGCGAGCTCGCCGTAGCGCCGTGGCGCGCGCTTGTGTTCCAACACCAGGTCCTGGTACAGGTCGTCGGTGGCGAGGCTCATCGCAAGACCTCCAGGGCGTGCGCGACGCCGTCGGCCAGCCGCTCGACTTCGTCGTGCGTGTTGTACAGGGCGAACGAGGCACGGGTCGTGGGCCCCACGCCCAGGCAGGCCAGCAGGGGCTGCGCGCAGTGGTGGCCGGTGCGCACCGCGATGCCGCGCTCGTCCAGCAGGGTTCCCAGGTCGTGCGGATGCACGCCGTCGGCCACGAAGGAGGCGATCGCCGAGCCGCTGGCCTGCGGCGACAGGACCGTCACGCCCGGCAGGGCTGCGAGGCGCTGCACGGCATGCGCGCGCAGGGCACCCACGTGCGCCGCGATGCGGTCGCGCCCGGCCGCGTCGATGAACGAGGCAGCCGCGGCCAGGCCGATCGCGCCGGCGACGTTGGGCGTGCCGCCCTCCAGGCGCGCCGGCAGGTCGCTCCAGCCCGCATCGATCTCCGACGCCCACTCCACCATGCCGCCGCCCACGCGCAGCGGCGCGAGCCGTTCCAGCGCCGCGCGGCGACCGGCCAGCACGCCGATGCCCATGGGGCCGTACATCTTGTGGCCGGAGAACGCCATGAAGTCGCAGTCCAGCCGCGAGAGATCCGGCACCTCGTGCGCCATCGCCTGCGCCGCGTCCAGCACCGTGAAGGCGCCCGCCTCGGCCGCCAGCGCCAGCAGCTCCTCGTAGGGCGGGCGCTCGCCCGTGGCGTTGGAGCAGGCCGTGACGGCGAACACGCGCGTGCGCGGCCCGAGCAGCCGCGCGAGTCCGTCGCCGTGCAGCCGGCCCTGCGCATCGGGGCGCAGCACCAGCAGCCGCGCGCCGCTGCGCCGCGCCGCGAGCTGCCAGGGCAGCAGGTTGGCGTGGTGCTCCAGCGCGGTGGTGACGATCTCGTCGCCGGGCCGCAGCACCGGCGTATCGGCGCCGGCATCGGACAGGCCGAAGGCCACCTGGTTCAGCGCATCGGTGGTGCCCGACGTGAACACCAGCTCGTGCGCCGGTCCCGCGCCGACGAAGCGCGCCAACACCGCCCGCGCGGCCTCGAAGGCATCGGTCGCGCGCTGGCTCAGGGCATGCACGCCGCGGTGGATGTTGGAGCGGTCCCGCACCTCGAACGCGTCCATCGCCTCCCGCACCGAGCGCGGCATGTGCGTGGTGGCCGCGTTGTCCAGGTACGCGAGCGATGCGCCGTGCACCCGCTGCGCGAGCGCTTCGAAGCTGCCGGCTTCCACGGATGCGAGGCGGTCACCCATGGCGGGCCTCCGTGGCACCGAGCTGGCGCGCCAGGGCCGCCTCGAGCACGGCGTCCAGCCGCAGTGCCTCCGGCAGGATGGCGCCGTCCACCGCGCGCGCAAGGGCCGCGTCGGCAAGTCCGGCGAGCAGGAGCGACTTCGCGGTGGCCTCGTCCAGCCCGCGCTGGCGTGCATGGAACAGCGCGTCCTCGGGCAGCGCGCCCCAGGTCGCGCCATGCGCGGCCTGCACGTTGTCGTGCCGGATGTCGAGGTGCGGGCGCAGCACGATGCGCGGCTGGCCGTGGGTGGGAATTCCGGCCAGGCGCTGCCGCGCCCGGGCTTCGTCGCAACCGGCAGCGATGGCGGTGTGGGCGTTCGCGACCACGTGCGAGCGGCCACCGGCGAGCGCGAGAACCTCGGCACCACTTTTCGTGCGGGCAGCCCGGTGGTGTGCCAGCACCTGCTGTTCGACGGCGCCGTCGCGGGCGAACAGGACGCCGGCCACTTGCGCACTGGCGCCCTCGCCTTCCAGGTCGAACACGGTGCGCTGCAGGTGGTAGCCGCCCGCCCCGGCGACGAGCGCCTGTGCATAGCGCGCGCCGCGCTGCAGCCGCACGTGTACATGGTGCGCCACCCGGCCATCGGACGCGGGCACGACCGCGCGCAGGTGCTGCAGGCTTGCGTCCTCGGCCAGCCGCACGTGCACCTGCAGGTTCTGGACGACGGGCGCCGCGGGATCGTGCTCGTGCATTTCCAGCAGGACGCAGTGTGCGCCGGGCGCGAGCTCGATCGCCAGCAGCGGGGCCTGCACGGCGGCGAGGGCCCGGTGGTCCAGGCGCAGGAACGCCGGCGTGGAGGGACCGCCGGCCCGTACACGCACGCGCAGCGCCTGGCGTACCAGGGCGCGGTGCGCCCATGCAAAGGGCGCCGCCTCGTCATCGACCGTCGGCGGCAGGCTGGCGAACAGTTCGGCGCGCTGGCCCGGGTCGTCCAGGTCGAACCAGCGCAGGTCCGCCTCACCGGCGGACAGCCCAGGCAGCGGCAAGCGTGACCATCCACCGTTCAGTGCTTCGTCCGACGCGCCGGACGATCCGAGCCACACGTCGGCGGGCGGCGGCGGAAGGTGGCGAAAGCGCTCCGACTTGCGCGGGATCCAGCCGCGGGCGGCCAGGCGTTCGCGCGCCGCGCGCGCATCGAGGAAGGCAGCGTCCATCGCTCAGGCCTCCGCGGCTTCGCGGGCGGCGGCGTAGCCGGTGCGGGCGATCTCCCGCACCAGCTCCAGGCCCCCGCTTTGCGAGATGCGCCCTTGTTCCAGCCGCAGCACCGCGTCGGGCTCGATCTTCTCGATCAACTGCTGGTAGTGCGACACCACGACGAAGGCCGTGCCCTGCGCCCGCAGCGTGGCCACGAGTTCCAGCGTGGCGCGCACGCCGTCGACGTCCATGCCGGAATCGATCTCGTCGAGGATCGCCACGCGTGGCCGCAGCAGCGCCAGCTGCAGCAGCTCGTTGCGCTTGCGCTCGCCACCGGAGAAGCCTTCGTTCACCGGGCGGCTCAGCATGCCTTCCGGCAGGCCCAGGCGGCGTGCCGCGCCGCGCGCTTCGCCCAGGAAGTCCACCGCGTCCTGCGGCGCCTCCCCGCGCGCCTGCCGCACGGCGTTGACGGCGGTGCGCACGAACAGGCTGTTCTTCACGCCGGGGATGTCCGCCGGCGCCTGGAAGGACAGGAACAGGCCGGCGCGCGCGCGCTCCTCCACCCCCATCGCCAGCAGGTCCTGCCCGCCCAGCGTGGCGCGGCCTGCCGTGATGCGATAGCGCGGGTGGCCGGCGAGCGCCAGCCCCAGCGTGCTCTTGCCACTGCCGTTGGCGCCCATCAGCACGGCCACTTCACCGGGCCGCACCTGCAGCGAGACCGACTGCAGCACGGTGCGGCCGGCCACCTCCACCTGCAGGTCCTGCACCTGCAGCAGGGGCGTTGTCTTTTCCATGGCTCCGTTCCTTCCAGGGTTGCGCGCCGCGTTCATCCGACGGCGCCTTCGAGGGAGACGGCGAGCAGGCCGCGCGCCTCCAGGGCGAATTCCATGGGCAGCTCCGCCAGCACCGACTGGCAGAAGCCCCCGACGATGAGCGCGGTGGCTTCCTGCGCGTCCACGCCGCGCTGGCGGCAATAGAACAGGCGCTCCTCGGAGATGCGGGTGGTGGTCGCCTCGTGCTCCACCACCGCGTCGTCGCGCGCGGCTTCCACATAGGGGAAGGTGTGCGCACCGCAGTCCGGGCCGATCAGCAGGGAATCGCACTGCGTGTGGTTGCGCGCCCCGGCCGCCGTGGGCGCCAGGCGCACCAGGCCGCGGTAGCTGTTGTGCGCGTGGCCGGCGCTGATGCCCTTGGACACGATGCGGCTGGTGGTGTCCCGGCCGATGTGGATCATCTTGGTGCCGGTGTCCGCCTGCTGGTCGCAGCACCACGCTCGGGTACTTCCACGTGATCGCCGAGCCGGTTTCCACCTGCGTCCACGCGATGCGCGAACGCTGGCCGGCGCACAGGCCGCGCTTGGTGACGAAGTTGTAGATGCCGCCGCGCCCGCGCTCGTCGCCCGGGTACCAGTTCTGCACCGTGGAGTACTTGATGCGCGCGTCGTCGTGCGCCACCAGTTCCACCACGGCCGCGTGCAGCTGGTGCTCGTCGCGCTGCGGCGCGGTGCAGCCTTCCAGGTAGCTCACTTCGCTGCCCGCTTCCGCGATGATCAGCGTGCGCTCGAACTGGCCGGTGTTGCGCGCATTGATGCGGAAGTAGGAAGACAGCTCCATGGGGCAGCGCACGCCCGCTGGCACGTACACGAAGGAACCGTCGGAGAACACAGCGGAATTGAGCGCCGCATAGAAGTTGTCCCCCGGCGGCACCACCGACCCGAGGTAGCGCTCGACCAGCTCGGGATGGTGCTGCACGGCATGCGAAAAGGAGCAGAAGATCACGCCCGCTTGCGCCAGCTGCTCGCGGAAGGTCGTGCCCACCGAGACGCTGTCGAAGACCGCGTCCACCGCCACGCCGGCCAGGCGCGCGCGTTCGTGCAGCGGCACGTTGAGCTTTTCGTAGGTCTCGAGCAGCTTGGGATCGACCTCGTCCAGGCTCTTCGGCCCATCCTTGAGCGACTTGGGCGCGGAGTAGTAGCACAGCGCCTGGAAGTCCACCGGCTCCATGCGCAGCTGGCCCCAGGCCGGCGGCTCCATCGCGAGCCAGCGCTCGAAGGCGGCCAGCCGCCACTGCAGCAGGAAGTCCGGCTCGCGCTTGCGCCGCGAGATCTCACGCACGGTGTCCTCGTCGAGTCCCGGCGGCAGCGCGTCGGACTCGATGTCCGTCACGAAGCCATGGCGGTAGGGCTGCTGCAGCGCGCGTGCTAGCGGGGCGGTGGCGGCTTCAGTCATGGAGGGCGCCCTCCGCCACCGGCTCGAGCACGATCACCGCGGGGTCGTCGGCGTGTTCCAGCAGGAGCCTGCGCACGCGCTCCTGCCAGGCGGCGCCGAACTGCTCCAGTTCCTCGGCACTCGCCGCGCCTTGCAGGCAGCGGGGCATGAGCTGCATGGCGCGGGGATCGCCGGGCACGGAGCGCAGGTCGATCGACACACCGATGGCGGCACCCGTATCCAGCCGCGTGAAGCGCAGCTCGCTGCGCATGGGCACGCCGTACGCGAGCAGGTCCTTGCGCGCGAAGCGCCCACCTATGCCGTGGAAGCCGCCGGCGCCCGCCGCGCCGGTCAGCAGGCCGGCCACGCTGCCGATGACCCCGGTGACGCCTTCATCGATGGCATCGCGCAGCTCCACCCGCACTTCACCGCGGCGCGGCAGCGTGTCCGGATAGAGCGCCCGCAGGGCAGCCCGCGTGGCGAGGAAGGCAGTGGCCACCGTGGGGCACGAGTGGCCGGCGAGGCGCACCACGTCGGCGTAGCGGTACTCCAGCAGGCCATCGCGCGCGGCCCCGAGGAAGGCGGCCAGCGGGTCGAGCACGCGCAGCGCGGGAACGGCGTCGAAGAAGGGCGGGAAGCTGGGCGCGGTGGCTGTCATCGTGGCGTCGCTTATAAGATTCACAGTAGATGAATCTATTCTAGGTTCGGCGCCGCCCCAGCGGAGCAGTGCCCCTCACGGCGACAGCGTCATTGCCCTGCAAGACCCGCCGCAGCGCGGGTGATTAGAAGATGCTCTGTTGATGAATCTTATAATCGGCCGCGTTTTACGACCCGACGCAAGGACGATCCCCATGCCCACGCCCGATCTCTGCACCGAGGAAGAAGTGCAGCAGCTGGTCCACGGCTTCTACGACGCCGTGCGGCGCGACGAAGTGCTCGGCCCCATCTTCGACAGCCATATCCATGAATGGGATCGGCACCTGGCGACGATGGTGGACTTCTGGTCGTCCGCGCTGCGCGGCACCGGCCGCTTCCGCGGCGCGCCCATGCCCAAGCACGCAGCCCTGCCCGGCCTGCACGCTGCGCTGTTCCAGCGCTGGCTCGCCCTGTTCGACGAGGCGGCGTCGGCCATCGGCAATCGCGCGATGGCCGAACGCGCCAAGGACCTGGCCGCCCGCGTGGCCGAAAGCCTCTGGTACGGCTACCAGATGAACCAGGCGGCACGCGCCGGCGCGGGAGCGGCCTGATGGACAGCGCCGTTCTGAGCCTGCTGGCCGCTTTCCTGCTGTCCATCCTCGGCCTGTTCGCCTTCATCTGGTCGCTGCGGCGCGGCCTGCTGGTGGAGAACCCGGCGGCCGCCTCGGTGATCTTCGCGCGCGGTGAGGTTGGCCGCGTCGATGATCCCGCGCTGCATGCCGAGGAACATCGCTCGCTGCAGCACGCGGCCACCGCGCCGGAATCGGCCGCCGACGCCGGCGACTTGCATTCGCGCGTGCTGGCCGACCGCTCCAGCGCGCTGCCCGTGTTCCTGTTCGCCGCCTTCGCTTGCTTCTGGCTGCTGCTCGGGTCGGTGGCCGGGCTCACGTCCTCCATCAAGCTGCACGCACCCGACTGGCTGGTGCAGCAGGACTGGCTCACGTTCGGGCGCATCCGCACCATCCACCTCACCGCGGTGCTGTATGGCTGGATCACCAACGCGGCCCTCGGCCTGATCCTGTGGTTGCTGCCGCGGCTGCTGCGCACCGAGCTGCACGGCTCCGCCTGGGCGCTGCTGGGCGGCGCGCTCGTCAACACCGGCATCGCCGCCGGCATAGGCGCCATCGCGATGGGCTGGAGCGACGGCATGGAGTACCTGGAGATCCCGTGGCAGATCGGCGTGTTCCTCGTCGCCGGCCTCGCGCTGGTGATCCTGCCCGTGCTCTTCACGCTGGTGAACCGCCGCGCGGAACACCTCTACGTGAGCGTCTGGTACCTCGTGGCCGCGCTGCTGTGGCTCACCCTGCTGTTCATCGTGGCCAAGCTGCCCGGCGTGCACACGGGCGTGCAGCAGGCCACCACCAACTGGTGGTACGGCCACAACGTGCTCGGCCTGTGGTTCACGCCGGTGAGCGTGGGCGCGATCTACTACTTCCTGCCGAAGATCATCGGGCGGCCGGTGCGCTCGTACAACCTGTCGATCCTGGGCTTCTGGACGCTGGCCTTCTTCTACGGCCAGGTGGGCGGCCACCACCTGATCGGCGGCCCCGTGCCGGGCTGGCTGGTGACGCTCTCCATCGTGCAAAGCCTGATGATGGTGATCCCGGTGATCGCCTTCACCATCAACATGGGCGGCACGCTCAAGGGCCGCATGCACCTGGCGAAGTATTCGCCCACGCTGCGCTTCATGATGTTCGGTGGGCTCATCTACCTCGCCTCGTCGCTGCAGGGCTCGATGGAGGCGCTGCGCAGCGTCAACGCCATCACCCACTTCACGCACTACACCGTCGGCCATGCGCACCTGGGCGCCTACGGCTTCGTGAGCATGGTGCTGTTCGGCGCCATCTACTTCATGCTGCCGCGCGTGCTGAACTGGGAGTGGCCGTACCCGCGCCTGATCAGCCTGCACTTCTGGCTGGCCGTGGGCGGCATCGCGATCTACTTCGTGGCGCTCACCGTCGGCGGCTGGCTGCAGGGCCTGGCCATGCTCGACCCCGCGCGGCCCTTCATGGAGTCGGTCACGCTGACGCTGCCCTACCTGCAATGGCGCTCCATCGGCGGCGGCCTGATGGTGGCGAGCCACCTCGTGTTCGTCGGCCACTTCCTGGCGATGGCGCTGCGCTTCGGGCCGATGCGCACCGGCGCCGCGCTGTTCGCGCCCCGCCAGCCGGAGCTGTCCTATGGAAAATGAGATCAAGCTCGCGTCGGGCGCGATGGTGGCGCTGGGCGTCGCCACGGCCGCCCTGGTGGTGATGCCCTACCTGCAGGTGCGCGACGTGCC
>SEAY01000077.1 GCA_004144865.1 Comamonadaceae bacterium
TTCTTACCCTAGTCATGCCAGACACCCTGCCCCTGCGCCCCGCCACCCCGCCGTCGCGGCGGGGCCGCCCCAGCCCGCGCACGGCGGGGGACGGCGCCGCTCGCTTCTCGGAAAGCCCCGTCCCGCGCTACGTGCAGCTGGCCGACCTGATGCGCCAACGCATCGCGCGCGGCACCTGGCCGCGCGAGCACCGGCTGCCTTCGCTGGAGGAACTCACCGCGGAATTCGGCGTCGCGCGCGTCACGGTGCGCCAGGCCATCGATTTGCTCGCCCGCGAAGGCCTGGTCTCCCCGCAGCAGGGCCGCGGCACCTTCGTCACCGGAGCGCCCCCGCGCGACCGCATCATCAACGTGGTGACCTCGCTGGCCGCGCTGGCGCGCGTGTACGAGGACACCCAGCCGCGCATCGTCAACATCGACGAGTCGGTGGGCCTGCCGCCGCTCGCCGAGGGCGAAGGCAAGGCCGCGCCGGGCTACGCCTTCATGCGGCGCGTGCACCTGCGCGACGGCCGTCCCTATTGCTTGATCAACATCTGGCTGGACGAGCGGATCTTCCGCAAGTCGCCCGAGGCCTTCCGCAAGAAGACGGTGATCCCGCTGCTCACTTCCATGAAGGGCGTGCGCATCGCGGCGGCCCGGCAGGTGCTGACCATCTCGTCGGCCGACATGGAGGTGGCGCGCCTGCTGGAATTGCCGATGAACGCGCCCGTCGCCGAGGTGCGCCGCATCTTCCACGACGCCGGCGGCACCGTCATCTACCTCGCCGAGGTCACCTACCGCGGCGATGCCATCCGACTGGAAATGGACCTCCAACCGTGACCCTCCCCCGCCTGCCCGTCGCGCCCGTGCGCCCTGCGCGCATCGAAGCCTTCGTGTTCCGCTGCCCCATCTCCACTCCGGTCCGCACTTCCTTCGGCACCATGCATGACCGTCCCGCCGTCTACGTGCGGGTGGAAGACGCCGACGGCGCCGTCGGCTGGGGCGAGGTGTGGTGCAACTTTCCGTCGTGCGGCGCGGAGCACCGCGCGCGCCTGGTGGAAACGGTGATGGCGCCCCTGGCCACCAGCCGCGCCTTCGCCAGCCCCATGGAGGCCTTCGATTTCCTCAGTGCGCGGACGGCGGTGCTGGCGATCCAGTCCGGCGAACCCGGTCCCATGGCCCAGGCCATCGCGGGCGTCGACCTCGCGCTGTGGGACCTGTGCGCGCGGCGCGCGGGGCAGCCGCTGTGGCGCTACCTCGGCGGCACGCGCGACCGCGTGGGCGTGTACGCCAGCGGCATCAACCCCGACCGTCCGCAGGACGTCGTGGCCGCGCGGCGCGCCGAAGGCTACGCGGCCTTCAAGCTGAAGATCGGCTTCGGCCGTGATCGCGACCTGCAGAACCTGGCCGCGGTGCGTGGACTGCTCGGCGCCGATGCGCCCCTGATGGTGGACGCGAACCAGGGCTGGAGCCTGGACGAGGCTCGCGCCATGGCGCCCGCCTTGGCGGAATTCGGCCTCGGCTGGCTGGAGGAGCCGCTGCGCGCGGACCGGCCCTGGAGCGAATGGCAGCAGCTCGCGCGCGCCACCGGCATCCCCCTGGCCGCGGGCGAGAACGTGATGGGGCACGACGGCTTCGATGCGGCCATGGATTCGGGCACCCTGGCCGTGCTGCAACCCGATCTCGCCAAATGGGGCGGCATCTCCGGCTGCTGGCCCGTCATCGCGCGCGCGCGCGAACGCGGCCTGCGTTACTGCCCGCATTACCTCGGCGGCGGCCTCGGCTTGCTGGCCTCGGGGCACGTGCTCGCGGCCGCCGGGGGCGACGGCATCCTCGAGATCGACGCCAATCCCAACCCGCTGCGCACCGAGCTGATGGGGCCGCTCGCGCACCTGCGCGAGGGCGAAGCATCGCTCGGGGAGGCGCCCGGCATCGGCGTGGCGCCGGACCTGCGCACACTGGGCGCGATCGCGGCGCGCGGCTGCTGACCCCAGCGCCCTACCGGCTTTGCCTATTCGTCCAGCAGCCCGCCGCGGTAGAAGCTGTACGCGGTGCCGTCGTGCAGATAGAAGAAGCCGTCCGCGCAGCCGTCCTTGCCCGGGAAGAACTCGCGATAGCGCTTCGGCACCAGCCGCTCCAGTTCCTCGTCCGACAGTTCGTCGAATTCGGCCGGCGTGATCGGCTGGCCGGCGCGCAGGCGGCGCCGCGGCTCCATCACTCCACTCGCACCACGGCCAGCGGCTTGAAGCCCAGGTCGGCCACCTTGCCCTTGCGCCCGCGCGCGCCCCTGGCGTTGTTCAGCGAGCGGATCTCCAGCACCTCCTCGCGCTCCTTGTCGCCGCGGCCGAGGCCCTTGATGCGTACCGAGCGCGTGTAGGCCGCGGCGCCCGCAAGCTCCTCCTTGGACTCCAGGTCCATCAGCATCAGGCCGCGGCCGCCGTTGGCCATCGGCTTGAGTTCGCTGATGTCGAAGGTGAGGATGCGCTTGCCGGTCGATGCGCAGCACACGTGCGTGGCGAAGGAGGCGGCGCCCGCGACACCCACGAGCGACGGCCGGCACACGGTCTCGCCGGCACCCAGCGAAATGAACGACTTGCCGCCCTTTTGCCGCGACACCACGTTCTCCACGGCCGCGACGAATCCATAGCCGCCGGAGTTGGACAGCAGCAGGAAGACGTTGCCCGCGCCGGCGAAGTAGTGCACGAGCTGCGTGCCCGACTCCAGCTCGATGAAGGTCGTGAGCGGCTGGCCGTCGCCGCGCGCGCCCGGCAGCACCGACACCGGCACGGAATACACGCGCCCGTTGCTGCCGAAGGCGAGTAGCGTGTCCACCGTGCGGCACTCGAAGGTGCCGTACAGGCCGTCGCCCGCCTTGAAGGCGAAGCTGGCGGCGTCGTGGCCGTGCCCCTGGCGCGATCGCACCCAGCCCTTCTGCGACACGACCACCGTCACCGGCTCGTCGACCACCTTCACTTCCGCCACCGCCTTCTTCTCGGCCTGGATCAGCGTGCGGCGGGCGTCGCCGAACTGCTTGGTGTCGGCCTCGATCTCCTTGATCATCAGCCGGCGCAGCGCCGCGGGCGAACCCAGGATCTCCTCCAGCTTCGCCTGCTCCGTGCGCAGTTCCTTCAGTTCCTGCTCGATCTTGATCGCTTCGAGCCGCGCCAGCTGGCGCAGGCGGATCTCGAGGATGTCCTCGGCCTGCCGCTCCGACAGCTTGAAGCGCGCCATCAGCGCCTGCTTCGGATCGTCCGCCGCGCGGATGATCGCGATCACCTCGTCGATGTTCAGCAGCACCAGCTGCCGGCCCTCGAGGATGTGGATGCGGTCCAGCACCTTGTCGAGGCGGTGGCGCGAACGGCGTTCGATGGTGCGCTGGCGGAAGTCGATCCACTCCGTGAGCATCTGGCGCAGCGACTTCTGCGTGGGCCTGCCGTCCAGGCCCACCATGGTCAGGTTGATCGGCGCCGACGTCTCCAGGCTGGTGTGCGCCAGCAGCGTGGTGATCAGCTCCTGCTGCTCGATGCGGCTGGTCTTGGGCTCGAACACCAGCCGCACCGGCGCGTCCTTGCTCGACTCGTCGCGCACCGTGTCCAGCACCGACAGGACGGTCTGCTTCAGCTGCACCTGGTCCTGCGTGAGGGCCTTCTTGCCGGCCTTCACCTTGGGGTTGGTGAGCTCCTCGATCTCCTCCAGCACCTTCTGCGTGCTTACGCCCGGCGGCAGCTCGGTCACCACCAGCTGCCACTGGCCGCGGGCGAGGTCCTCGATCTTCCAGCGCGCGCGCACCTTCAGCGACCCGCGGCCGCTGCCGTACGCTTCGGCGATGTCGGCCGCGCCGCTGATCACCTGGCCGCCGCCCGGATAGTCGGGCCCCGGGATGAGGCTGAAGAGGTCCTCGTCGGACAGCTTCGGATTCTTCACCAGCGCCACGCAGGCTTCGGCCACCTCGCGCAGGTTGTGCGAAGGGATCTCGGTGGCCAGGCCCACGGCGATGCCGCTCGCGCCATTGAGCAGCGTGAAGGGCAGGCGCGCGGGCAGCACCACCGGCTCCTGCGTGCTGCCGTCGTAGTTGAGGATGAATTCGACGGTGCCCTCGTCGATCTCGTCGAGCAGCAGGTTGGAGATCTTCGCCAGCCGCGCCTCGGTGTAGCGCATGGCCGCCGCGCCGTCGCCGTCGCGGCTGCCGAAGTTGCCCTGCCCATCGATCAGCGGATAGCGCTGCGCGAAGTCCTGCGCCATGCGCACCAGCGCGTCGTAGGCGGCCTGGTCCCCGTGCGGATGGAAGCGGCCCAGCACGTCGCCGACCACGCGCGCGCACTTCACGGGCTTGGCGCCGCTGGCGCCGCCGAAGCCCAGGCCCATGCGCCACATCGAATACAGGATGCGGCGCTGCACCGGCTTCTGGCCGTCGGCCACGTCGGGCAGCGCGCGGCCCTTCACGACGCTGAGGGCGTACTCCAGGTAGGCGCGCTGCGCGTAGGTCGCGAGATCCAGGCCGTCACCGTCGCCGGTGTCGCCGAGGGAGATGAGTTCTTGCTCCATGTTTCGTTTTCTCAGGCGGAAGCTGTGTTGGGGTCGGCAAGCAGTTCGTCCTGCGTGAGCGTGACGATGCGGCGCTCGGAGGCGCCCTGCACCTCCTGGTCGAGGCGGCCGTTCAGGCGCTGCAGCAGCACCTTGGCCGGCACCTCCGCTCCGGGCACGGCGGCCATGACGATGCGAAAGCGCAGGAATTCGGCCTTCGCGGCCGGCAGGGGATCCTTGAGGCCGGCCACGAGGATACGCCCGGCCACGGTGGCGGCCGCCTGCCCCGGCGCCACGCCCTCGGCGAGCACGGCGATGCGGGCATGCGCCAGCCGCGCGGCGACGTCGCCGTCACGCATCAGGGACTCGCGCACGCGGCTCGCCGCGGCCAGCACCGCGGCCTCGGCCGCCTCGGGCCCGAACTCGCTGCCGATCGCGTTGAGGTTGTCGACGTTCACCACCATCAGCACGCTCGGGTGTCCATAGCGGCGCGTGAGGTGCCGAGCGGCGTTCACGCGCTCGGTCAGCACCAGCGGCGTGGCCAGGCCGGTGAGCGGATCGGTGGTGTTGCGCGCCTGGACGCGGGCGCGGGTCTCGCCGAAGATGCGGCCGCGCCAGGCGGTGGCGAGGTACGTGCACGCGGCCCACAGGGTGAGCAGGCCGGCCAGCAGCACCGCATCGTCGATGGTGAACGGCCGGGTGTCGGCCGCCACCACCAGGCAGGCGCCAGCGAGCGCGGCCAGGCCGGGTGGCAGCCACCACACCCACGGGCGGCTTTGCCGCCAGGCGGGGCGCAGCGCGAGCACCACCACGGCCAGCCACAGCACGGTACCGGCCACCATCGCCCACCGCGTCCACGTCGCGGCCGCGACCAGCACGGGCAAGGCGATGGCGCTCACGGCGAGCAGCCAGCGCCGGGCCGTGCGCAGGCCGCCTGCGTGGCTCAGGATGTCCAGCAGGTGCAGGCCCGCCAGCGACAGCACCAGCAGCAGCACGGCCGCGGGCAGCAGCGGCTGCTCGCCCAGCAGCGACTGCACCGCGATGACCGCCATCAGCGTGGCCGCGCCATGCAGCAGGAAGGCGCGCTCGCGGAAGGCATTGGCCTGGATCACGCAGAACAGCACCAGTAGCACCTGGGCGCCCACGCAGGCGCCCAGCCACAGGTGCGCGGAAGCGATCTTCTCGATCATGCGCGCGAAGCCCGGGCCCGGACCCGGCCCGACGTGGAGGGCAGCCTCATGGCCTCACTCCGGCGCGCTCACGCCGTCCGGCAGCCCGTCGGGGAACGGATCGCTGCCGACGGGGCCCGCGGACGCGGAGGACAGCGCGGGCGGCATGTTGCGGCGCGCGGCCGGCGCCGCCGCGCCGGGGAGCTCCATGCGCACGCGATGCGGCGAGCGGCCGCCGCGCACGGCCCCCATGGCGGGTGGCTTCAGCATCGAATACAGCTGCATGACCGTCTTCACGTAGTTCTGGGTCTCGCGGTAGTTCGGGATCCGGTTTCCGGCGCGCTGCACCGCGCCCTCGCCGGCGTTGTAGGCCGCCAGGGCCAGTTCGAGGCGGCCGGGGAACATGCGGATCAGGTCGCGCAGGTAGCGGGTGCCCGTGCGCACGTTCGTGCGCGGGTCGAACAGCTTCTTCTCGATGGTGGCCTTGGGGTCGCTGCGCACGCCATAACGCTGCGCGGTCGCCGGGATGATCTGCATCAGTCCCACCGCGCCCTTGGGCGACACGGCCGTCGAGTCGAAACCCGACTCGGTGGCGATCAGCGCCTGCAGCAGTTCGATGTCGATGCCGTGCTCCCGCGAGGCCTCGCGCAGGTGGTGCTTCACCCGCTTGTAGCTGGGGGAGATGTCAAAATAGGCGATCAGCTTGGTGGCGGAATTGCTGGGCACCGCCACCGCGCGCGGCGTGCCGACGCCCTGGCGCGTGTCGAAGCTCTCGCCGCCGCGGAAGAAGAGTTCGTAGCGGTCGTCCAGCCTCTCGGCCGCGAAATGCGCCACGCCGCGCTCGTCGACGTAGCCCCACACCTCCGCGCGCGCCGGCGCCGCCCACGCTGCCGCGAGGGCGAGGACCACGACGAGGACCGGCTTGCGCATCATCCGGGCAGCTCCTGCGCGCGGCTGCGCCGCTGCGCGTATTCGCCGTCCAGCATGGACATGACGACCAGCGAATCGTAGCCGCCGGCGATCTTCACCGCTTCGCGCAGCTCGCCCTCGAACACGAAGCCCTCGCTGTCGTACAGCGCCCGGGCGCGGCCGTTGAGCTTCTTGATGTCGAGCCAGAAGCGGTGCGCACCCAGGTCGCCGAAGGCGATCTTCTTCACCACGCGCAGGGCCGCGCGGCCGAAGCCCTGGTGCTTGTCCTGCACGACCATGCGCTTGAGCTCGATGGATTGGTGCTGGTTGCGGCAGCCGATCAGGATGAGGAAGCCGCCGCGCTCCAGCTCGGGACCGGTCTCGATGATGAAGTGGCGGAAGTCCGGGAAGCGGATCGCGGCCTCGTGCTGGATGCGCTCCCAGGGCGTGATGTAGGGCAGGTTCTCCCGGTCGCGCTCGAGCGAGAGCACGTACTCGAGGTCGCTCTGCATGGTGGGGCGCAGGCGCACGCGGGCGGCGGTCTGCATGTCAGTCTCCGCCCAGCCACAGCCGCGCCGCCACGATGGCGAGGCCGATCGCGAGCAAGGCTATGCCCATCCAGGTCCATTGGCGCAGGCTCCGGCGCGTTTCCCGCTCCAACTGCTCGCGCGCAGCCAGCAGCGCCTCGGCGCCGGCCACCACGCGCGCGGCGGAGCTTGCCAGGTTCCGCATGGCGGCCTCCCGCTCCTGGGCGGGTGTGCCGGGCGCGCCGAGCTGGTTCTGCAGGTGAACGACGTCCGCGTTCGCATCCGACACGGCATCATCCGCGCCTCGCGATGCGTCGCGCGCGGCCATGGCCGTGGACACCCGGACCAGGTGGTTCCAATCCGTGAGCGGTGCCCCGGCCCAGGCGGCGATCGCGCGGGCCATCCGCAGCACTTCCCCGGCTTCCTCCCGCGCGTGCCCTAGCGAGACGACGACGACCTGCCGGCGCGCTTGCACCGCGCCGCGCCGCAACCAGCCACGCGCCAGGCGCTGCGCCGTCGGTGCGTCGACGGCGACCAGCAGCGCCCAGTTCGGCCTGCCGCGAAAGCGGAAAGACTGCAGGTCGAAGCCCAGGACGGAGCGCCACGGCACCAGGGGCAGGCCGCTGGCGGCGAGTCCCTGCGCGTTCAGACGCAGGATGCAGCCCAGTTCCAGGATCAGCAGGCCGTCGATGAGATGGAACAGCAACAAGGAGCCGAACGCCAGCGCGGCCGCACCGGCGACCATCAGCGGCCACGACGCTTCCCCGCTCGCAAGCCCCTGGACGAAGGCGACGAGGACCATCGCGAGCAGAGCGCCGAACATCAGCGTGTCCAGCCACCAAGTGCCCCAGCGCGTGTGCACGGCATAGGTGCCGCTCGCGGGTACGGTACCCGGCTGCGACAGCGGCTGTGCGCCCGCGCAGGTCATCAGATATCCACCTCGACCTCGTCCCCATGGATCTCCATCAGCTCGCGGCGAGCCGCGGCTTCGCCCTTGCCCATGAGCTTGGTGATGAGGTTCTCGGTGCCCGTGAAGTCGAACTTGCCCAGTTGCACGGGCAGCAGGCGCCGGGTGTCGGGATTGAGCGTGGTTTCCCAGAGCTGTTCCGCGCTCATCTCGCCCAGGCCCTTGAAGCGGCTGATGGCCCACTTGCCCTCGGCCACGCCTTCCTTGCGCAGCTTGTCGAGGATGTGGGTCAGCTCGCCCTCGTCGAGCGCGTATTCCTTGCCGGCGGGCTTCTTGCCGCGCGCCGGGATGTCCACGCGGAACAGCGGCGGGCGCGCCACGTACACGTTGCCCGATTCGATGAGCTTGGGAAAGTGGCGGAAGAACAGCGTGAGCAGCAGCACCTGGATGTGCGAGCCGTCCACGTCGGCGTCCGACAGGATGCAGACCTTGCCGTAGCGCAGGCCCGAGAGGTCCACCGTGTCGTTGGGCCCATGGGGATCGACGCCGATCGCCACCGAGATGTCGTGGATCTCGTTGTTGGCGAACAGGCGGTCGCGCTCCACCTCCCAGGTGTTGAGCACCTTGCCGCGCAGCGGCAGGATCGCCTGCGACTCCTTGTCGCGGCCCATCTTGGCGCTGCCGCCGGCGGAATCGCCCTCCACCAGGAACAGCTCGTTGTGCGCGAGGTCCTTGCTCTCGCAGTCGGTCAGCTTGCCGGGCAGCACGGCGACGCCCGAGCCCTTGCGCTTCTCGACCTTCTGTCCGGCCTTCTGGCGCGACTGCGCGGCCTTGATCGCCAGCTCCGCGAGCTTCTTGCCGTATTCGACGTGCTGGTTGAGCCACAGCTCCAGCGCGGGGCGCACGAAGCTGGAGACGAGGCGCACGGCGTCGCGCGAGTTCAGGCGCTCCTTGATCTGGCCCTGGAACTGCGGATCCAGCACCTTGGCCGACAGCACGTACGAAGCGCGCGCGAACACGTCCTCCGGCAGCAGCTTCACGCCCTTGGGCTGCAGGTTGTGCAACTCGATGAAGCTCTTGACGGCGTTGAACAGGCCGTCGCGCAGGCCGCTGTCGTGCGTGCCGCCGGCGGTGGTGGGGATCAGGTTGACGTAGCTCTCGCGCACCGGCGCGCCGTCTTCCGTGAAGGCCACGCACCAGGCGGCGCCCTCGCCCTCGGCGAAGTTGTCGTTGTTCTCGGCGTAGCCCTCGCCCTCGAACAGCGGGATCACCGGGTCGCCCGTCAGCGTCTGCATCAGGTAGTCGCGCAGGCCGCCCTTGTACTGCCAGGTCTGGGTGTCCTTCTTCTTCTCGTCGATCAGCTGCACGGTGACGCCGGGCATCAGCACCGCCTTGCTGCGCAGCAGGTGCGCCAGCTCGTTCATCGGCAACTGGGTGGAGTCGAAGTACTTGGCGTCGGGCCACACGCGCACGGTGGTGCCCTGCTTGCGGTCGTCGGGGCCGCACTTGCGCCGCTTGAGCTTTTCCTCGACGTCGCCGCCGGCGAACACGATCGTGGCCGCCTCGCCGTCGCGGTAGCTGGTGGCTTCCAGCCGCTTCGCGAGCGCGTTGGTGACGGACACGCCCACGCCGTGCAGGCCGCCGGAGAAGGAATAGGCGCCGCCCTTGCCCTTGTCGAACTTGCCGCCGGCATGCAGGCGCGTGAACACCAGCTCGATGACGGGCGCCTTCTCCTCGGGATGCAGGCCGAAGGGAATGCCGCGGCCGTCGTCCTCCACGCTCACGGAGCCGTCGGTGTGCAGCACCACGCGGATGCGCTTGCCGTGCCCCGCCAGGGCTTCGTCGGCGGCGTTGTCCAGCACCTCCTGCAGGACGTGCAGGGGGTTGTCGGTGCGCGTGTACATGCCGGGCCGCTGCTTGACGGGCTCCAGGCCCTTCAGCACGCGGATCGAACCTTCGGAATACTCGGACGGTTTGGTGGCCATAGGGGTCGGGATTGTAGACGGCGCGCCCGCTTCTCACTGGATGCGCATACAGCCCAGCCTACATTCATGCGGCCGCCGCATCAATCCCCTGCGAACATTTCAACAGGGTTGTCAGGCCCCGGGCAAGCGATCGTGCGGCCTTCTCGCTACAGTCGCCCACCATGTCTCCCGCCGAACGCAAGCTTTCGATGACCGAGGTGCTGGCCTGCGGCGCGCTGATCGTGACCCTGTCCATGGGCATCCGGCACGGCTTCGGCCTGTGGCTGCAGCCCATCACGCAGGCCCAGGGCTGGGACCGGGAGACCTTCTCCTTCGCCATCGCCGTCCAGAACCTCGCCTGGGGTTTCTTCGGCATCTTCGCCGGCATGTTGGCCGACCGCTTCGGCGCCTTCCGCGTGCTGGTGGGCGGCGCGGTGCTCTATGCGGCCGGCCTGCTTGGCATGGGCGCGGCCACCAGCCCGCTGGTGTTCGCCCTGGCCGCCGGCGTGCTGATAGGCGCGGCGCAGGCGGGCACGACCTACGCGGTGATCTACGGCGTGATCGGCCGGCAGGTCGATCCGACCCGGCGATCTTGGGCGATGGGCGTGGCGGCCGCGGCCGGCTCCTTCGGCCAGTTCCTGATGCTGCCGGTGGACGGCTGGCTGATCGCCTCGCTGGGCTGGAAGGAAGCCTTGTTCGCCCTGTCCGCAGCGGTGCTGCTGATCATGCCGCTCGCCTGGGGTTTGCGCGAGCCGGGCTTCAGTGGCGGCGTCGCGCCGCGGCGCGACCAGTCGGTGGCGCACGCGCTCGGCGAGGCCCTGCGCTATCCGAGCTTCCTGCTGCTGACCGCCGGCTACTTCGTCTGCGGCTTCCAGGTCGTGTTCATCGGCGTGCACATGCCCAGCTACCTGCGGGACCACGGTTTCACGCCGCAGGTGGCGACCACCTCGCTGGCGCTGATCGGCCTGTTCAACGTGTTCGGTTCCTACATCGCGGGTTCGCTGGGACAGAAGTTCGCCAGGCGCAAGATCCTGGCAACGATCTACTTCAGCCGCTCGATCGCGATCACGCTCTTCCTGCTGGCGCCCTTGACGCCGTGGTCCGTCTACCTGTTCTCCGCCGTCATCGGGCTGCTGTGGCTCTCCACCGTGCCGCCCACGAATGCGACGGTGGCGCAGATCTTCGGGGTGGCCCACCTGTCGATGCTGGGCGGCTTCGTCTTCTTCAGCCACCAGATCGGCTCGTTCATGGGGGTGTGGCTGGGCGGCTACCTGTACGACCGTACCGGCAGCTACGACGTCGTCTGGTACATCTCCATCGCGCTGGGCATCTTCGCCGCGCTGGTGAACCTCCCCGTGCGCGAGACGCCCATCGTCCGCGTACCGCATCCGCGAGCCGCCTGAAATGAACGTGCGGGCCAGGAAACTCCTCGCCTACGCCGCCGCCGCGGTGGTGCTGGTGGCGGTGTTCGCGCTGTACACGCGCCCGCAGTTCATGGTGGACGTGGCGGACCTGGTCTGGGGCTGCTTCCAGTAGCGTCTTGCGCCCTGCCCCTCGTAGGTTGGCGGTGAGCGCGAAGCCGAACCCCAACGTTTGTTCGTTCGGACCCCATGCCGCTGCCAAACAGCGTGCGGGCGGGCCGAGGCGCGCTGGTTCACCAACTGCTTGATCAAGCAGACTGCCGAACGTCGCGCCGGGCGGTGCGCGGTGTCGGCCCGCATAAGGGGGCGGTGCCTGAAAGGCTGTTCCCGGCGCCGCAGCGTGGCTACGAGAGGGAGCGCAGCGACCGTATCGAGCCACGCGACCGTCTCATGCTCGCGAAGCTGTTCGAGTTCGCAGTTTGGCCGCTTGCGGCCAAACTGCAGACGAGTTCTTCGCGTGCGGCGCCGGGAACAGCCTTTCAGGTTTGCCGGCGCGCCTCGCGCGCCGGCCACCGCCCCAGCGGGCCAGCACCGCGCACCGCCTGGCGCGACGTGGGCGCGGTGCCGAAGAGCGTTGGGGTTCGGCTTCGCGCTCACCGCCAACCTACGGGTCCAACGACGAAACAAGAAGGGCGATGCAATAAGCGCCGCCCTTCCGAATACCCGGTCCCCGCCTGCGCGGGGACCGCGTGACGTCAGCTATCCGACCGGATGTTGCGCATCATGATGATGCCGCCGAAGGTCTTCACGTCGCTGCGCATGCGGATGCGCAGGCCTTCGCTCGTCGAGGGGCTGGGCTGCCAGCCCACGGTGATCAGGCGCTGGCGCGTCTCGTCGGACTTCACGGCCTCGATCACCGCGGCGCTGAGCTTGTCGCGCACGCCGGGCGGAAGGCTCGCCGGGCCGGCCAGCGCGGTCCACAGCTCGACGTCGGCGCCCAGCACGCCCGACTCGCGCAGCGTCGGCAGGTCCGGCGCGAGCACGCTGCGGCGCTCGGAGGTCACGCCGATCACCTTCATCTTGCCCGCCTTCACCTGCTGCAACGCCAGGCCCGGCGGCAGCAGCGCCGCCTGCAATTGCCCGCCCAGCATCGCGTTGATCAACTGCGGGTTGCCCGGGTACGGGATGTGCGCGGCGTCCACGCCGCTGCGGCTCTTGATCAATTCCATCCCCAGGTGGCCCGGCGTGCCGGTGCCGGGCGAGCCGTAGTTCGCCTTGTTGCCCTGGTTGCGCAGCCAGGTCAGCCAGTCGGAGGGGGTATTGCCCGGCACCGACGCGCTCACCACCAGCACCATCGGGGTGGTGCCGATCAGCGCCAACGGCGCCAGGTCCCGCTCCGGGTCGTAGGCGATGGCCGGATTGAGCATCTTGGCGATGGTCAGCTGGCTGTTGTTCATCACGCCGAAGGTGTGCAGGTCGTTCGCCTTGGCCACCTGGTCGGCCGCGATCGTGCCCGACGCGCCCGCCTTGTTCTCCACGATCACCGGCTGCCCGAGCACCTTGGACAGCGGCTCGGCGATCGAGCGCGCCGAGAGGTCCTGCACCGACCCGGGCGGAAACCCGATCAGGAGGCGCACCGGCTTGGTGGGCCAGGGGGCCGCGACGGCGGGGGCGGCCGGCGCGGGCTTGCGGACCGGTGCGACGGACGCCTGGCCCTGCGCCTGCGCGAAGGCGCCGCTGCAGGCGGCGGCGAGGCCGGCGGCGGCCAGCGCCCCAGAAACTTTGCGGATTGCGTTCATGTTGTGACTCCCTTGCTGTTCGGAAACGAACCCGCAAGTTCTAGCATCGCGCTGTCGGGCTACCAATACGCGATTTGCTGACGGGGTTCGCCCCGATGGCGTGAAAAGCCTCCCTCCAACCTGTCCGGGCCGAACCGGTACATTCCGCGCCATGAACGTCACGATCATCACCGGCGGCTCCGACGGCATCGGCGCGGAAATGGCCCGCCAGCTCGCCGCCCGGCACAAGGACGGCCTCACCCTCGTGCTGGCCGCCCGCAGCCCGGACAAGCTGCAGGCCGTGGCCGCGCAGTGCGGCGGGCTCGGGGCGCGCACCCTGTGCGTGCCCATGGACGTCGCCGAGGAGGCCCAGTGCCGGGCGCTCGTCGACCGCACGCTGGCGGAGTTCGGCCGCATCGACGCGCTGGTGAACAACGCCGGCATGTCGGCACAGGCGCTGTTCGAAGACGTGAAGGCGGAAGACCTGCACTGGTACGAGACCCTCATGAAGATCAACCTGTGGGGCGCCGTGTGGTGCACCCATGCCGCCCTGCCCGCGCTGAAGGAAAGCCGCGGCCGCATCGTCGCGGTGAGCTCGCTCTCCGGGCTGGTCGGGGTGCCGGGCCGCACGGCCTACAGCGCCACCAAGTTCGCCATGAGCGGCTTCTTCGAGGCGCTGCGCACCGAGGTCAAGCTGCGCGGGGTGAGCGTCACGACGGCCTACCCCGGGGTGGTCACCACGCAGATCCGGCACCGCGGCTACAACGCCCAGGGACGTCCGCTCGGCATGAGCGGCCTGAAGGAGGAAGACGCGATGTCCGTGGAGGAATGCGCGCGCCTCATCATCGAGGGCATGGACCGGCGCGACCGCGAGGTCGTCATGACCGCGAAGGGCAAGCTGGGGCGCTTCATCAAGCTGCTCGCGCCCGGCGTGGTGGAGAACATGGCGCTGAAGGTGCTGAAGGACGAGGCGCGGCCGCACTGACCATGCACGGAACCGAAGCGCCCTCCCCCTGGATCGTCCGCTGGAGCCACCTGGTGCCCGCCGGCGGCGCGGTGCTGGATCTCGCCTGCGGACGCGGCCGCCACATGCGCTGGTTCGCCGCGCGGGGCCACCCCGTCACCGGCGTGGACCGCGACGCCGACGCCCTGGCGACACTCGCCGGCGTGGGCGAAACCGTGGCGGCCGACATCGAGAACGGCCCCTGGCCGCTGGACGGCCGGCAGTTTGCCGCCGTGGTCGTCACCAACTACCTCTGGCGCCCGCTCTTGCCGCGCATCCTGGCGGCGGTGGCCCCAGGCGGCGTGCTGCTGCACGAGACCTTCGCGCAGGGCAACGAGACGGTGGGCAAGCCCGCCCGGCCCGACTTCCTGCTGGCCCCCGGTGAACTGCTGCGCGCCTATGGCGGGCTGCGGGTCGTCGCCTTCGAGGACGGGTTCCTCGAGACGCCCGAACGCTTCGTGCAAAGGATCGCCGCGGTGCGGGAAGTGCCGGGGCCTACACCGAAGCGTTACGCGCTCTCGCTAGAATCCCATATTCCCCGGGAAGAAGCCCCATGACACCCATTACTGGCAGCATCGTTGCCCTCGTGACGCCGATGCACGACGACGGCAGCGTGGATTACCCCACGCTGCGCAAGCTCGTCGACTGGCACATCGCCGAAGGCACCGACTGCATCGGCGTGGTCGGCACCACGGGCGAGTCGCCCACCGTCGACGTCGAGGAGCACCGCGAGATCATCCGCGTCTCCGTGGAGCAGGCCAATGGCCGCGTGCCCATCATGGCCGGTTGCGGCGCGAACTCCACCCTCGAGGCGATCGAGCTCGCGAAGTACGCCCGCAAGGTCGGGGCCGACTGCCAGCTGCAGGTGGTGCCCTACTACAACAAGCCCACGCAGGAAGGCCAGTACCGCCACTTCAAGGCGATCGCCGAGGAAACCGGCGACCTGCCCATGGTGCTGTACAACGTGCCGGGCCGCACCGTCGCGGACATGCTGCACGACACCGTGCTGCGCCTGGCCGAAGTGCCCGGCATCATCGGCATCAAGGAGGCCACCGGCAACATCGAGCGCGCGCAGTGGCTGGTGCGCGACTGCCCGCAGGGCTTCTCGATCTATTCCGGCGACGACCCGACCGCCGTGGCGTTGATGCTGTGCGGCGGCCATGGCAACATCAGCGTCACCGCCAACGTGGCCCCGCGCCTGATGCACGAGTTGTGCGTGGCGGCCGTGGCCGGCGATGCGAAGCGGGCGATGGAGATCCAGCGCCGGCTGCTGCCGCTGCACAAGCACCTGTTCGTCGAAGCCAACCCGATCCCGGTGAAGTGGGCCATGGCCCGCATGGGCCTGATGGGCGGCGCGCTGCGCCTGCCGATGACGCCCCTCACGAACGCCAACGAGCCGGTGGTCGAGGGCGCGCTGCGCGCCTGCGGCCTGCTGGGCTGAACGACGACCGAAGAGACAAGAGAGATTCCATGAACTTCACCATGAAGGCCGGCATGCCGCCGGCCCTGAGGCTGGTCCTGCTGGCCGTGGCGGCCGCCGCGCTCAGCGCCTGCAGCGTGCTGGAAGGCGACAAGATCGATTACCGCAGCGCCAGCCGCGCGCCGACGCTGGAAGTCCCGCCGGACCTGACCCAGCTCTCGCGCGACACGCGCTACGTGCTGCCGGGCGGCAGCGTCTCGGCCAACAGCTACCAGCTCGGCCAGTCCGTGCCCAACCTGCCGACCGCGGCCACCGCGGTGGGCGACGTGCGCGTCGAGCGCTCGGGCAACCAGCGCTGGCTGGTGGTCAACCGCCCGGCCGACCAGATCTACCCGATCGTGCGCGAGTTCTGGCAGGAGAACGGCTTCCTGCTCGCCATGGACCAGTCCAACCTGGGCATCATGGAAACCGACTGGGCCGAAAACCGCGCCAAGATCCCGCAGGACTTCATCCGCAGCACGATCGGCCGCTTCATCGACAACGTGTACTCGACCTCCGAGCGCGACAAGTTCCGCACGCGCCTGGAGCGCTCGGCCACCGGCGGCACCGAGATCTACGTCAGCCACCGCGGCATGATCGAGGTCTACGCCTCCAACCAGAAGGACCAGACGGTCTGGCAGCCGCGCCCCGCGGATCCCGAGCTGGAGGCCGAATTCCTGCGCCGCCTCATGGTGCGCCTCGGCGCCCCGCAGACGCAGGCCCAGGCCGCTGCGGCGACTGCGCCCGCGCAAGCCACCTCGCGCGTGTCCACGGTCAACAACCAGCCGGTGGTGGTGCTCGACGAGCCCTTCGACCGCGCCTGGCGCCGCGTGGGCCTGGCGCTGGACCGCACGGGCTTCACGGTGGAAGACCGCGATCGCAGCCAGGGCACGTACTTCGTGCGCTACGTGCCGCCGAGCGCGGACAAGAAGGAGCCGGGCTTCCTGGGCAAGCTGTTCAGCGGCTTCGGCAGCCAGCGCGCCGAGCAGCCCCTGAAGTTCCGCATCAACCTGAAGACCGAGGGCCAGGCGACCACCGTCTCGGTGCTCAATGCCAGCGGCGCGCCGGAGACTTCGGCCAACGCGCAGCGCATCGTGCAGGTCATCGCCGACGACTTGAAATGAGGTGAGGACAGGGGCGATGCGCCAGGCGCGCCGCCTCGTCCCGCGAGGAATGATCCGCTTCAAATCGCTGGGCAGCGGCAGCTCCGGCAACGCCACGGTGATCCAGGCACGGGGCGGCGCGAGCCTCACGCACCTGCTGGTCGACTGCGGCCTCGGCATCCGCGAGCTCGACAAGCGCCTCGCCGCCGCCGGCATGATGGCGGACCAGGTCGACGCCATCTTCATCACCCACGAGCACGGCGACCACATCGGCTGCGCGCGGCAGCTTGCCGTGCGCGAGCGCATCCCGGTCTACATGAGCGAAGGCACCTACGCCGCGATCGGCCAGCCCGATTTCGGCGGCATGCTGCGCCTCGCCTGCGACGGCGCCGCCATCGACCTTGGCGGCCTGGAGGTGCGGCCCTTCACCGTGCCGCACGACGCGCGCGAGCCCCTGCAGCTCACGTGCCACGACGGCGACACGCGCCTGGGCGTGCTGACCGACCTGGGCCACGTGACGGCGCACGTGGAGCAGGCCCTCGCCGGCTGCGCCACGCTGCTGCTGGAGTGCAACCACGACGAGGCGATGCTGAGGGCCTCCACCTATCCGCCCTTCCTCAAGCGCCGGGTGGGGGGTGCCTATGGGCACCTGGCCAACAGCGCGGCGGCAGCCCTCGCGCAATCGCTGCTGGCCGCAGGCCGGTTGCGCCAGGTGGTTGCCGCCCACCTGAGCGAGCAGAACAACACGCCGGAACTCGCGCGCACGGCGCTGCAACAGGCGATCGGCGGCGCCGCGGAAATCCACGTGGCCGACGGGCGCAGCGGCAGCGGCTGGCTCAGCGCCTGAACCTTCCAATGAAAAAGGCCGCCCGGAGGCGGCCTTCGGCTGGAGCCGGGTGGCTTTACTTCGAAGCCGCCGGAGCCGCAGCGGAAGCCGCGCCCGCGGGAGCGGTAGCAGCGCTGCTGGACGTGTCGGCGGCCGGGGCCGGAGCCGCCGCCGGGGCGGGAGCCGGCTCGGGAGCAGGGGCCGGCGCAGCGGCCGGGGCGGGAGC
>SEAY01000173.1 GCA_004144865.1 Comamonadaceae bacterium
CGCCAGTGCCCCGCCCCGTGCACGCACTCGCAGAGCCGGCTCGCGCGGTCGCCGTTGCCCCGCCCGAAGCGCTGCAGCGGGACTCGCACGCTCCTCGGTCCCTGTGGCCAGCGGCGGTGCAGCGGCCGCGGCGGGGATGGCGGCGACCGCAGGCGGGAACTCCGCTGGTGCGATGCGCAGCTGCAGCGCTTCGGGCGGGGCAACGGCGACCGCGCGAGCCGGCTCTGCGAGTGCGTGCACGGGGCGGGGCACTGGCGGGATGACGGCGGCCGCGGCCAGCACGGCGGGCGGCTCGGCGCGGTCCCCCGGCACGAGCAGGGCGGGGGCCGCCTGCGGCGCCATTGGCTCCACCAGGGTCAAGGCGGGAGCGGGAGCGGGTGCGTAGGCTTGGGGAAAGGTGCTCGCCGGAGGTGGCGCGGGGGAGGGCGTCGCGGGCCTTTTCTGCACCAGGCTCACGGGGCGCGGACTGGGGGCGAGGATCAGCAGGGCGCCGAGGGCGGCTGCCACCACGACAGCGGCCGTGGCGAACCGGTGCATCCGCGCGCGGCGCGCGTCCCGGGCGCCGGCGTCGTCCGCGCGCCCGGACGCGCCGCGCTGGGCGGCCAGCTGTTCGTCGTAGGCGCGCCTCTGCATGGGGGAGGACAGCACGTCGTAGGCGCGATTGACGCGGATCGCCGCATCGGCCGGCCACTCGCCTGCCACCGCGAAGTCCGGATGGATGAGGCGCATCACCAGCCGGTAGCGCTCCTTGAGGTCCACGGGTTCCTTGCGACTCTCCAGCCCGAACAGGGCGTAGTGATCCGCCCCCGGGTACAACATGGCCGCGCGGATGAAGAAGCTGGCCGCCTCGCGCACCTGCGCTTCGCGCCGGCCGCCGGTTGCGCTGCGCGCCGCCAGTTGCAGCACCACGGGCACCGAGGAGAACAGGATCGCCGGCTGGCGCAACTGCAGCCGGTGCTTCCCCGGCGCCTCGTAGTAGTCGAGAAGCGCCCTCCGGACCGTCTCCTCGCGCGACTCGGGCGGCGTGGATGCCACGGAGGCCTCAGCGCGCCCGAGGCAGCGCGGTGCGCTCCTCGGCGGGGCCGTACCCGTAGTAGGACTCGGCCTCCTGCGGCATCGCGTGCTGCTGCGTCTGCGTGAGGACGACGCCGCGCGGCACGAGGCCGGCGAGCCTCAGCCGGCGCAACGCATGCTTGATGTGCGCCTTGCGCGTGCTGCTCGCCTGCACGACGAAGAGCACGTTCTGCAGCTGGTTGCCCAGCACCACCGCATCGGCGAGGCCCAGCAGCGGCGGGGCGTCGACGATCACCTGGTCGATGCCCAGGGCGGAGGTGATGTTGAGCAGCAGGAGCAGCTTGGGCCCGGTCAGCAGGTCCACCGGGTTGGGCGGGATCGGGCCGGCGGTGAGCACCGACAGGTTGGGGATCGCCGTCGGCGTGATCACCTTGTCGCTGCGATGGTCGCTCGAGAGCAGGTTGGACAGGCCGAAGTCGTTGGGCAGGCCCAGCAGCTTGTGCACCGTGGGATTGCGCATGTCCGCGTCGATCAGGAGGACACGCTGTCCCATCTGCGCAAAGTTGATGGCGAGCGCCAGCGAGGTCGTGCTCTTGCCCTCGTTGCGCGTCGTGCTGGTGACGACCAGCCGCTTCGGGGCGCCTTCCGCGGTGGAGAACTGCAGGGCGGTCCGCACGGAGCGATACGCCTCGGCCACGGGGGACCGTGGATCCTCGTGCACCTCCAGGCCGACCGAGCGCTCGCCGCGCTTGCGGCTGATCTTGGGGATGACGCCCATGAGCGGCAGGCCCAGCACCCGTTCCACTTCGTCCGGGTACTTGATGGAGTCGTCCATGATCTCCAGCGCCACGACGATGGCGGCCCCGAGCAGCACGCCCGCGACCAGGCCGATCAGCAGGTTCACCAGCAGGCGGGGCTTGTGCGGGAAGAGCGAGGCTTCGGCCGGGTCGACCACCGAGACGCTGTTGTTGACGATGTTGCCCGAGATGCCCACTTCCTTGAAGCGCTGCAGCAGGTTGTCGTAAAGCTGGCGGTTCGTGTCGACCTCGCGCTTGAGGAGGTTCAGGTCGATGCTGTGGTCCTGCGTGGTGAGCACCTGCTTGCGCGTCTCCGCCAGCCGCTCGCGCGTGAGGGCCTCCTGCCGCAGGGCGGCCTCGTACTGCGCCTGCACCGACGCCGAGATGGCGCCGATCTCCGCCTTGATCTGCGCGTCGACTTCGCCGAGCTGCGCCTTGATCTGCAGCATCTTGGGGAAGTCGGGCTTGTAGATCTTCAGGTTTTCCTGGTACTCGATCTGCAGTTTCGCCCGCTGCTCCTTGTACGCCTGGATGGTCTTGTTCTCGATGACCGCGCCGGACGATTCCGGGTTGCGCTTCATCTCGGTGGCCACGGCCTCGGCCTTGAAGCGCTCCTGTTCGGCCTTCGCCAGCGCCGTGGCGAAGTCCACGTAGGTCTGGCTGATGGCGCTCGTCTTCTCGTCGAGCGTCAGGATCTGGTTGGTCTGCGCGTAGCTGTTGAGGCGCCGCTCCGATTCCTCGAGCCGGGCCTTCACCTGCTTGATCTGGTCCTCCAGGAAGGTCTTGGCGTACGAGGTGGCTTCGAGCCGGCGCTCCATGCCCATGGCGATGAAGGCCTGCACCGTGGTGTTGGCGATCTGCGCGGCAAGCGCCGGGTCGGTGTTGTCGACGTGCAGTTTCACCAGGCGCGAGCTGCGCACGGGTTCGACCGTCACCGACTGGAGGAAGCCGCGCACCACCGCGTCGCGGTCGAGCGTCTCTTCACGCTGCGCGCTGGGCGTGGTGAGCTTGCGATAGCCCGAGATCAGGCGCTCGAGGTAGTCGCTGTCGTCCGCTGCGGATTCCTCGGCCGTCTCGGCGCCCGGCGCGCGGACGCGGGCGTCACCGGTGGCGCGCGCGCGCTGCACGGACTGGTCGAGCCGAAGTTCGTCGATCACCCGCTCGGCCAGCGAGCGGCTCTTGAGCAGTTCATGCTGCGTCCGCATGGCGACCACGTCGTCGCTGCCCAGCCGCTCCTGCTCGGGATCGGCGTCGAAGCGCACCACGCGCGGCGACACCCGGTCGATTTGCATCACCACGGTCGAACGGTAGACGGGCGTGCTCAGGAAAGTACGGATCGCCGCAGCCGAAATGGCCAGCAGCACCACCACCAGAAGCGTCCACTTGTGCTTGAGGATGATGCGGCCGATGTCGGTGAGCGTGAGCGAGTCGTCGCTGCCTTGCTCCTCCTCGGGCCGCGCGAGCAGGGCCTGCAGCTCGTGCGGGTGGCGGAGCGCGACCTCGTTCCTGTGGGCCGGCACGAGCCCGGTGGCGGGGTCCCGGGAGATTTCGGATGCGGACATGGTGTGAAGTGGGAACTGCTGGCGCGGCGTCTTCAGCGGAAGACGGCGAACGGGTTGATGGAGTCGACGACGTCGCGCAGGATGGAGTCCCTCAGCAGCGCGCGGCTGGAATCCCTCTGCACGACGATGAGGTCGTCGCCCCGGACCGCCGGGTCGGCGTCCTTGCCGGCGCGGATGCGCTCGACGTCGAACGTGGCGACCTGCCGGTCGCCCCCCTCGCCCTGCCGGAACAGCTTCACCTCCGAGGCGTTCGCGATCTGGCCGAACCCGCCGGCCAGCGCCAGCGCGCGCAGCAGGGTCATCTGCCCCACGAGCGGGTAGATCCCCGGCTTGGCGACGGCCCCGTCGATCGTGATGCGCTCGGTGGTGAATTCCTTGATGAAAACGGAAACCTGCGGATCCTGCAGGTACTTCTCGCCGTACTGCGCGGCGATGTGGGTCTCGGCCTGCTGCTGCGTGAGGCCCGAAACCAGCACGGCGCCTATCAGCGGCAGCGTGATGAAGCCGGCGGCGTTGACCCTTACGGTCCGCTTGGCGCTCTCCCTGTCCTTCTCGAGGTTGAGCACCTCGACGTCGAGCAGGTCGTTGGGACCGACGCGGTATTCCTTGCCGATGCCGAAGACGGGGGTGGGCTGCTTGCTGTCGTCGGAACGGCCCGGCCGTGCGGCCTCGTCGGCGGAGGCGGGACGGAAGACCCCGTTATGGGCCTCCTGGCCGGGCCGTTCCGACGACAGCAAGCAGCCCACCCCCGTCTTCGGCATCGGCAAGGAATACCG
>SEAY01000174.1 GCA_004144865.1 Comamonadaceae bacterium
ACGACGTGGAAATGCTCGAGATCGTGCTGCCGGCGGGATTCAAGACCGAGGAAGTTCCGTCAGTGGAGGATTGATCAGCCGCGCACTCGCGCGAACACTTTCCAGAATTGCGCATCCTGTGCGGTCGCGAAATTGATGCGCATCAGCGTCGACGGCGGGCGCCGCGCATGGAACAGCGAACCGGGCGCGAGCAGGTAGCCCTCGTCGAGCATGCGTTGCGTGAGCGCGTCGGTGTCGACGCCGGTGTCGACCCAGCCGAACAGCCCTGCGGGCTCCGACACGAAGGTGCACCCGTGCGAGAGCGCGAGCTTCACCGTGCGGGCGCGCGCGCCGTCCAGCCGCACGCGGATGCGGTCGGCGTGGCGGCGCAGCTGGCCCTGGTCGATGCACCAGGCCAATGCGCGCTCGAACAGGGCCGGCGTGGTGAGCGTGCCCAGCAGCTTGGTTTCGAGCAGGCGACCAAAGAACCCGGGCGGCGCGGCGAGAAAGCCGATGCGCCAGTTGGGCGCGAGGATCTTGGCGAAGCCGCTCACGTAGATCGTGCGCTGCAGCCCGTCGAGCGCGCACAGCCGCGTGGCGTGCTCGGGCGCAAGGTGGCTGTAGGTGTCGTCCTCGACGATGTGGAAGTCGTGCTGGTTGGCGAGCTGCAGCACACGGTGCGCGCTGCCGGGGGTGAGGCTGTAGCCCGTCGGGTTGTGGAACACGCTCACGCTCACGAAGAGCTTGGGTTGGTGTGCCTCGCAGTACTTCGCCATCACGTCCAGGTCGGGCCCATCGGCGCGGCGCGGCACCGGCAGCACGCGCATGCCGAGCGATTCGAGCCGCGCGAATTCGATGGCCCAGCCCGGCTCTTCGACCATCACCGGATCGCCGGGCCGCAACAGGGTGCGGCTCACGATGTCGAGCGCGTGCGTCGCGCCGATGGTGGTGATGATCTGCTCCGGCCCGGCCGGCACGTTGATGCCCACGAGCTTCTGCGAGAGGCTTCGGCGCAGCGCCGTGTCGCCCGCCGGCTCGCCGTACTGCAGCGACAACTCCTGCAGCGCGCGTGTGCTGGTCAGGCGGCGCAGCGCGGTCGGCAGGAACGTCGATTCCATCCAGTCGGGCGGGAACACGCCCATGCCGGGTTGTGGCTTGTCGCTCTGCCGATGGAACATGCCGCGGATGAGCGAACTGGCGTCGGCCGGCACACCTGCGGCCGCCGAGGGTGTCGCGATGTTCCTGGCTGCGACAGGCGGACGACTACCGGGCGCCGCAGCCTCGTTGCGCACATAGAAGCCGCGCTGGCGCCGCGCTTCGATCAAGCCCTGCGCGAGCAGCTGGTCATAGGCCGCCACCACCGTGTGCGGGCTCACGCCCTGCTGCTGCGCGCAATCGCGCACCGACGGCAGGCGCACACCGGGCGGCAGCAGCCGGTTGCGAATGCGCTCGGCAAAGCGTCCGGCCAACTGCTCGGTGAGCGACTGGGTCGAAGTTCGTGTCAGCATGCGGCGGTGTGTGTCTGGAGGCTGACCGATACAGATCCCATCGTTGTCGGCCTGTCTGTACTGGAACTGTAATGGTCATCAGTTTAGAGTCCATCCCATGAACTGGCAAGAATTCACCGCGCTGCTGGTGCTGGCCACGGCGATGAGTTTTTCGCCGGGGCCCAACACCACGCTGTCGACCGCCATCGCGGCCAACGGCGGTCTGCGGCGTGCGCTGCGCTTCATCCTTGCCGTGCCGGTGGGTTGGAGCCTGCTGCTCGCCCTCTGCGCAGCCGGCATCGGTGCGCTGGTGGTGGCGGAACCCGCGCTGCGCGTGGCGATCAAGACACTCGGCATCGCTTACCTGCTGTGGCTCGCGTTCAAGCTGAGCGGCAGCGGCACGTTGGGCAGCGCCGACGACAGGAAGCTCGACGTCGGCTTCGGCCAGGGTGTGTTGCTGCAGTTCGTCAACATCAAGGCGTGGTTGCTGGCGCTCACGCTGGTGGCCGGGTGGATCGCCGGCCAACCCGATCCGTGGCAGCGCTTCGCCATCGTCGCGGCGGTGATGCTGGTGTATGCCTTCACGAGCAACTTCGTCTACGCCCTGGCCGGGTCGCTGCTGCGCAACTGGCTGGCGCATGGCACGCGGCTGCTGTGGTTCAACCGTGCGATGGCGCTGGTGCTGGTGTTGACGGCGTGGTGGATGGCAGGCGCATGAAGCTCAAGGACGAGACGCTCGGCATGTGGCTCGGTGTGCTGGGCGTCGCCTTCTTCGCCGTCACGCTGCCGATGACACGGCTGGCGACCGGCACGGCCGAGGCGCCGCAACTTTCGCCGTGGTTCGTGACGGTCGGCCGCGCGGCGCTGGCCGGTGCGCTCTCGCTGGTGTTCCTGCTCGCCACCCGCTCGCCCCTGCCGCAGCGCACGCAGTGGAAGCCGCTCGGCATCGCCGTGCTCGGCAACGTGATCGGCTACCCGCTGCTCCTGGGCTATGCGCTGCGGGTGGTCACGGCCAGCCATGCCGCGGTCATCACCGCGTTGCTGCCGCTCGTGAGCGCAATGGTCGCGGCCTGGGTGCTGCACCAGCGCGCACGGCTCGGCTTCTGGGTGTGTGCCGTCGTCGGCAGCCTGCTGGTGGTGGCGTTCTCGGTTCTGCGCGCGCAGCAGCAAGGGCACGGCTTCGGGTTCGAGTGGGCCGACCTGCTGCTGGTCGGCGCTGTCATCGCGGCGTCCTTCGGCTACATCTACGGCGCGCAGGTCACGCCGTCGCTCGGCGCCGAGCGCGTGATCTGCTGGGTCTGCGTGATGGCGCTTCCCTTCACGCTGCCTGCCACGCTGGCGCTGTGGCCGCAAGAGCCTGTCGCGACTTCCGCCTGGATCGGCTTCGTCTACGTCGGCGTGTTCTCCATGTGGATCGGCTTCTTCGCCTGGTATCGCGGCCTCGCGCTGGGCGGCGCGCTGCGCGTGAGCCAGACGCAGCTGCTGCAGCCCTTCCTGTCGATCCTGGCCGCCATTCCGATCCTGGGCGAGCCGCTCGATGTCGTCACGCTTTGCTTCGCTGCCGCCGTGGTGGCGACGGTCGTGACTGGCAAAAGACTCTCGCAACCCGCCACAGGCGGTACAAACAACGCTCCGCTCACAAGGAAAACGACATGAACTGGAAACTGGCGGCCCGCGCCGAAAAAATGAACCCGTCGGTGCTGCGCGAGATCCTCAAGGTCACCGAGCGCCCCGGCATCATCAGCCTGGCGGGCGGACTGCCTTCCCCCAAGACCTTCCCGATCCAGGCGTTCGCCGACGCCTGCGCCGACGTGCTGCACAACGACGGCCAGGCGGCGCTGCAATACGCCGCGAGCGAGGGCTACGGCCCGCTGCGCCAGGCCGTGGCCGACATGCTGCCGTGGAACGTCGACCCGGCGCAGGTGCTGATCACCACCGGCTCGCAACAGGGCCTGGACCTCGTGGCCAAGGTGCTGCTCGACCCGGGCAGCAAGGTGCTGGTCGAGACGCCGACCTACCTCGGCGCGCTGCAGGCCTTCGGCCCGATGGAACCGGTGCCGCAAAGCGTCGCGAGCGACGACGAGGGCGTGATCGTCGACGACCTGATCGCGCAATCGAAAGATGCGCGCTTCGTCTACCTCCTGCCCAACTTCCAGAACCCGACCGGCCGCACGATGACCGAGGCGCGCCGCGCGGCCGTGTCCGCTGCCGCCGCGAAGGCCGGCCTGCCGATCGTCGAAGACAACCCGTATGGCGACCTGTGGTTCGACGAAGCCCCGCCGCTGCCGCTGACGGCGCGCAATCCGGAGGGCTGCATCTACCTGGGGTCGTTCTCCAAGATCCTCGCGCCCGGTCTGCGCCTGGGGTTTCTGGTCGCGCCGAAGGCGATCTACCCGAAGCTGCTGCAGGCCAAGCAGGCGGTCGACCTGCACACGCCGATCTTCACGCAGCGCATGGTGTCGTCGGTGATGAAGGACGACTTCCTCGCCACCCACGTGCCCACGATCCGCGCGCTCTACAAGCGCCAGCGCGACGCGATGGTGACTGCACTGAGGCGCGAGATGGCAGGGCTGGACGTGCAGTTCAACGTGCCGGTCGGCGGCATGTTCCTGTGGTTGCGCATGCCCGAAGGCATCGACACCGTCGCGCTGCTGCCCAGGGCGGTGGAGCGC
>SEAY01000175.1 GCA_004144865.1 Comamonadaceae bacterium
GGGTGGGACGTCGGGGTTCGGCTGCGCACTCACCGCCGACCTACGGGGCTCGTCGACCGCCGCCTGCGTAGGGCGGGGTGACGCAGGAACCCCGCCGCTCACAGCCGCCGGGGCCGCCGCAGGCTGGGTTGGCGAAGCCACCCCAGCCCCCGGCCCTTCATTCAGAGTTTTTTTTTCCGCCGAAGGCTTGAAAGCCAGCAGCCGCAGCAACACCATCGTGAGCGCCGCGTATTCATCCGGCGCCAGGCCCAGCTCGGCCCGCCCATGCAGGCAGATGCTGTAAAGCAGCTGCGTCTCGTCGGCCGGCAGCGACGCCGCGAGGCGCGCGATCGTCGCGGCCTCTTCGTCGCCGGTCTCCGCCGCCTGCGGCACGGCCTGCAGCACCGCCATGCGCTGCAGCACCATGCTCATCTCCTCCAGCGCCGCGGCGGCCGACAGGCCGTGCAGGCGCAGCGCCTCGGAGGTCTCGACCACCGACCTGCCGTCGCCGGCCGCCAGCGCCTCGATGAGGTGGAACACGTGGCTGCGGTCGACGCTGCCCAGCATCTGCCGCACGTTCGCTTCCTGCAGCGCCCCGCCACCAAAGGCGATCGCCTGGTCGGTGAGCGACAGCGCGTCGCGCATCGAGCCGCGCGCCGCGCGCGAAAGCAGGCGCAGCGCCTGCGCATCGGCCGCCACGCCCTCTTCCGCCAGCACGTGCGCGAGGTGCTCCTGCACCGTCTCGGGCGCCATCGGCCGCAGGTTGAACTGCAGGCAGCGCGAGAGCACCGTCACCGGCACCTTCTGCGGGTCGGTGGTCGCCAGCACGAACTTGAGGTATTCGGGCGGCTCCTCCAGCGTCTTCAGCATCGCGTTGAACGCATGCCCGGTGAGCATGTGCACCTCGTCGATCATGAAGACCTTGAAGCGGCCCTGCACCGGCTTGTAGACGGCCTGCTCCAGCAGCGACTGCACTTCGTCCACGCCGCGGTTGGAGGCGGCATCCAGCTCCGTGTAATCCACGAAGCGGCCGCTGTCGATGTCGGTGCAGGCCTGGCACACCCCGCACGGCGCGGAGGTGATGCCGCCCTGCCCGTCGGCCCCCTGGCAGTTGAGGGACTTGGCCAGGATGCGCGACACGGTGGTCTTGCCCACGCCGCGCGTGCCGGTGAACAGGTAGGCGTGGTGCAGCCGCTGCTGGTCCAGCGCATTCGAGAGCGCCTGCACCACGTGCTCCTGCCCGACCATCTGGCTGAAGGTCCGGGGCCGGTATTTGCGCGCGAGCACGAGGTACGACATATGCGCACGATTCTAAAGGTGGCCCCGCGCGAGCTCGGCCTTGCCGCGTTCGCCTACAATCGGCGGTGACGGGCCTCCCCGCATGGGGAAGCGGCCAACCGGGTCAGGTGGGGAACCAAGCAGCCCTAACTGTGGAGCCAGTGCCGGGGGTAAGGCTCGTCAACTTCCCTCACAAAAAGCCAATGCTGGCGCGAACTTGCGTGCTGGAGGGCTTTAAGGCCCTTGGGTGTGTCCCTGTGAGCTACGGCCCAGGCGCACGGGGAGCAGAAGAAGTCGGGGCAATGCGTCGACCAGGTCACCCCAGCGGAGCTGCGCCGGGGTCGTGGCCAGATCTCACCGCTCGCCTGGGAGACCCCAGGTCGCCGAAGGAGTCCCTACGAGCTCGCGCCCCTATAGCGGCTTGAATCGAACTCTCCCGTCAGGGAGACGATCGATGACCTCCACCCGCACGCTAGACAGAGGAGCCGCTATCGAGCCCTCGATCTCATTTAAACGAGCCTCGGGTATATCCCACTCGCATATTTCGGCCAGTTCTAATCCGGCAGATGTGAAGCTGACATACCCGAGAGAAAATTGATGCGGACTGGGGCTCTTGAGCATCAGAGAGACCTTTGATCCGATCAGTAGCAAAGCTTCGACTTTCAAGTCCCATAGCAGTCCAAGGTCATGCCACGTCGTAAGTCCAGCGTCTACTAGACGTTGGAGTCCTTGAAAGTCGAGACCATGCTCTTCGAGAACCGAGGATCTCTCTGGAACGCCCACCATCGGCTGAAGCACTCCGCCAACCCGGAAGGATTGCTTGCACAGCTCGTTAAACAACTGGGCCTCGCGCCTCGTGAGGTTCTTTAGCACCCACAGCGTGCGCGGAGAGAACGAGCCTGGTCGGGCCACCTCGCCCGCAAGCAGGCGGGCCCAAACGCTCCGCATCTCTTCGTTGCTGATGTCCTGACACTCTGAAAAAAATCGGGCCGCCCAATCTTGGTCTACGGGATCGTCGGACACCGTGCCAGGTAGACGCTTGATTGCATCTTCCGTGATGGCTTCGATGTTTTGTTGCCGACGCTCCTCAGTGTCTAGAAGGCGCTGTGCTGCTCGGTCTCGCAATTCAGAGACTCTTCCTCGCGCCCCCTCCAAGATCACCGCAGCATCGCCCTCTGCTCGGGCTTTGCGGCGAATTCCAGTCGGCTCGTACAACCGTCCGCAGCCAGCAGCAACCACTTCTATTAGCTTAGTGACGGGAGCGCTTAACGCCTTCGCAGTCTCTGGCAAATTTAGTTCGACCGGCACAAGTATTCTCCGCGCGAGTGATTCGCCATGCTACCGAACGCCCCGTTGACTGTCGGTCCGTCTCACGCGGGTGCCAATGCCGCGGCGTTGCTGGAGAGAAACTGATCAGCCACGTGGTCACTCACGCCGCGTGATCCTGGGGCACCCTTGCTTTCGGCAGGCGCGACGCATCGTCCGCCACCGTGCACAAGTTGGCATTTCGCCTCCCCCCACCCCATTCCCATTCGTAAAACATCCGCTTACATTTAGCGGAGTTGGAGAGAGGGATCACCGTGAGCAAGCCCACAGGCGGCCAGCCCAGGCTGTCGGACGCCGATCGCGCGCTGGAGGTCGTGGAGAAGAACACGGACACGTCGTGGGCCATGTTCCAGGCCATCACCGACGCCCAGGAGCGCGGATTCGAGAAGACCCGGCCCACCGGCCTGGATGCGCAGCGCGGCGCGCGCGAGGCACCGGCCATCGTGACGCTGGACGACGTGCTCGTCGAAGTGCGCCGCAACAATCGCGTGTGTCCCATGCCCACCGTCTGGGTGCGCATCCACGCGCTGCTGCCGAACAAGCCGCCGCACATGCCGGGCGTGCCCGCCACGCGCGACGAGTGGTCGCGCACGCCCTCGCTGCAGAAGCGCGCGCACCTGCGCGAACACATCGCGTGGGCGGCGGCGCAGGGCGTGCTGCCGCAGATCCACGAGGTGCTGCGTGCCCTGCCCGAGACCAAGTGGCACCACATGGGCGAATGAGGCAAGGCGCTTTCTTACACGCACCCTTCCTGCCCCGCTGACAGCATCCGGAAGCGGCCTCCCACAAACTTTTCCCAACGGCCGCGCCAGACTGCCTTCCATCACTGGGAGGTGAGCCGTGGAAAAGGTTGTACACACCGGCGCTATCGCCGCAAGCCGTTGGGAAACGCCGCTGCGCGCCTCCGCCGCAGCCCTGCTGACCTTGCTCTCCGCCAGTGCGGCGCACGCCCAGGAGGCCAGCCCGCCTCCGGAGGCCCTCCTGGTGCTCGAGGCGCGCCCCCAGCAGCCGCCAATGCGCCTGAAGGTGGAAAGCAGCGCCCTGCCCCGACTCGACGCGCAGGACTCAGGCTTCCAGGCGCCGCGCCTCGACCTTTCCGTCGTTCCCGAGAACGCGCGCGGCACCGGCTTCGGCCCGGTGCTCGGCGTGCGCACGATGCCGACGCAGGTTGCCCCCGGTAGCCCCGGCCTGGCCGCCGCCCGCTCCGGCGTGGACCTCGGCCTGCGCTTCAGCCACCGCTTCCAGAACGACAACCAGATCGACGTGACGGCCTGGCGCCGCATGAACGGGCCCGACGATGCCTACTCGCTCATCCAGATGCGCGAGCCCGTGTACGGCGCCCGCGTCGAGATGAAGATGAACATCAAGCCGGCGAAGTTCAACGCCTTCGGCATCGACCGCGGCCTGCTCGGCTTCCAGCTCGAAAGCGGCGCGCGCATCTCCATCAAGCGCAAGGA
>SEAY01000078.1 GCA_004144865.1 Comamonadaceae bacterium
GCGCGAAACTGGCGCGGACGCGCTCCGTGTAGCCGGGGTCCTGCGGTTCGAAGCGCGGTGCGTCCATGGCGGCGTGCGTTGACGTTTACGTAAACGTCAACTATACACGCTGCGCCCCGGCTTCACGCCGTCTTCTTCTCCGAGCGTGCGAGCAGGGCGCGCGCTTCCTTCTCGTGCGTGCGCACCTCGTCCAGGTTCGCCTGCAGCTCGGCCATCTGCTCCTCGAGCTGCTGGCGGTGCTGCGCGAGCACGGTGAGGAACTTGCGCAGCTGCGGCCCGGTGTCGCGCGGGCTGTCGTAGGTGTCGATGATCTCGCGCGCCTCGGTCAGCGAGAGGCCCAGGCGCTTGGCACGCAGCGTGAGCTTCAGCCGGGTGCGGTCGCGCGCGCTGTAGATGCGGTTGCGCCCGCCGGGGCCGGAGCGCTCCGGCTGCAGCAGCCCCATGTCCTCGTAGAAGCGGATCGCGCGCGTGGTGAGGTCGAATTCGCGCGCGAGGTCGCTGATGGTGTACGTGGTGAAAGCGTTGGGTGCGGCGGCCATGGGGTGCGGAAACGGCAGGAGGGACCGCGGCAGCGCGGCCCCTGGATGCCGATTACATCTGACGTTTACGTCAACGTCAATCAGCCGCCGGCCTCACCAGGCGGGCAGCGCCTCGTCGCGCAGCTGGCTGCGCAGCTCGGAAAAGTTCGGCACCACGGTGCGGACGGTGTCCCAGAAGCGCGGGCTGTGGTCCATGACGCGCAAGTGGCTCAGTTCGTGGGCCACGACGTAGTCGATCACCGGCAGGCGGAAGTGCACCAGCCGCCAGTTCAGGCGGATGGAGCCGTCGCTGTGCGCCGTGCCCCACAGCGTGCCGGCGCTCGAGAGCGTGAGCTTGCGCCACTGCACGCCCAGCTGCGGCGCATAGTGGTCCAGGCGTTCGGTGAAGAGGTGTCGGGCCTGCCGCATCAGCCAGGCCTGGACGGCGTCGCGGATCTGCGCCGGTTCGGCGTGGTGGGGCAGCCCCACGTGCAGGGTGGCGCGCGCCACGCCAGGCAGCGCCTGGCCGTCGGTGTTCAGCATCGCGCCGGCTTCGCGGAAGTCGTGGCGCGGATCCAGCACCACGATCACGGGCTCGCCCAGGTAGGGGACGGTGGCGCCGTCCTTCCACTCGATGCGCGCGGCCTCCAGGCGCTCCTGGCGTTCGCGGGCGGCCTCAAGCTTGCCGACGATCCAGCGCGCCTTGGTGCGGATCGCCTGGTCCACCTCACCCAACGGCACCCAGCGCGGCGCGCTCACCACCAGGCCTTCGGGGCCCACGGAGAAGCCGATGTTCTTGCGGCGGGCGCGGCGGAATTCGTAGGCCACCAGCACGTCGCCGATGCGCGTTTCGCGGTTGGCATCGGGATGGCGAAAGGCCTGGGGGGCAAGCACCTGGTCGAAGGGCTCGCCGGGCGAGGATTCGAGTTCGCAAGTGGGCACTTGCGGCGGCGGGGGCGCCCGGGGCGTCGGTTTCGGCTCGTCGAACAGGTCGAGGAGGAGCTGAAACGGGGACTGCATGGCGCGCGATTCTACGGACGCCGAAAGCCCCTTGCCAGCGATTTACACCTTGGCCGGCTCGCTCGTGGATTCGTGCACGTAGGCCTCGGGATCCAGGCGGCGCATCTCGGCCTCGATCCAGGCCTGCACCTCGCGCATCAATTCGTCGGCCTCCCGTCCCTGGCTGGGAATCGGCTTGCCGATGGAGACGTCCACGATGCCGGGGCGCTTGATGAATTTCTTGCGCGGCCAGCACTTGGCGGAGGCCACGGCGATCGGGATGACCGGCGCGCCGGTGGCCACCGCCAGCCGGGTGCCGCCGGACTTGTACGTGCCGGCCTTGCCGCGCGGGATGCGCGTGCCCTCGGGAAACATGATCACCCAGATGCCCTGCGCGAGCAGCCGCTTGCCCTGCTCCACGACCTTCGTGAACGCCTGGGTGCGCTGGCTGCGGTCGATGTGGATCATGTCCATGCGGCCCATCGCCCAGCCGAAGAACGGGATGTAGATCAGCTCGCGCTTGAACACGTACGCCAGCGGATGCGGCATCAGCGTCGGCATGAGGAAGGTCTCGAGCGTCGACTGGTGCTTCACCAGCAGGATGGCGGGACTGGTCTTGCCCTCCGGCAGGTTCTCCATGCCCGTCACCCGCACCTGCACGCCGCACAGGATGCGCAGGCCGTCGATCTGCCAGCCCAGCCAGCGGGCGGCCTTCCAGTACATCTGCTCGCCGTTGGACCACAGCGAGGCGAGCACCATCCAGATGCCCCAGGGAATGACGGTCACGAGCATCCAGAGGCCGTGGACCAACGAGCGCAGGAAAGCCATGGGGCGGGAGTATCTCTCAGGCGGGACGGGGCGCAGTGGGCGCGACGCTGGTGCGCGCGAGCAGCCAGTCGGCGAATGCCGAGAGGTCTTCGTGCACGCGCGTGCCGGGCGGGAAGGTATCGGGCAGCGGCTGGCCGCGCAGCGATTCCGCCTTGCCGGTGAGCACGAGGTGCGGCTGGCAGCCCACCGCGGCGCCGGCCTGCAGGTCGCGCGGCGTGTCGCCCACCACCGGCACGGTGCGCAGGTCGACGCCGAAGCGCTCGCCGATCTGCTCGAACAGGCCCGGCAGGGGCTTGCGGCACTGGCAGCCCTCGTCCGGCGCGTGCGGGCAGTAGAAGATCGCATCGACGCGGCCGCCGTACGCGGACAGCATCTTGTGCATGCGGGCATGGATGGCGTTCAGCGAGGCCACGTCGAACAGGCCGCGGCCCAGGCCCGACTGGTTGCTGGCGATCGCCACGCGCCACCCTGCGTGGTTGAGCCGCGCGATCGCCTCCAGCGCGCCGGGGAGGGGCTGCCACTCCTCCGGCGTCTTGATGAACTCGTCGCTGTCGACGTTGATGGTGCCGTCGCGATCGAGGATGACGAGTTTCATCGTGGCACCTATTGCGCAAGCCGCGACAGGTCGGCGACGCGGTTCATGGCCTGGTGCAGCGTCGCGAGCAGCCCCAGCCGGTTCAGGCGCAGGTCCGTTTCTTCCGCGTTGACCATCACGTCGTCGAAGAACGCGTCGACCGGCCCGCGCAGGGCCGCCAGCGTCTGCAGGGAGCCGGTGTAGTCGCCGGACTCGAACTGCGACCTTGCCTGGGGGGCGATCTTCTGCGTGGCGGCATACAGCGCCTTCTCGGCGTCTTCCTTGAGCAGCGGCTCGCTGACGTGCGCATCGGCACGCTCGGCCTTCTTCAGGATGTTGCCGATGCGCTTGTTCGCGGCGGCGAGCGCCGGTGCCTCAGGCAGCGCCGCGAACGCACGCACGGCCGCGAGGCGCTTGGCGACGTCGCCCAGGCGTTGCGGACGCAGCGCGAGCACCGCTTCCACTTCCTGCGGGCTGTAGCCCTGCTCGCGCAGCTGGCCGGCAAGCCGTTCGTAGATGAAATCGGTGAGCTGTTCGGCCGTGCCGGGCTGCGCCTGCGGGAACAGTCCGAGCGCCTCGACCACCAGTTCTCCCAGGGCCAGCGGCAGGTCCTTCTCCATCAGCATGCGCACCACGCCCAGGGCGTGGCGGCGCAGAGCGAACGGGTCCTTGTCGCCAGTGGGAAGCTGGCCGATGGCGAACAGGCCTGCCAGCGTTTCCAGCTTGTCGGCCAGCGCAACCACCAGGCCGAGCCGGTTGCGCGGCAACTCGTCGCCGGCGAAGCGCGGGCGGTAGTGATCCTCGATCGCGATCGCGACGTCGTCACCCAGCTGGTCGTGGCGCGCGTAGTAGCCGCCCATGATCCCCTGCAGTTCGGGGAATTCGCCCACCATGTCGGTCAGCAGGTCGGCCTTCGCCAGGCGCGCGGCGATGTCCGCTTCGTGCGCGAGATGGTCGCTGCCCATCTGCGCCCCTATCACCTTGGCGATCGCACGCACACGCTCGATGCGCTCGCCCTGCGTGCCCAGCTTGTTGTGGTACACGACCTTGGCCAGGCCGGCCACGCGCGACTCCAGCGTCTTCTTGCGGTCCTGGTCGAAGAAGAACTTCGCGTCGGCCAGGCGCGGGCGCACCACGCGCTCGTTGCCGCCGATCACGGCGCTGGCGTCCTGCGGGCGGATATTGCTGACGACGAGGAACTTGTTCGTGAGCTTGCCGCCCGCGTCCAGCAACGGAAAGTACTTCTGGTTCGCCTTCATCGTGAGGATCAGGCACTCCTGCGGCACTTGCAGGAACTCGGGCTCGAACTGGCAGGTGAGCACGTTCGGGCGCTCGACCAGCGCCGTGACCTCATCGAGAAGCGCGTCGTCTTCGATCGGCCGCGCGCCGCCACCAACCTTCGTGGCGGCGTCCTGCAGCTGGCGCACGATCTCGGCGCGGCGCTCGGCAAATCCGGCAATCACGGCGCCCTGCTCCTGCAGCATGCGCGCGTAACTGTCCGCATCGGCGATATCCACCGAGGGGGCGGCGGCCTCGAAGCGATGGCCCTGCGTGGTGCGGCCGGCCTGCAGGCCGAGCGCCTGCACCGGCACCACGTCCTTGCCGTGCAGCGCGAGGAGCGAATGCGCGGGACGCACGAACTTCACGTCGCTCCAGCCGTCGGCCAGCTGGTAGGTCATGACCTTCGGGATCGGCAGCCTGGCGAGGCTTTCGTGCAGCGCCTTCTGCAGGCCTTCGGCCAGCGTCACGCCCTTGGCCGTGCTGTCATGGAACAGCGCTTCGGCCTTGCCGTCCATGGCGCGCTTGAGCTTGGGCACGGCGGACGCGTCGGCGCCCAGCGCCTGCAGCTTCTTCAGCAGCGCCGGCGTGGCGTTGCCGGAGGCGTCGAGACCCACGCTCACCGGCATCAGCTTCTGCGACACCGACTTGTCGGCGGCCTGCGATGCGACCGCGGTCACGTGCGCGGCGAGGCGGCGCGGCGAGGCGAACGCCGTGAGCTTCGACTCGTTCGAGGCGAGGCCCTGGGCCTTCAGCTGCTCCAGCAGCACGCCGGCGAAGGATTCACCCAGCTTCTTCAGCGCCTTGGGCGGCAGTTCTTCGACGAAGAGTTCGACCAGGAGGTTCTGCACGCTCATCTCAGGCCGCCTTCTTCTGCAGTTCGGCGACCCACTCGCGCGGCGCCATCGGGAAACCGAGCCGCTCGCGGCTCTCGAAATAGGCCTGGGCCACGGCGCGCGCCAGGTTGCGGATGCGGCCGATGTAGGCCGCGCGTTCCGTCACGCTGATCGCGCCGCGCGCGTCCAGCAGGTTGAAGGTGTGCGCCGCCTTCAGGACCTGCTCGTAGGCGGGCAGCGCCAGCTGCTGCTCCATCAGGTGCTTGGCCTGCTTCTCGTGCGCCCCGAAGGCCGTGAACAGGAACTCGGCGTCGCTGTGCTCGAAGTTGTAGGTGGACTGCTCCACCTCGTTCTGGTGGTACACGTCGCCGTAGCTGAGGCCTTCGGTCCACTTCAGGTCGTAGACGTTGTCCACGCCCTGCAGGTACATGGCCAGGCGCTCCAGGCCATAGGTGATCTCGCCCGTGATCGGCTTGCAGTCGATGCCGCCCACCTGCTGGAAGTAGGTGAACTGCGTGACTTCCATGCCATTGAGCCAGACCTCCCAGCCCAGGCCCCAGGCGCCGAGCGTCGGGTTCTCCCAGTCGTCCTCGACGAAGCGGATGTCGTTCTTCTTCAGGTCGAAGCCCAGCGCTTCCAGCGATCCGAGGTACAGCTCCAAAATGTTGGCCGGCGCCGGCTTGAGAACCACCTGGTACTGGTAGTAATGCTGCAGACGGTTCGGGTTCTGGCCGTAGCGTCCGTCCTTCGGGCGTCGGCTGGGCTGCACGTAGGCGGCCTTCCAGGGCTCCGGGCCCAAGGCGCGCAGGAAGGTGGCGGTGTGCGACGTGCCCGCACCGACTTCCATGTCATAGGGCTGGAGCAGCGCGCAGCCCTGGGCGTCCCAGTACGACTGCAGCTTCAGGATGATTTGCTGGAATGTGAGCATAGGCGGCGGAGCGGCCGCGGCCGGCCCCGTAGGTGCAGGCCCGGGCCTGCGGAACCTTCCATTTTAGGGCTGCGCCCGCTTCCGGCCGCGTCGCCACGCGTCGATTGCCGCGCCCGCGGCCAGGAGCCACAGCGGCCACAGCCCGAAACGCGAGACCCAGTGGGCGAACGGCGTCATGCCGCTGCCGCCCTCCACTTCGCCCACCAGCACGTCGCGCGTGTGCCGAGGCAGCAGGTGGGTGACACGGCCAAAACGGTCGATGATGGCCGTGGCGCCGGTGTTGGTGGCCCGGATCATGGGGCGGCGCAGCTCCAGTGCGCGCATGCGGCTGATGTGCAGGTGCTGGTCGATCGCCACCGTGTTGCCGAACCAGGCGATATTGCTGAGGTTGACGAAGATCGTGGGCGCCGTGGCCGGATCGGCGAAGCGGGCCCCGAGCTCCTCGCCGAACAGGTCCTCGTAGCAGATGTTCGGGGCAAGCCGCTGGCCCTGGAAGGCGAAGGAAGGCTGGCCCACGCTGCCGCGGTTGAAGTCGCCCAGCGGGATGTCCATCATGCGGGTGAACCACTTGAACAGCGGCGGGATGAACTCGCCGAAAGGCACCAGGTGGTGCTTGTCGTAGCGGTATTCGCCGGCGCCGGGACGCCAGCCGAGCGTCGAATTCGTGTATCCCGCCTCGTAGCTGCCCAGCGGGATGCCCACGAGCGCCGCGCGCTCGCCCTGCGCGAAGCGTGCGCGCAAGCCCTCGAGATAACCTTCCGGCAGTTGGTGCGGCAGCAGTGGCAGCGCGGTTTCGGGGGCGACCACCAGCTGCGCATCGCTCTCCCGCAAGGCCCGTCCGTACCAGCCCAGGGCGATGGGGATGCCGGTGCCGCCCTCGAACTTCTCGTCTTGTGGAATGTTTCCCTGGAGCAGCGCGACGCGAAGCTTGCCGGCCGCCGGCAGCGGACCGCCGGGATCTCCCGTCTGCACGTTGCACGCCGCGAGCAGGCCCGCGCTCAGGCCCACCGTGACCCAATAGCGCCAGGAGCCGCGAACCGGGCGCTGCACCAGCAAGGAGGCGAGCCACGCCAGCCAGGCGGCCACCGCGGAGATGCCGTACACGCCGATCCAGGGCGCGAGCGAGGCGAGCGGCCCGTCCACATGCGCATAGCCGCCCGCGCCCCATGGGAAGCCGGTGAACAGCGTCCCGCGCAGCAGTTCGGCGCCCATCCAGAGCAGCGCGAACAAGGCGCCGTCCCGCCAGGCGCTGCCGGAGGCGGCGCGCGCGAACAAGGCCACCGCCGCGGCGTAGTAGAGCGCCAGGAAGCCGGCCAGCAGCAGCACGGCGAGCGCCGCCAGCGGCGCGGCGAGGCCGCCGTAGACGTGCATGGAGATGTACAGCCACCAGAACGTGCCGACCAGCCAGGCCACGGCGAAGGTCCAGCCGATGGCCGCCGACCGCTGCCAGGAAGCCTGCCGCTGCAGCGTGCCTGCCAGCAAGGCGAGCGAAAGGAGCTGCAGCCACCAGAGCGGCTTCCCCGTGCCGGGCCAGGCGAGTGCGAGTGCCTGAAGCGCGCCGGCCGCGACGGCCAGCACCCACGGCGCCAGGCGAAAGCGCGCCGCGCTCAAGAGGCGGGGCCGGCGGGATCGGCGAAGTCGGCGGGGGAAACCTTGAACCAGCGCACGGCACCGCCCTTGGTGTGCAGCACCGCGAACCGGAGGCCCGCCAGCGTCGTCTGCTCGCCCCGCTTCGGCACGTGGCCCATGGCGTGGGCCACGAGGCCGCCGATGGTGTCGAAGTCGTCGGCGTCCGCCACCTTCGACAGGTCGACCGCGAAAGCCTCGCTCACGCGTTCGATGGAGGTGTCGCCGCTCACGCGGTAGGTGCGGTCCGCCAGGCCGAAGATGTCGCCCTCGTCCTCGGCGATGTCGAATTCGTCCTCGATCTCGCCGACGATCTGCTCCAGCACGTCCTCGATGGTGATGAGGCCGGCCACGCGGCCGAACTCGTCGATCACGATGGCGAGGTGGTTGCGGTTGCCGCGGAATTCGCGCAGGAGGTCGTTCAGGCCCTTGCTTTCCGGCACGAAGGCAGCCGGGCGCAGCAGTGCGCGCAAGTTGAATTCGGGCGCGCGCTGCAGCTTCAGCAGGTCCTTGGCCATCAGGATGCCGATGATGTTCTCGCGGTCGCCCTCGTACACGGGGAAGCGCGAGTGGGCCGTGTGGATGACGACGTTGAGGATCTCGTCGTACGGCGCATCGATGTCGATGAGGTCCATCCGCGGCGCGGCGACCATCACGTCGCCGGCGGTGAGCTCGGCCATGCGGATCACGCCTTCCAGCATGACGCGCGAATCCGCGCCGATGATGTCGTTGTCTTCGGCGTCGGCGAGGGTCTCGATCAGCTCCGCCTTGGAGTCCGGCCCGGGGTGGATGAACTCGGCAACCTTCTGCAGGAACGTGCGCTTGTCCTGCTTCTCATGCGCGGTGCGCGCAGGGTGGGGGTCTGACACAGCCCGAGAGGCGGTAGTGGAGGAACTCATAGGATAACGGATAGGCCGGCGCGCAGGCTCGGCCGGGCGGACCGCTCAGCGGCCGCTCTTGTTGCGCGCCTCCGTGGCGCCGCGGCGGATTTCCTGCAGGCTCGCCAGGAATGCGAGGAAGGTCTTGGCCTGCTTCTTCAGCCGGTAGTCGGCCTGCGCGACCTGCTCGTCCACCAGCTCGCTCACGCGGCTGTCGAGCGTTGCCGGCGGCAGCCGCAGATACGCCTCGGTCTCGCTGCCCTCGCGCTCCAGGGTCGCCCCGGCGTTGCGCGCGATCTTGAGCATCGCCGTGTTCTCCGACAGGGCGTGGATGAACATCAGTTCCACGCCCTCGTTGCGGGCGTGGACCACGGCCCGGTCGAACAGGCGCGCGCCATAACCACGGCCGCGGGCCTTCTTCAGCACCGACACCCCGAACTCCGCGCCAGGGGGCGCGCCGGGTTCGTGCGGCAGGAAGGCCAGATGCGCCATCGCGAGGAGCTCCAGCCCCCGGTTGAAGATGCCGAAGATCTCGTCGCGCTCGAAGCGCAGGCCGTCGACGTAGCGCTGGATCTGCTCGTCGTTGGCCGCATAGCCGAAGCGCAGGTAGCGATCGTGCTCGTCGAGCGAGAGGAGGTGCGACGCAATGCGCGCGCGATGCCCGGGACCGAGCGAGCGGATCGGGACGATCCGGCTGGAGGCGGTCTGGGAGGGCGTGGTCACGGAATCAATATAAGGGTTTGCCCGATGTCCGCAAGGTTTGGCCTCCCTAGTCGCCACCGGTTGTCGCGACAGCGCTGCAGGCGTGCGTCCCGAATGGCCGAGTCATGATACAAATTGAAATAGGGAGTTTCTCACGCTCACGATGATGTCGCTGTTCTCGGCCGGCGCGAAAGGCTTTACGCGTTCCACGAAGGTCATCGTCGTGGCGGACGTGGTCGAATCCGTGCGCCTCATGGAGCAGGACGAGCAGGAGTTCATCGGGCGCTGGAGCCGCTTCGTGAACTTCGTGCAGGAACAAGTGCCGCTCGCCTCGGGCCGCGTGCACAAGAGCCTGGGCGATGGGCTGATGCTCGAATTCTCCAACGCGCAGGGATGCATTCGCGCGGCGCTCGAGATGCAAGGCTGGTTCCGTGAAGGCAACAAGGGCCTGCCGCCGGAAGACCACGTGCACCTGCGCATCGGCGCGCACGTGGCGGAATTCGTGGCCGACAAGTACGACATCTACGGCACCGACGTGAACCTGGCCGCCCGCATCGCGTCGCTGGCGGGGCCGGGAGAGATCGTGATCTCCGCCGCGCTGCGCGAGCGCCTGGGACGCCATCCTGCCGTGGCCCTGGAGGATCTCGGTGCCTGCCACCTGAAGCACGTGAAGAGGCCGGTGCATGCGTGGCGCATCGGCCATGCGGGCAGCGCGCCCGTGATGCCCGCGCAGTCGATCGAGGGACGGGGACTGCGCGCCACCGTCGCGGTGCTGCCCTTCGCCACGCATGGCGAAAGCCTGGCCGGCATCGGCGGCGAAACGCTGGCCGACGAACTCGTCGCCGTGCTCGCGCGCAGCGACGCGTTGCAGGTGGTGTCGCGCATGAGCACGGCCGCGCTGGAGGCCGCACGCAACTCGCTGGACACCGTCCTGACGCAAGTGGGGGCGCGTTACGTGCTCACCGGCCGGGGGCGCGTGCACGGTGGAGAGCTCTCCGTGTTCGCCGAACTCGCCGACGCGGCCAGCGGCCACGTGATCTGGGCCGACAGCTTCCAGGGCGCCGCATGGGACGGCGCCATCGATGCGCGGCTGCTGGCGCAGATGGTGCTCGCGGTGCATGCCGCCATCTTCCGCCACGAGGTGGAGCGCGCGCGCGAACTGCCGCTGCCCTCGCTGGACGGCTCGACCCTGCTGACCGCGGCCATCGGGCTCATGCATCGCCTTTCGCCGGTCGACATGGACCAGGCCCGCCGCATGCTGGACCACCTGTGCGAACGCTGGCGGCGGCAGGCGCTGGCCCACGCATGGCTCGCGCACCTGCACCTGTTGCGCGCGCAGCAGGCCTGCGCCGGCGTGAGCGGGCCGGACCAGGCCCTGGCGCGTGCGCACGCGGCCGCGGCCGTGCAGTACGACCCCGGCTCGCCCCTGGTGCTGGCCGTGGACGGCCACGCCTGCGTGCATGGGGCGCGCAATCTCGAATGCGCGGAAGACCGCTTCGCGCAAGCCTTGAGCCTGCGCGGCGACCACTCCCTGGCGCTGCTGTTCCAGGCGGAACTGCAGGTGCTGCAGGGTGCCGTGAAGACGGGGCGCGTGACGGCGCAGCGGGCCATGCAGACGGCCTCGCTGGAGCCCTTGCGCTTCCTCTACGACGCCGTGTCGGCCTTTGCCGCGTGGGCGGACGGCGATGCCGAAGCAGCCATCGGCTTCGCGCAGCAGTCGCTGCAGCGCAATCCGCGCTACATGCCTGCTTGGCGAACGCTGGTTGCGGCGCAAGTCGAGGGGCAGCGGCTGGGGGAAGCACGCGCCACGCAGCAACGGCTGCTACGGCGGCAGCCCGCTTTCAGCGTGGCAAGCTTCCTGGCGGCAACGCCGATTTGCGACGAGCTCGCCAACCGCTTTGCCGACGCGCTCCTTCGGGCGGGCGCCCCGGCCGGCTGACGCTCCTGCCCGCGAGCGCTCACCAGCGCGCGGGCAGCTTCTTCTTGAGCGTAATGCGCTTGATCCCGAGTTCGACGTAGCCGCCCTTCTCGAGATCCTTCAGGAGCCGGCTCACCATCTCGCGCGACGCGCCGACGCGGCTGGCGATCTGCTGGTGGGTGATCTGGTTCAGTTCGACCGGCGCCTGCGTGCTGGCCGGGCCCTGTTGGCCCTCGAGCGTGTGGATGACGCGGCCATAGACGTCGAGCAGGGCCATCTGCCGGGCGGTTTCGGTCGCGGAACGCGCGCGCCGGATGACCTGCGAGACCAGGGAGATGGCGAACTCCGGTTCATCGGCCAAGTGCTGCTGCACGGCCGCCCGCGACACGAGGGCGCACAGGCAAGGCTCGAGGGTCATCACCGACGCGGAGCGCGGGCCGCCGTCGAGCGACATCTCGCCGAAGTAGTCTCCGGCCTGGATGGTCCCGTAGGTGATTTCCCGCCCGTTCTCGTCGGTCGCGTAGACCTTTACCTGCCCCTGCAGGAGAACGAACAGCGAATCGCCCACCTCGCCTTCGTTGATGACGATGGTGTTCTTCCGATAGCTCCGCACGATGCCGCGAGCGGCCAGACGCCCGATGCCGGGCTCCAGTTTCGCGACCAGGCGCTCCTGCTCCATCGCGTTGCGGGACACATTCATGGCGTCCTCCCCCTTGCAAGAACTCTACAACACGGCCGAAGAAATCCCAATGCCGCTAGTGCACCGCGTCCTGCATCTGGCAGGTGCCTATCGGCGGCAGCACGGCGACCTGGCCCACCAGCGCCCGCACGCCGTTCGAATGGGTCTTGGCGCACATGCTGCGGACGTGGCTGCGCACGGTGGACACGGCCACCTTCAGCTGCAGTGCGGCCTCGGGCGCGGAATGGCCCTGGCACAGGATGGCAAGCACCTGCTCCTCCGACGGCGTGAGACCGTGGGCGCGCGCGAAGAAGCAGAGCATCACGGGATCGCACACGCTGGGGCGGGAGAGCAGCAATGCGACGGTCGGAGGGTCGACCGGCCGCTCGGTTCGCAGGGGCAGCACGGCCACGCTGAGGCGCCGGCCTTCGCCGCGCAGCGCCACCAGTCCGCGGCGGCCGGACTCGGCCTTGGCCATGGCCTGCGCCAGCAGGCGCGCCTGCGCCGCATCGACCGCCTGCACCTGCCCCTCGTGCAGCGTGAGCAGGCCGTGGCGCGCGATCTCGCGCCGCGCGGCGAGGTTGGCCTGGAGCAGGCGCCCTTTCGGGGTGGTGATCAGCACGCCATAGGCCAGTTCATCCATCAGCATCGCAAGGCTGCCTGCGGCGCTCTCCAGGGAACGTTGCCCCAAGCCTTGCCGAACGGCATTGTCGACCTCCAGCGCACCATCCATGTCATGCCCTTCGCAATTAGTGGGTGAGCTTAGGAAGGCGCCCAGGGAGGGGTTAGCCAATTTCGATGGGGGTTTCGGTGACGGATTCACCTTGACGCCGCTGTGCCGCCGCAACGATCTCGAACGTGCCGCCGACCACCACTGGATCAAAAGCGAGCGCGACGTGCGACTGGCCCGGCACGAAGCGGTTGTCCGCCTGGGGCAGCGTGGCGGTCGATGCCGGGAAGACGACGTTGTCGCAGTTGGAGTACCAGCAAGTGATCGGCGGCGTCTCGCGGACCCGCTCGTGTGCCACGAGGTCCTGCAGCCAAGCGCACTGCAGTTGCATCTGGCGCCCGTTCGGGCGCCGGCTGAAGCGCGCCAACCAGGTGCCGCGGTGCGGCGTGCCGATGGTGACGACATGCGCCACTTGCCGGTCCGCGCCATGTGCTCTCCACCATGCGCGCGCGGCAAGCCCGCCCATGCTGTGGCACACGAGCACGGGTGCATGGCCCGTCGCCGCGTGCATCCTGTCCATGGCTGCATCGATGATCGCCGCGTAGTCATCGATCGACCCGTAGACAGGCTCGAGGTTCACGGCGATGCAAGGGTGACCTAGGGAACGGCAGCGCCGCATCCACTCGTTCCAGAAGCCGCGATTGCACATGAAGCCGTGCACGAACACGATGCCCTGGCGCCCCTGCGCGCCGGCATCGAGAGCGTCGCTTTCCGCGCGCCAGCGGAAAGGCTGGCGCCAACAGAAGACCCGGTACCACTGGATGCTTTCCGACACCCAGGCACGCAGGAGTTGCGTTGCGGTCGGTCGAGGCGTCGCGGGATCGGAGCGGGCCACCTGCGAGACGATCAGCAACTCGACGCCCAGGACGACGGGAGCGATGCCGAGCACCAGCAGTGCACCCGCCACGGCGCCGGCCGGGGAGGAGGACCAGGACCACGCGATCCATGCGAGCGCGAGCCCGAGTTGCAGGAAGCAGACGAACTGCAGCAGTCGAGCGAGACGCGAATGGTCCGGCATCCGACGAGTATCCCACGGGCATCCCGCACCTGGCGCGTCGCATCCCGCTAGACTCATGCAGCCATGAGCACTGCGGAAACCATCCGGCAGGCGGTGGCCGAAGTGCAGCGGCTGCGCGAGGAAAGCCGCACGCTGCCCGATATCGGCACGGCCGTCGTCTACCTGAAGCGCTTCCAGGCGAGGCGGTTCGCCGGCACCTATGCGGACTTGCTCGCCTCGCCCGCCTACGGCGCGGCGGCGCGGTTCTTCCTCGAGGAGCTGTACAGCGATCGCGACTACCGCGATCGCGATGCGCAGTTCGCGCGCATCGCGGGTGCGGTGGAGAAGCTCTTTCCCAAGGATGTCGCCGAGACGGCGGCGGGACTCGCCCGCCTGCACGCCCTCACCGAGTCGCTGGACCATGCGATGGCGCGCGCTGGCCCATTGGCCGATATCGACGATGCAGCGGGCTATGTCCGGGCGTGGAAAGCCACTGGCCGCCGCGAGGATCGCCAGCGGCAACTCGAGACGGTGGCGGGCATCGGAGCCGAGATGACACGGCTGACCCGGTTGCCCGGCCTGCGGATGATGCTGAAGATGATGCGTGGCCCGGCGTCGGCCGCCGGGCTGCAATCGCTGCAGCGATTCCTGGAGTCAGGATTCGACACCTTTTCGTCCGTCACGCGGCAGAAGGGTGGCGCGGAACTGTTCGTGGCGACGATCAGGCAGCGAGAGCAGCACTTGATGGACCTGTTGTTCGACGCTGATCCTGTCGCCTGCGAGACGGAACTCGGTCGCATCCTAGGACAAGCCCGCTAGCTGCGTGCCGGCTCCCCTTTGCACAATGGCCCGCGAAGGAGCGCCACGCATGGAGCAGAAGCCTTGGCTCAGGAGCTACCCGCAAGGGGTGCCGCACGAGATCGACCCGGAGCAATACACGTCCCTCACGCAGCTGCTGGAGGAATCGTTCCGCAAGAATGCGGACCGGCCATTCTCGGTGTGCATGGAACGCTGGATGTCCTATCGGCAGCTCGACGAACTGTCCAAATTCCTCGGAGCCTGGCTGCAGGCCAAGGGTCTGGAGCCCGGCGCGCGGGTGGCAATCATGCTCCCGAACATTCCGCAGTTCGCCGTGACGATGGCTGCCGTGCTGCGGGCGGGGTACACCTGCGTCAACGTGAACCCGCTCTATACGGCACGTGAGCTGGAGCACCAGCTGAAGGACTCCGGCGCCACTGCCATCGTGATCCTGGAGAACTTCTGCCACACGCTGGAGCAGGCCATCGCGCACACCCAGGTGCGGCACGTGGTCGTGACGGGCATGGGCGACCTGCTGGGAACGGTGTACGGGCAGTGGATCACGTTTGCCGTGCGACACCTGGCGAAAATGGTTCCCGCCTACAGCCTGCCCCTCAACGAGGGGAGAACGGTCACCGAGTTCCCCGCGGCGCTGGTGCAAGGATCACGCTTGGCGCTGAAGCCTGTACCGCAGGACTTGGATGCGATCGCGTTCCTGCAATACACGGGCGGCACGACCGGCTTGTCCAAAGGCGCCATCCTGACGCACGGCAACGTGGTGGCGGCCATCCTGCAGGCGGAGGCCTGGTTCACCCCGGCACTCGGGCGGGTCGGCGATGTCAGCAGGACCAACGGCATCGCGGCGCTGCCGCTGTATCACATCTTCGCGCTCACGCTGTGCCTGCTGGCGGTGCGCTCCGGCTCGCATCTCACGCTGATTCCGAATCCACGCGACATCGGCAAGTTCGTCGACGTCCTGAAGCGCCGCCCTTTCCACATGCTCCCGGCGGTGAATACGCTCTTCAACGCGCTGCTGCAGCATCCCCAGTTTCGCTCCATAGACTTCTCGCAGCTCTATGTGTCGCAGGCGGGCGGGATGGCGGCGTCCGAGGGTACGGCGCGCCAGTGGCGACAGGCGACCGGCTGCGTCATGGTGGAAGGCTGGGGCATGAGCGAGACGTGCGCCATCGGCACGAACAATCCCCTGGATGCGACCGACTTTTCGGGGACGATCGGGCTGCCGCTTCCCAGCATCGAGATCGCGATCAAGGACGACGAGGGCCGGTCGCTTCCTCGCGGCGAGGCTGGCGAGATCTGCATCCGGGGCCCCAACGTCACGCCGGGCTACTACGACAAGCCGGAGGAGAACGCGAAAGCTTTCACGGCGGACGGATTCCTGCGCACGGGGGACGTCGGCATCATGGACGAGCGCGGCTACACGCGAATCATCGACCGCAAGAAGGACATGATCCTCGTGAGCGGGTTCAACGTCTATCCGAACGAGCTGGAAAACGTCATCTCCCTGTGTCCTGGCGTCGTGGAATGCGCTGCCATCGGAATTCCCGACGAGAAGCAGGGAGAGGCCATCAAGGTGTTCGTGGTGAAGAGTGATCCAACGCTCACCGAGGAACAGGTGACGGACCACTGCCGGCAGAACCTGACCGGGTACAAGATGCCCAGGTACATCGAATTCCGCGACGAACTGCCGAAATCCAACGTCGGCAAGATCCTCCGGCGCGAGCTGCGTGCCGCGCGCTGAGGGGTTCCGCGTGGAGCATTCCACCCACGCACGGCTGCCGCCCGGTGTCGTGGTGCTGGAACGCGGCTGGCTCTCCTCGAACAACGTGGTCCTTCGCGGACAGGACGAGGCTGCGGTGGTCGACAGCGGATACTGGACCCACTCCGAGCAGACCCTGGCGTTGGTGGCTGCGGCCGCGGGGCCATTGCCGGTGCGAATGCTGGTGAATACGCATCTGCACAGCGACCACTGCGGCGGAAATGCCGCATTGCAGTCCCGGTATCCGCAGCTGCAGACGCTGATTCCCCCCGGGCTGGCCCGGGCCGTGCGCGAGTGGGATCCGGTCGCGCTCACCTACGAACCGACTGGCCAACATTGCCCGCCTTTCCTGATCCAGGGAATGCTGGTCCCTGGCACGAGCGTTCGGCTGGGCGAATCCGATTGGGAGGTGCATGCGGCTCCCGGCCACGATCCTCAATCCATCGTGCTGTTCGAGCCAGCGAGCCGCACGCTCATTTCGGCAGACGCGTTGTGGGAGAACGGTTTCGGCGTGGTGTTCCCGGAGCTGGAAGGAGGCAGCGCGTTCGATGAGGTCGCGGCCACGCTCGACCTCATCGAGCGTCTCGCGCCGGCAGTGGTGATTCCCGGCCACGGCTCGGTCTTCACTGCCTTGGGGCCGGCGCTGGAAGGCGCGCGCAGCCGGCTCGCGGCGTATGCACGCAACCCGGCGCGCCACGCCTCGCACGCGGCCAAGGTGCTCATCAAGTTCAAGCTGCTCGAGCTGCAGCGCGCGCCATTGGAGGAGTTACTGCAGTGGACGTCGCGGGCTCGATACTTCCAGCTTGTGCGGGCACGCTGGTTTGCCGATCAGGAATCCCGCGCCTGGGCTGCTTCATTGATGGACGACCTGGTGCGGTCCGGCGCCGCCGCCCGGGAGGGCGACGTTCTGATCAACGCCTGATTTGCGCGCACAAAAACAAAAGGCCCGGCATTTCTGCCGGGCCTTCGTCGCTATAACAGCCTGACGATGTCCTACTTTCACACGGGAACCCGCACTATCATCGGCGCAGAGGCGTTTCACTGTCCTGTTCGGGATGGGAAGGAGTGGGACCACCTCGCTATGGTCATCAGG
>SEAY01000079.1 GCA_004144865.1 Comamonadaceae bacterium
TGCTCGGAGATCTTCTACGACCACGGCCCGCACATCGCCGGCGGCCCCCCGGGCAGCCCGGAGCAGGACGGCGACCGCTACATCGAGATCTGGAACAACGTGTTCATGCAGTTCGACATGCAGCCGGACGGCTCGCTCAAGCCGCTGCCCGCGCCCTGCGTGGACACCGGCATGGGCCTGGAGCGCCTGGCCGCGATCCTGCAGCACGTGCACAGCAACTACGAGATCGACATCTTCGATGCGCTGATCACGGCCGCCGCGCGCGAGACGAACACGAGCGACCTCACCAATCCGTCGCTGCGCGTGATCGCCGACCACATCCGCGCCACCTCCTTCCTGGTGGCCGACGGCGTGATCCCCTCCAACGAGGGCCGCGGCTACGTGCAGCGCCGCATCATCCGCCGCGCCATCCGCCACGGCTACAAGCTGGAGCGCAAGACGCCCTTCTTCCACAAGCTGGTGCCGGACCTGGTGAAGCTGATGGGCGAGGCCTACCCGCACCTGGCCCAGGCGCAGCAGCGCATCATGGACACGCTGAAGGCCGAGGAGGAGCGCTTCTACGAGACGCTCGCCAACGGCATGGACATCCTGGACTCCGCGCTGGCCGGGGGCCAGAAGGTGCTGCCGGGCGAAGTCGCCTTCAAGCTGCACGACACCTACGGCTTCCCGCTCGACCTGACGCAGGACGTCTGCCGCGAGCGCGACGTGGCCGTGGACGTGGCGGGCTTCGATGCCGCGATGGAAAAACAGAAGGCCGCGGGCCGCGCGGCCGGCAAGTTCAAGATGGACCGCGTGCTGGAGTACGCCGGTGCGGTGAACCGCTTCGTCGGCTACGAGAAGCTGGAAGAGGGCGCGAAGATCACGGCCATCTACGTGGACGGCACGCCGGTGGCGGCGCTGAAGTCCGGCCAGGAGGGCGTCGTGGTGCTGGACGCCACGCCCTTCTACGCCGAGAGCGGTGGCCAGGTCGGCGACGCCGGCGTGCTGGAAAGCGGCTCGGCCCGCTTCCGCGTGGAGGACACGCAGAAGGTGAAGGCCGACGTGTTCGGCCACCACGGCCAGCTGGCCCAGGGCACGCTGAACGTCGGCGACCACGTGACGGCCAAGGTGGACATGAAGCGGCGCGCCGCGACCATGCGCAACCACTCCGTCACGCACCTGATGCACAAGGCGCTGCGCGAGGTGCTGGGCGCGCACGTGCTGCAGAAGGGCTCGCTGGTCGATGCCGACAAGACGCGGTTCGACTTCACCCACAACGCCCCGGTCACGCCGGAGCAGGTGCGCGAGATCGAGGCGCGCGTGAACGCCGAGATCCTGGACAACCACGCCACCCAGGCGCGGCTGATGGACATCGAGTCGGCCAAGGCCACGGGCGCGATGATGCTGTTCGGCGAGAAGTACGGCGACAGCGTGCGCGTGCTGGACATCGGCTCCAGCCGCGAGCTGTGCGGCGGCACGCACGTGCAGCGCACCGGCGACATCGGCCTGTTCAAGATCGTCAGCGAAGGCGGCGTGGCCGCCGGCATCCGCCGCATCGAGGCGGTGACCGGCGCCAATGCGCTGGCCTACCTGCAGCAGCTCGAGTCCACCGTGCAGACGGTGGCCGGCTCGCTGAAGACGCCTGCCGCCGAACTGCAGGGCCGCGTGTCGCAGGTGCTGGAGCAGGTGCGCGCGCTGGAGAAGGAAGTCGCCGCGCTCAAGGGCAAGCTGGCGTCGTCGCAGGGCGACGAGCTCGTGGCGCAGGCCGTGGACGTCAAGGGCATCAAGGTGCTGGCGGCGCGGCTGGAAGGCGCGGACGCCAAGACCCTGCGCGACACGATGGACAAGCTGAAGGGCAAGCTCAAGTCCGCGGCGATCGTGCTGGCCGCGGTGGATGGCGCCAAGGTGCAGCTCGCCGCCGGCGTGACCGCGGACAGCATGGGCAAGGTGAAGGCCGGCGACCTGGTGAACTTCGTGGCGCAGCAGGTCGGCGGAAAGGGCGGCGGCAAGCCGGACCTGGCCATGGCCGGTGGCACCGACGCAAGCAAGCTGGCCGGGGCGCTGCAGTCGGTGCAGGGGTGGGTGGCGGAGCGGGTCTGACATCACGTCGTCCCCGCGCAGGCGGGGACCCAGGGCGTTGGGGAAAGGCGGCTGCGGCCGCCTTCTTCTTTGGAAGCCCTGGATTCCCGCCTCCGCGGGAATGACGGCGGCTATTTCTTCCGGAACACCACGTCCCACACCCCGTGCCCGAGCCGGATCCCCCGGTTCTCGAACTTGGTCAGCGGCCGGTACTCCGGCCGCGGCGCGAAACCCTCGGCGGTGTTCTCCAGCTGCGGCTCCGCCGACAGCACCTCCAGCATCTGCTGCGCATACGGCTCCCAGTCCGTCGCGCAGTGGATGTAGCCGCCGCTCGCCAGCCGCGGCAGCAGCTTCGCCACGAAATGCGGCTGCACCAGCCGGCGCTTGTTGTGCCGCGCCTTGTGCCACGGGTCGGGGAAGAAGATGTGCACGCCCGCCAGCACCTCGGGCGCCAGCATGTGGTCCAGCACTTCCACCGCATCGTGTTCGACGATGCGGATGTTCTCCAGCCCCTGTTCGCCGATGCGTTTGAGCAGCGCACCCACGCCGGGTGGATGCACTTCGCAGCAGAGGAAGTTCTTCTCCGGCATCAGCCCGGCGATGTGCGCCGTGGCCTCGCCCATGCCGAAGCCGATCTCCAGGATGGTGGGCGCCTCGCGGCCGAAGACCTGCGCCAGGTCCGCCGGCTGCGCCTGGTACTTCACCATGAAGCGCGGCCCCAGCGTTTCCAGGGCCTTGGCCTGGCCGACGGTGGTGCGGCCGGCGCGGCGCACGTAGCTGCGGATGCCGCGCGGGTAGGGCACGCTCTCGGGCGTGTTCGATTCGTCGCTCATGCCCGCATTGTCCGCTACGGCCAGCGGCCGGCCCACGCGACCGTGGCCTGCGCCAGGGCATCGCCCACCGTCGCGGGGGCGGAAAGGCGGATGCCGAGCACGCCGGCAGCGGCGGTGAGGGCCGCCACGGGATCGCCCACGTCCACGGGGGCCGCGCCGTTCTGCTTGGACAGCTTCTCGCCATTCGGCGCCAGCACCAGCGGCGTGTGCAGGTAAGTGGGCGTGGCCAGGCCCAGCGCGCGCTGCAGCAGCAATTGCCGCGGCGTGTTGTCCGTGAGGTCCTCGCCGCGCACCACGTGCGTGATGCCCTGCTCGCCATCGTCCACCACCACGGCCAGCTGGTAAGCGAAGAGGCCGTCGGCGCGCTTGAGCACGAAGTCGCCCACTTCGCGCGCGACGTCCTGCAGCCGCACGCCCAGGCGCCGGTCGGTCCAGGGCACCACGCCCTCGGGTACGCGGAAGCGCCAGGCGCGGGCCTCCTGGCCGTGCAGGCCGTCGCGGCAGGTGCCGGGGTACACCAGCTCGCCGTGACGCGTGCGGTCCCGGCCCTGCGCCCGCAGTGCGATTTCTATGTCCTTGCGCGAGCACGCACACGGATACGCGAGGCCTTCGCGCACGAGGCGGTCCAGGGCCTGCTGGTGGAGGGCTTCGCGGCGCGACTGCCACGTCGGCTCCTCGTCGGGCACGAGGCCGCACGCGGCCAGTTGCCGCACGATCTCCACGTCCGCGCCCGGCACGCAGCGCGGGCGGTCGACGTCCTCGATGCGCAGCAGCCACTGGCCGCGATGCGCGCGGGCATCGAGCCAGCTCGCGAGCGCCGCCACCAGCGAGCCCGCGTGCAGCGGCCCCGTGGGCGAGGGCGCGAAGCGGCCGCGGTACGCCGGCTTCATGCGGGGCGGTGCCGCTCCAGCAGCGCGGTGCGCGTGGCAGGGCTTTCCAGCTGGCCCAGCCACCACTGCAGCGCCCGCCCGGGACCGAGGTTGCCGCCCTGGCGCCACGCATAGCTCATGCGGATGCGGCGCGTGGGCCGTTGCACGTCGCGCGCGACCAGGCGTCCGCTCTCCAGGTAGGGCCGCGCCATCGGCTCCGGCAGGAAGCCGCCGCCGAAGCCGCGCACTTGCGCGTCGAGCTTGGCCCCCATGCTGCCGACGGTGAACACGTCCTGCCCGGTCAGCAGCCCCAGGGTGAGGGCCGTGCCGCGTTGCTGCGCGGAGTCGGCCACGGCGACGGCCCGGTGCCGCACCAGCACGTCGTCGGGGATGGGTTCCGGCACGCTGGCCAAGGGATGGTGCGGTGCCACGGCATACACGAAACCGAGGTCGCCGAGCTCGTGGCTCTGGATCCCTGCCGTCGTGCCCGGCTCCAGCACGACGCCCAGCGCGAGGTCGGCGCGGCCGGAGATCAGCGCTTCGAGCGTGCCGGCCAGCGTCTCGTCGCGCAGGCGCAGGCGCGTGGTCGGCTGCAGCGCGTAGAAGGCCTGGGCGAGTTCCATCACGGTGGAGCAGGACAGCGCGCCGTCGACGGCGATCGTGAGCTCCGCCTCCCAGCCGGTCGCGACGCGGCGCACCCGGTTGGCCATGGCATCGATGTCCTGCAGCAGCTGCTGGCCGGCGCACAGCAGCTCGTCGCCTGCGGCGGTGAGCTTCGCCTGGCGCGAGCTGCGGTCGAACAGCAGCACGTCCAGTGCGTCCTCGAGCTGGCGGATGCGGTAGGTGACGGCGCTGGGCACCAGCCCGAGCTCCCGCGCGGCAGCGGCGAAGCTGCCGTGGCCGGCCACGGCCTGGACGAGGGCGAGGGCATCCGGGGTCAGGACATCGCGGGGACTGGGCATGGCGGAATGTTCAAGGAATTTGAATGGTGCCATCAATCCGGGGGGCATTGCGGGACGGGGTCCCGCGCCTAAAGTCCAGGTCATCGAAAGGAACTCACCATGCTGACCCTGCGCAAATCCAGTGACCGAGGCTTCGCCGACCACGGGTGGCTGAAATCCTTCCACAGCTTTTCCTTCGCCGGCTACTTCGATCCCGAGCACATGGGCTTCGGCAACCTGCGCGTGATCAACGAGGACCGCATCGCCCCCGGCACCGGCTTCGGCACGCACGGGCACCGCGACATGGAGATCATCAGCTACGTGCTGTCGGGCGAGCTGGCGCACAAGGACACCCTGGGCAACGTCAAGGGCATCCCGCCGGGCGAGGTGCAGCGCATGAGCGCGGGCCGCGGCGTGATGCACAGCGAGTTCAACCACGCCGAGGACCGGACCACGCACTTCCTGCAGATCTGGATCCAGCCCAACGTGACCGGCATCGAGCCCGGCTACGAGCAGAAGCGCTTCCCCGAAGAGGAGAAGCGCGGCAAGCTGCGCCTGGTGGCGTCGTCCGACGGCGCCGAGGGTTCCGTCCTGATCCATGCCGACGCCCGCCTGTACGCGGGCCTGTTCGACGGTGCGGAGGAGGCCACGCTGGCGCTCGATCCTGCCCGTCCGGCGTACGTGCACCTCGTGCGGGGCGAGCTGTCGGTCAACGGCAACCGCCTTGCCGCCGGCGACGCGGCCAAGCTGAAGGGCGAAAGCCGCCTCACCCTGTCCGGCGGCAAGGACGCCGAAGTGCTGGTGTTCGACCTGGCCGAACACTGATCCCTTTCAACCCGAACCAACCCAACCCACCCGAGGAGATCTCCATGGCAACCACCACCTACGCCACCGCGCCCGTCGCCGGCACCACCAACGCGCTGCAGGACACGCTGGCGCTCGTCGGGCGCATCCTGCTCGCCTGGATGTTCGTGCCCGCCGGCTGGAGCAAGATCGGCGGCTTCTCCGGGACCGTCGGCTATGCGACCTCCGCGGGCCTGCCGCTGCCGGAAGTCGGCATCGCGGCCGCCATCGTCATCGAGCTGATCGGCGGCCTGATGCTGCTGGTGGGCTTCAAGACGCGCTGGGCCGCGCTGGCGCTGGCCGTCTTCACCGCCGTCGCTTCCTTCTTCTTCCACAATTACTGGGGGATGCCCGAGGCGCAGCAGGCCATGCAGAAGCTGATGTTCGGCAAGAACCTGGCCATCGTGGGCGGCCTGCTCGCCTTCGCCGCGTTCGGTCCCGGCCGCTTCAGCCTGGAAGGCCGCAAGGCCGCCTGACCCGCACCACGTGTGCGAACATAGGCCGGGGCTGCGCTAGCGGCCCCGGCCTTTTCACGTCCTGATCCCCCGCATGACTACCATCGTCGTCGTCTACCACTCCGGCTACGGCCACACACAACGCATGGCGCAGGCCGTGGCGCGCGGCGCCGGCGCCCACCTGCTGGCCATCGATGCCGACGGCAACCTGCCCGCCGGCGGCTGGGAACAGTTGAAGGCGGCCGACGCCATCATCTTCGGCGCGCCCACGTACATGGGCAGCGTGAGCTGGCAGTTCAAGAAATTTGCCGATGCGTCCTCCAAGCCCTGGTACGCCCAGGAGTGGAAGGACAAGATCGCCGCCGGCTTCACCAACAGTGCGGGCATGAGCGGCGACAAGCAGGGCACGCTCACCACGCTCTTCACGCTGGCCATGCAGCACGGGATGATCTGGGTGAGCCAGGGCCTGATGCCCAGCAACACGCGCGGCGCGCAACGCGACGACGTGAACTACCTGGTGTCGTACAGCGGCGCCATCGCGCAGTCGCCCTCGGATGCGGGCGCGGATGCGATGTCGCCAGGCGACCTGGAGACGGCGCGGCTGTTCGGCGAGCGCGTGGCCGGGATCACCGCGCGCTTCCAACGCTGAGCCGAAACACGCCGCAGCGATCGCCCCGCGACAGGGGCAGATCGCCCATACTCGGCGCATGGCTGCTCGGTGGATCGCACTGCTATCGGCGTGGGGCCCGGTGCCGGCGCTGGCTTGCTCGCCTTGCCGGGCGTACGTGGAGGCCGGAATCTTCGACGGCTCGTTCGCGCTGAAGCTGCTGGTGATGGCGGCACCGGTGATCGTGGTGGTCCTCGGCGCCGTCCTCCTCTACCTCTCCGGGAAAGAAAGGGCGTAGCCGATGGCCACGAGGAAGCCGCTGGTCGCCGCCGGGATCCTGATGGGTGCCGGCATGGGTGGATTCGTGGACGGCATCGTGTTCCACCAGATCCTCCAGTTCCACAACATGGTCTCCGGATGGTTGCCACCGTCCAACCTGGTGGATGCGAAGGTCAACATGTTCTGGGATGGTGTCTTCCACGCCGCGGTGTGGGTCATGACCGCCATCGGGCTGTGGATGCTCTGGAATGCAGGCAGGCGGCCCGACGTTCCCTGGTCGGGGAGGACGTTCCTTGGCGCGTGGATCGCAGGCTGGGGCATCTTCAACACCGTCGAAGGCCTGATCGACCACCTCATCCTGGGCATCCACCACGTCAACGAGTACGCGCCGAATCCCCTGGCCTGGGACTTGGCGTTCCAGGCGTCGGGGATCGTGCTCATCGTGCTGGGCTGGCTCTTGGCCAGGAGCGTTCGCACCGCGTAGGTGGGCAGCTTCCTGCCCACCGGATAGGGCGATCAGCCGAACAGCTTGGTGGCGATCTGCGCCACGTGCTTGCCCTGGAACGCGGCCATGCCGAGTTCCTGCTCGCTGGGCATGCGCTCGCCCGAACCGCCGGCGATGGTGGATGCGCCGTAGGGGCTGCCGCCCTTGATCTCGTCCAGGCCCATCTGCCGCGCTTCGGAATAGGGCAGGCCGACCACGACCATCCCGTGGTGCAGCAAGGTGGGGTGGAAGGTGAGGATGGTGCTTTCCTGGCCGCCGTGCTGGGTCGCGCTGGAGGTGAACACCGAGCCCACCTTGCCGATCAGCTTGCCCTGCGCCCACAGGCCGCCGGTCTGGTCGAGGAAGTTGCGCATCTGCCCGGTCATGTTGCCGAAGCGGGTGGGCGTGCCGAAGATGATGGCGTCGTAGTTCACCAGCTCTTCCGGCTTGGCGATGGGTGCGGCCTGGTCGGCCTTGCCGCCGGGCACGGGATCGGGGACCCGCTTGAGGTCCACCTGCGCGCCGGGCACTTCGCGCGCGCCCTTGGCGACGGCCTCGGCCATGGCCTCGATGTGGCCGTAGAAGCTGTGGTAGAGGACGAGGATCTTTGCCATGGAATTTCTCCTTTGTGGAATTGCAGGGGATCCTTCGAATCTAGGGGCGGGGGAGACTGTCGGCAGGCGCGTCGATTGACGACACCATTCAACGGATTTCAACGTGCCGGGCGCGATGGCCCCGCCGTTCCTAGAATGGGCCCATGACCAGCGACCGACTGCAGGGCCAGCAAAAGGACCTGGGTGGAGGATTCGTGGTGCGGCGCCTGCTGCCCCATGCGCGCCACCGCAGCGTGGGCCCGTTCATCTTCTTCGATCACTTCGGGCCTTCGGAGGAACTGCCGGGCGCCAACCACGACGTGCGGCCGCACCCGCACATCGGGCTGGCCACGGTCACCTACCTCTTCGACGGCGCGATCATGCATCGCGACAGTCTCGGCACCGAGCAGCTGATCGAGCCGGGCGCGATCAACTGGATGACGGCGGGCCGCGGCATCGTGCATTCCGAACGGCGGCCGGAGCACCTGCGCGACGTGCGCTTCGTCAACCACGGCCTGCAGCTGTGGACCGCGCTGCCGCTGGAGCACGAGGAGATGGAGCCTGCGTTCTCGCACACGCCGGCCGAAGCGATCCCGGAAGTGAGCGTGGGCGACGCGCGGGTGCGCGTGCTGGTGGGCGAAGCCTTCGGCGCGCGTTCGCCCGTGCCGGCGCTTTCGCGCACGCTGTACCTCGACGTCTGGCTGCCGGCGGGCGGCCGCATGGATCTGCCCGCGCTGGTGCCGCAGCAGGCGCTCTACCTGGTGGAAGGCGACGTCGACGTGGACGACGAGGCGCTGCCGCTGCACGAGATGGCCGTGCTGCAGCCCGGCGCGCCGGCCCGCTTCTTCACGCACGCCGGAGCCCGGCTCGTGCTCGTGGGCGGCGAGCCGCTCGATGCGCCGCGCTTCATGTGGTGGAACTTCGTCTCCAGCCGCGGCGAGCGCATCGTGCAGGCGAGCGCCGACTGGGAGGCGATGCGCATGGGCGAGGTGCCCGGCGACGCCGAGTTCATCCCGCTGCCGGCGGCGAGGTTCAAGGCGCCGGAGCCGATGTCGTGAGGTGACGCCCGTCATTCCCGCGCAGGCGGGAATCCAGGGCGCCCTGGGTCCCCGCCTGCGCGGGGACGACGAATCATTTGCTGCGGCCTACGTGGCCGGCCTCAACGCCGGATCCAGCGCCTCCCGCCCGTCGAATACGAAGCACGTGCCGCGAAAGTGCGCGTGGCCCGCTTCCTCGAAGTACTTGAGGATGCCGCCTTCGAGCTGCCAGACGTTGTCCAGGCCGGCTTCTTCCATGACGAGCGCCGCCTTCTCGCAGCGGATGCCGCCGGTGCAGAAGCTCACCACCGTGCGGCCCTGCAGCTGCGCGACGTGGTCGCGCAGGGCCTGCGGGAACTCGCTGAACTTCGCCAGCCGCCAGTCGATGGCGCCCTCGAAGGTGCCGTAGTCCACCTCGAAGGCATTGCGGGTGTCCAGCAGCACGACGGGGCGGCCGGCGTCGTCATGGCCCTGGTCCAGCCAGCGCTTGAGCGTGCCGGCGGGCAGGGCCGGGGCGCGGCGCGCGGCCGGCCGGATCGCGGGATGGTCCATGCGGATGATCTCGCGCTTGTGCTTCACCAGCATGCGGCCGAAGGGAAGGTCCGCCGACCAGCTCTCCTTGGCCTGCAGCCCGGCCAGGCGCGGATCCTCGCGCAGGTGGGCGAGCAGGGCGCGCACCGCATCCGGCGCGCCCGCCACGAACAGATTGATGCCTTCTTCCGCCAGCAGGATCGTCCCCTTGAGTCCGAGCGCCTTCGCGCGGGCCAGCAAGGGCTCGCGCAGCGCGGCGGCATCCGGCAGCGGGACGAACCGGTAGGCGGAGACGTTCAGGACATTGTTCACGAGGGAGGATTCTAGGGACCTGTCAAGGGGAAAACGGCGCGCGGGCTTTCCTACAATCGACGCATGTTCGTCCACCTGCGCCTGCACACCGAATTCTCCGTCGTCGACGGCACCAACCGCATCGAGGAGATCGTGAAGGCGGCGGGCGCCGATGCGCAGCCGGCGCTCGGCATCAGCGACCTGAACAACCTGTTCGGTGCGATCAAGTTCTACAAGGAAGCGCGCGGCGCGGGCCTGAAGCCCGTGGTCGGCTGCGAGGTCATGCTGCAAGGCCTGGGCGCCGATGCCGCCGCGATCTCGCGCGTCGTGCTCCTGGTGCAGGACCACCGGGGCTACCTGAACCTGTGCGAGCTCCTGGCGCGCGCCTGGACGCGCAACGTGGTGCGCGCCCAAGCCGTCGTGAAGCTCGAATGGCTGCAGGAACTGGGCGAGGGGCTGCTGCTGCTGTCGGGCGCCCAGGCCGGGCCCGTGGGCCAAGCGCTGCTGCAGGGCGACGAAACGCGCGCCGCCGACATCGCGCTGCAGATGGCGAGCCTGTTTCCGCACCGCTTCTACATCGAATTGCAGCGTGCCGGCCGCAACGACGACGAGGCGCACGTGGCGGCGGCCGTGCAGCTGGCGGCGCGCCTGAACCTGCCGGTGGTCGCCACGCACCCCGTGCAGTTCACCAAGGAAGACGACTACGAGGCGCACGAGGCGCGGGTGTGCATCTCCGAGGGCGAGATCCTGGGCAACCAGCGCCGCGTTCGCAAGTTCACCCGCGAGCAGTACTTCAAGAGCGCCGCGCAGATGCTGGAGCTGTTCGCGGACCTGCCTTCGGCGGTGGCGAACACGCTGGAGATCGCGCGCCGCTGCAACCTGGTGCTGGAACTGGGCAAGCCGCGCCTGCCCAACTTCCCCACGCCCAACGGCATGCCGATCGAGGAGTACTTCCGCTTCGCCTCGCACGAGGGCTTGAAGGAGCGGCTGGTGCAGCTGTTCCCGAACGCGGCGGCGCGCGAGCAGCAGCGCCCGCGCTACGAGGAGCGCCTCGAGTTCGAGATCGGCACCATCCTCAAGATGGGGTTCCCCGGCTACTTCCTGATCGTGGGCGACTTCATCAACTGGGCCAAGAACAATGGCTGCCCGGTGGGCCCGGGCCGGGGCTCGGGCGCGGGCTCGCTGGTGGCCTACGCGCTGAAGATCACCGACCTGGACCCGCTGCAGTACAACCTTCTGTTCGAGCGTTTCCTCAACCCCGAGCGCGTGTCGATGCCCGACTTCGACATCGACTTCTGCCAGGGCAACCGCGACCGCGTGATCGAGTACGTGAAGGAGAAGTACGGGCGCGACGCGGTGAGCCAGATCGCCACCTTCGGCACGATGGCCGCGCGGGCGGCGGTGCGCGACGTCGGGCGCGTGCTCGACATGAGCTACACGTTCTGCGATGGCATCAGCAAGCTGATCCCCAACAAGCCCGGCACGCACATCACCATCGCCGACGCGCTGGAGCAGGAGCCCATCCTCAAGGAACGCTACCAGCGCGAGGACGAGGTCCGCACGCTGCTGGACCTGGCGCAGAAGCTCGAGGGCATGACCCGCAACATCGGCATGCACGCCGGCGGCGTGCTGATCGCGCCGGGCAAGCTCACCGACTTCACCCCGCTGTACCAGCAGCCGGGCAGCGACTCCGCGGTGAGCCAGTACGACAAGGACGACGTGGAGGCCGCGGGCCTGGTGAAGTTCGACTTCCTGGGCCTCGCCACGCTGACCATCCTCGAACTGGCGCGGCAGTTCATCGTGAAGCGGCATCCGGGGCAGGAGGGCTTCACTTTCGAGACCATCCCGCTCGACGACGCGCACACCTACAAGCTGTTCTCCGACGGCAAGACCGAGGCGGTGTTCCAGTTCGAATCCCGCGGCATGCAGGGCATGCTGCGCGACGCGCGCCCCACGCGGCTGGAGGACCTGATCGCGCTGAACGCGCTGTACCGCCCGGGCCCGATGGACCTGATCCCCAGCTTCGTGGCCCGCAAGCACGGGCGCGAGACGGTGGAGTATCCGCACAAGCTGGTGGAGCCGGTGCTCTCCGAGACCTACGGGATCATGGTCTACCAGGAGCAGGTGATGCAGACCGCGCAGGTGCTGGGCGGCTACTCGCTCGGCGGCGCCGACCTGCTGCGCCGCGCCATGGGCAAGAAGAAGGCCGAGGAGATGGCCAAGCACCGGGAGATCTTCCGGGAAGGGGCGGCGAAGAACGCCATCTCGGCGGAGAAGGCCGACGAGATCTTCGACCTGATGGAGAAGTTCGCGGGCTACGGCTTCAACAAGTCGCACGCCGCCGCCTACTCCCTGCTGGCGTACCACACGGGCTGGCTGAAGGTGCACTACACGGCGGAGTTCTACTGCGCCAACATGACGATCGAAATGGACAACACCGACAAGCTCAAGGTGTTGTTCGAGGATGGCGTCAAGAACTTCGGCATGACCTTCGAGGCGCCGGACATCAACCGCGGGACGTACCGCTTCGAGCCGATCTCCGACAAGGTGATCCGCTACGGCCTGGGAGCCGTGAAGGGCACGGGCCAGTCGGCCGTGGAGGCGATCGTCGCCGCGCGGGAGGAGGGCGGGCCCTTCAAGAGCCTGTACGACTTCTGCTGCCGTGTCGACCGCTCGCGCATCAACAAGCGCACGGTGGAGGCGCTGATCAAGGCCGGCGCCTTCGACTCGCTGCACATGAACCGGGCCACGCTGGTGGCGTCGATCGACCGCGCCTTCGAGTTCGCCGCCACCACCGAGGCCAATGCGAACCAAGGCGGCCTGTTCGACATGGGCGACAGCCACGCCGCAAGCACGCAGGAGCCGGACCTGATGGAGGCCACGCCCTGGGGCGTGAAAGAGCGCCTGGCGCAGGAAAAGACGGCGATCGGCTTCTACCTGTCGGGGCACCTCTTCGACGAAGTCGAGCGCGAGGTGCGCCGCTTCTGCCGGAGGCGCATCGACGAACTGGTGGACACGCGCGAGCCGCTGCTGCTGGCGGGCATCGTGACCGACATGCGCGTGATCAACGGCCAGCGCGGGAGGCTGGCGCTGTTCAAGCTGGACGACAAGACCGACGTGATCGAGGCCGCCGCCGACGAGTCGGTGTTCGGCCCGCATCGCGCCTGGTTCAAGGACGACGAACTCGTCGTCGTGCAGGCCAAGCTGCAGCCGGATCGCTTCTCCGGCGGCTTCCGCCTGAACGTGCAGCAGATCTGGGACCTCGCCACGGCGCGCTGCCGCTTCGGCAAGTACCTGAAGGTCGCGGTGAACGGCAGCGCGCCCGACATCGACCGCCTCGTGCGCGACTTCCCGCCCCGCAAGGAAGTCACCGAGCAGGGCGAACTCCTGCGCGGCCTGGGCGTGCGCCTCGAAGTGCTGCGCGAGGAAGCGCGGGTGGAACTGCAGCTGGGCGAGCAGGCGAAGTTCTTCCCCACCGATGCGGCCCTCGCCAGCTGGATCGCGCAGGCGCATGGGGGGCAGGCGCAGATCGTTTACGAGAACTGAAGCCGCCGCCCCCGAGAGCCCTGGATCCCCGCCTGCGCGGGGATGACGGATTCCTTCACTGCGCCGCCGTCGACACGTACCGCGCCAGCGCCTGGATCTGCGCCTCGCCCAAGTGCGCGAAGGCCGGCATCTGGCCGATGCCGGTGCGCAGGGCCGTCACCACGCGCTGGTGGTCCGGCTTCAGCTCGTCGAGCGAGGGACCGATGGCGCCCTGCGCGCCGGCATCCAGGAGCGCATGGCACACGGAGCAGGCGGGCGTAACGGTGGTGAACAACCGCCGGCCTGCCTCCACCTCGGCGTCCGCATGCACCATGCCGGCGGTGAGGGCGACCCCCAGCAGGAGGGCGCCGCGCTGCACGTGCGCCATCAGGCCACCGCCAGCGGAATGGCATGGGCGCGCCAGCCGCTGTTCAGGTAGCCGCCGCCGTTGTCCGGCGAAGTCTCGACCTGCCAGTTGAACTGCGTGTCCTGCGCGCGCGAGGTGACCATGTATTGCCCGGGCTCCAGCCGCACCGGCAGGACGAACTGGCGCCAGGCGAAGCGGCCGAGGTCGGGCCCTACGAAACGCGCCTCGCGCCAGGTCTGCCCGCCGTCCACCGACACGTCGATGCGGCGCAGCGCCCGCGTGCCGCCCATGGCCACGCCGTGGATCTGCACCCAGCCCGCCTTGACCGGCCCGTTGTCCGGCGCGGGGCCGTTCACCCACGACTTGACGTCCATCTCCCACACCGGCGGGAACGACGGGTCGCCCTTGGTGCCGGGCGGTGACATCCGGTAGCCGGAGGCCTGGATGCGGGCATCGGTCTCCATCGCCGTGAAAGCCAGGCGCTTGACGTACTTGATGTTGTTGACGCCGCTGTAGCCCGGCACGATCAGGCGCAGCGGCCCGCCGTGCGCCACCGGCACCGGCTCGCCGTTCATCTCCCAGGCGAGCAGGGCGTGTTCCAGCGCCTTGATCGGAACCGATCGCTCGACCACCACGCTCTTCGGGTCGATCCCCGCGGGCAGCTGTTCTCCGCCCGTGCCCGTGATGAAGCGCGCGTCGCCGTCCAGCCCGCCCAGGGCGGCGGCGACCTGCCGCACCGGCACGCCGCTCCAGACCACGCAGCCTGCCGCACCGACCTGCCACTTGGTGCCGCTCGGCTTGCTCGGGAAGTAGCCGCGCCCGTTGCCGGAGCACTGCAGGACCGCCGCCACGGTTTCGATGCCGAGCGACTTCAGTTCGGCGACGCTCAGGGTGCGCGGCTGGCGCACGCCTTCGACGGAAACGGTCCACGCATCGCGGTCGCCCACTTCGGGCACGGGCAGGTTGTTGCGCACGAAGAGCCGGTCGGTCGGCGTGATGACGCTCGTGCCGAACGCGCTGCGCCTGGTCTCCATCGTGCTGCCGGTGTGCACGATGAGGCTGTCGGCCTCCTTCCAGGACGCGTAGCCGGGCAGCGCCTTGGCTGGCGGGGCGGCCGCCGCGGTCTGGCCCTGGGCCAGCGCGGGACGCGCGAAGCCGGCGGCGGCAAGCGCGCTGGCGGTGCCGGCCAGCAGGCTGCGGCGGCGGCGGTCGGGTGCGTCATTCTTCATCGTCTTCTCCTTCCTGGGGATCATTGGACGGCGACCGCGTCGAACTTCTGTCCCGAGTTGCGCCACTCGGGGAAGCCGCCGCGGAACCAGTACACCTTGCGGTAGCCGGCCTTGATCGCGGCCTGCGAGGCCTTGAAGCTTTTCCAGCATTCCGGGCCGTTGCAGGCGAAGACCAGCTGCGCGTCGAGGTTCGGGCCCAGCTTGCCGGTCTCGAACTTGTCGAGCGACGCGTCGAAGTCCGCGTCCTTCGCGCTCTTTTCCTGGTAGGGCACGAGCACCGCGCCGGGCACGTGGCCGGCCTTGAACTCGGCTTCCGTACGCGTGTCGACGTAGGTGGCGCCCGACTGCACCATCTGCGCGACTGCCTTGGCATCGACGACCGTGGCACCAGGCAGGCTGCGTGGCGTGAAGTAGCCGAGCGTGGCGACGTACTTGTAGTCGTCCGCCTTGTGCGCCACGGGCTGCGACGACTCCGCGCGCAGCAGCTGCGCGAAGGTCCCCGACTCGGACAGCGCCGCATGCAGCGCCTGGGCCCCGGGCCTGGCGCCGTCCTTGATCGCGATGCTGAGGCCGGGCACGGGCTTCGACTCCATGATCGCCTTCACCGGCTCGCCCGCCGCGACCCAGCGGTCGAACACGGAGCGTTCCACCGCCACCACGTCGCAGCGCAGCACCTTCAGGCAAGGCAGCAGGGCATCCTGGTAGCGAGTGTCGTACACGGAGGAGAAATGGCGCTTGATGGTGGTGTTGGAAGCGTTCACCTCGCCCCGCACCAGGTAGGTCACCACGCTGTCCTGGAGCGGCAGGCCCAGGCGCTTGCCGCGCGCATCGGCGAGGTTCGCCATCGCGCTGTCCTTGGTGACGACCAGCACGGCCTGCACCGGCTTGTCCAGCCCCGCCACCGGCTTGTAGCCGTAGCGCACCGCGCTGCCGATCACGTGCGCCGGGCCGACGAAGATCTCGTGCAGGCCGGCGCGGGTCGCGCCGAGGTCCGCGGTGGCGTCGTTGGACATCGCGACCTGCAGGGCGGGAACGTCCTTGCGCAGTGCCTGTTCGATCGCGGAGCGCCACGCGCTGTACACCGCGAAGCGCGATTGCTCGCTCGCATCGCCGGGGTTGATCAGGATCCGCAGGGCGGGTGCGTTTCCCACGGTGGCCGTGGGTGGCGCGCCGAGCGACGGGCCCGACAGCAGCAGCGCGACGGAACCGGCGGCGAGGGCTTGGCAGCACTTCATCGTGACTCTCCCAGCGCGCGCGCCCCGGAGCCCATGGTCCCACGGCCGCGCTAGCCGCAGTGTCGGCACAAACGGCAGCGTTGGAAAAGACTGGAAACGCCTACCTCGTGCGTTCTTACGAAGTGTTGCGACGCGGTGCGAAATTGCTACGAAGTTTGTAGCTGGGTCGCGGCGTCTTTAAAGGCCGGAAACCGGTATAGGTCGATTCCCTAGGCGACATTCAGGCGCTTGCTCATGTGCCTTGTCACAACGTCCGGGTCCCGCGCGAACCGGCGATCACCCGTTGGGACGGAAGCCGATCTCCACGGGGGAAGGCACGCGGCCGTCCACGTCGCGCGGCAGCGAGCCGGTGCGTTCCAGCGCTCGCAGCACCGCTTCGTCCCACGCGGCACTGCCGCTGGACCGCACCAGGCGCTTGCCGACGATCGTGCCGTCCGGCGAAGTGCGCACCTCCACCACCGCCCGCGGGTTGCCGCTCACGGTGTCGGTGAAGACGATGTTGGGGCGCACCTTGGCCTGCACCTTCGCGCCCCAGCCGGCCGACGGGCCGCTTGCGCGCGCGGCGCTGCCGGTGGCGTCCGCGCTCCCGGTGCCAGCCGCCATCGCCTGCGCGCGCGCGATCTGTTCCTTGCGCAGTTCCTCGCGCCGCTTCGCGTCGCGCGCTTCCAGCTGCTCGCGCTTCTTCTGCTCGTCTTCCTTGCGCTTCGCCTCGGCCACCTTGCGCGCTTCTTCTTCCTTGCGCCGGGCGAGTTCTTCCTCGCGCTTCTTCTGGGCCTCCGCCTTGCGCTTCTCCTGCTCGCGTTTTTCCTGCTCGCGCTTCTCCGCCAGTTCCTGCTGCCGCTCCTTCTCTTCCGCGCGGCGCTGCTTCTCGCGTTCCAGCGCGATGTCGGGCTGGCGCTGCACCGGGGGCTCGGGTCGCGGCGGCGCGCGGAAGAGAAGGAGCGGCAGCAGG
>SEAY01000176.1 GCA_004144865.1 Comamonadaceae bacterium
TTCAGCGTCGACGCGATCGAGAAGTTCGGCCACGACCCGAAGTACCCCGTCACCGACAACTGGCCTCATCTGGTGCAGCAGCTGGGCGACTTCGCCAAGGCCGCGGCCGACAAGGCGCGTGGCCCGGTGTTTCTGGTCGGCCATTCGCTCGGCGGTTTCCTGAGCCTCATGTGCGCGGCGCGCCATCCGGAAGTCGCAGAGGGCGTGGTGCTGCTCGACTCGCCGCTGATTGGCGGCTGGCGCGCCGACACGCTCAACATCATGAAGCGCACGCCGCTCATGAAGACCATGTCCCCCAGTCTCGTGAGCCGAAATCGCCGCAACAGCTGGGCCGATCGGGAAGCCGTGTTCGCACACTTTCGAAACAAGAAGGCATTCGCGAAGTGGGACGAGCAGGTGCTGCACGACTACATCGACCACGGAACCCTGGAAGGCGACGACGCGCGCACGCTGAGCTTCGACCGCGAAGTCGAAACCGCGATCTACGACACGCTGCCCCACAACCTGAGTGCGCTCCTGCGCCGGCATCCGCTCAAGTGCCCGGTCGCCTTCATCGGCGGTCGTCAGTCGCGCGAGATGAAGCAGGTCGGGATGACGATGACCGAGCAGGTGACCAAGGGCCGCATCAGCATGCTCGACGGCACGCACCTTTTTCCGATGGAGAAGCCGATCGCGACCGCGGCAGCGGTCGAGGCGTCGTTGCGGAACCTGCTTGGTTGACGGGCGCTGCGGCTGCAGCTGCTACCACTTGAAGCGCGCGCCCAGGCTGCCCTGCACCGAGCTGCCCACCTTGGCGCTCCCGCCCGAAGCCCACAACTTGCCAAGCTCGCCGTAGAGGCTCACGCGATCGTTCAAGGCCAGCGTGGCGCCTGCCGCCAACTCGGTAGACGTGCCACCGGTTCTCGTGGCGATCGCCGTGGTGGCCGCCGGCCCGACGAAGTTCGCGATGTCGGTGCCGCCGGCGCTGCGGTACACGTTCACGCGTGCATAGGGCTGCAGCGCGCCGGCGCCCGTGGCGATCTCGCCCTTGATGCGAAGGCCGGCGCGCAGCAGCGAGCGGCCATTGCCGTCCTGCTGCACGGTCGCGCCGGACAGGGCCACGTCGTCCAGGTTCAGGCGCTGGTGCAAGAACTGCAGCTGCGGCTCGATCGTCCAGCTGCCTGCAAGCGGGAAGGCTTGGCCCACCTCGATCGACGCCAGGGCGCTGGTGGCCTTGCCGTGGCTTGCGAAGTAGGTGCCGCCCGGGCTCGCGTCGTAGCGATGGCGTCCGCCCTGCAGCACGGCATCGGCGTAGAAGCCACTGTCGGTGGCGTAGGTGGCGTAGGCGCCCAGGTATTCGCTGCTGAGGCTGTTGCTGCCGACGCCCAGGTTGGCGATGCCGCGTGCAAACCCGCTGACCTGCATGTCGCCGTCCAGCCGGCCAACGTAGACGCCGGCGCGCCAGTTGGCATTGGCATTGGCGTTGGCGGTGGCGAACAGATCCGTGCCGGCTTGCAAGCCTGTCAGGCGGCCGTGGCTGGTCGGGCTGACGGTGCCTTGCTGCTGGACTTCGAGGTTGGTGCTGAGCACACGGCCCCAGGCGCGGCGCTCGCCGGTGCCGGAGGGCGCATTGCCGGTCTTCACGTCATCGTCGCCCATGCGCTGGTGCAGGTTGCCGAGCATCGCAAGGTTGCCCTGGCGCAGCTGCTCGGGCAACGCCGCGAAGAGCGGCACTTCGGCGCGGTACAGCGGCAGATTGGCCGCTACAGGGATGACGCCCGGTATGAGCACCGGGGGCACGTTCGGACCGCCCGGCGTCACAGGCGCTGTCGGACCGCCCGGCGTCACGGGGACTGTCGGATCGACCGGCGTCACGGGCACCGTCGGATCGACGGGCGGCGGCGCCAGGTTGCTCAGGTATCCACCGCCGGCCGTGAGGTTCAGCCGGTACTCGAACGCACCCGCGTCCACATGCCCGCCGGCCAGCGTGAAGGCGCCGCCCAGGATGCTGGCGCCGCCCGTGGTGCCGATCACCTCGATGCCGTTGCCGGTGGCCCGCAAGGTTCCGTTGCTCACGGTGGTGTCGCCCGTGTAGGTGCTGATGCCGTTGAGCACCGTGGTGCCTGTGCCCATCTGAGTCACGGTGCCGGTGCCGCTGATGGCGCCACTCACGACCACGGTGCCACCACGGTTGAACACGAGCGCCGCGTTGTTGATCACGGCGCCCGTTCCCAGCGAACCGGCCTTGCCGGGGATGCCGATCTGCAGGGTTCCTGCCGAGATCGTGGTGAGGCCCGAGTAGCTGCTGTCGCTGGTGATTGCCGTGGTGCCCGTGCCGGCTTGTGTCACCGTGCCGGTGCCGCTGATGCCGTTGCTCACGAACAGGTCGTTGCTGCGGTTGAAGACCAGCGCGCCGTTGTTGATGATGGCGCCTGCGAGCCCCGCCGTGCCTGTCGTGCCGCCGTCGCCGAGTTGCAGCGTGCCTGCCGCGATCGTGGTCGCGCTTGTGTAGGTGTTGTTGCCTGTGAGCACCAATGTGCCCGCGCCGGCATGCGTCAAGGGGCCCGTGCCGCTGATGGCGTTGCCCACGACCAGGGTGTTGCTGCGGTTGAAGACCAGATTCGAGTTGTTCATCACCGCGCCGCTGCCCAGCGAGCCGGTTGTGCCGCCGTTGCCGATTTGCAGGGTTCCTACGGAGACTGTGGTGGGGCCGGTGTAGGTGTTGGTGCCCGTCAGGACCGTGACGTCCGTGCCGGCCTGCGTCACCGCGCCCGTGCCGCCGATGGCGTTGTTGACGACCAGCAGGTTGCCGCGGTTGAAGACCAGCGCCGCGTTGTTGGTGACGGCGCCGGTGCCCAGCGAGCCGCTCGTGCCGCCGTTGCCGACCTGCAGCGTGCCTGCCGAAATCGTGGTGGGGCCGGTGTAGGTGTTGGCGCCCGTCAGGACCGTGGTGCCCGTGCCGGCCTGCGTCACCGCGCCGCTGCCGCTGATGACGTTGTTCACGACGAGCGTGTTGCTGCGGTTGAAGACCAGCGACGCGTCGTTGGTAACGCCGCCGGTGCCCAGCGAGCCGAACGTGAAGCCGGCGTCGACCTGCAGGGTGCCGGCCGAAATCGTGGTGCGGCCGGTGGTGTCGTTGGCACCGTTGAGCACCAGCGTGCCGGCGCCAGTCTTGCTCCATGCTGCGCCGCCTGACATCGTGCCCGACAGCCTCAGCGTGGTGCCAGCGACGGTGTCGAAGCCGCCACCCGCGCTGACCAGGTTGATCGCGCGGGCGCTGTTGATACTTTCCGTGGTTCGCAGCACGCCGCCCGCGAGGATCCACGGGGTCGTTTCGGTGGTGCCGCCGGTGAGGATCCAGGTGCTCGTGCCTGTCTTGTTGAATTGGCTGAAGCCCCGGTACTGCGCTGCCGCGCCGATGCTGGCCACATCGAAGCTGCCGCTGCCCGCGCCGCCCAGTGTCAGTGCATTGGCGGCGCCGCTCGCCACGACGTTCCCGACGATCGAGAAACCGACATTCAGTTCCAGTGTGTTGTTGCTGCCGACCATGCGGATCGCGTCGGCCTGCACGCCCGCCCCGGAGAGCCCGCCGGCGATCACGCCGCCGTTGACGATCCGGCCGTTGTTGCCGGTGAAGTTGACGCCCACGCCGCCCTGGCCGGCCACTCTCAATGGGATGGCTCGCGGCCAGTCGGTGAAGCCGGCATCCCCGCCGTTGCCGCCTCTGACCTCGCCGCTGTTGATGAGCACACCGCCCTGCGTCATGACGACGCCATCGCCGCCATCGCCACCGGCCCCTGCAAAGTAGGCGCTATCGCCACCGGCGCCACCTGCGCCACCCAGCACCTGCCCGGTGTTGTTGATCACGCCGCCGCCGGTGATCAGCATCCCGCCGCCACCTTGCCCACCGCCGCCAGAGCCGCCATAAGCGCCCGAGGCGGGACCGCCGCCACCCACGGCAAAGCCGCCTTCGCCGCCCGCGCCACCGACAACGCGCGCGCTGTTGCTGCTGTTGCTCGCCGTGTTCAAGGC
>SEAY01000080.1 GCA_004144865.1 Comamonadaceae bacterium
CCCGGATCGCTTCTAATACGGGTCCCGCTCCGCACTGGCGGAGCCGGTCACGGGGCGGCGCTGCTGCCAAAGCCTGCTTCTCGCCGGACGCCGTGCGCGCGCCGCCCTCCCGTCATCCTTCGAATGCGCCCACGCGGCGCGAGGATTGGTGCTTTCTTGCGCGCGCCTGTCGCCGGTTCACCGCTGGTCCGCCTGCTGGGCGAATGGTTCCCCGCCGATGCCGCGTCGTCGGGGATGGACTTCGCCGAACGCCTCAGCCTCTGGCTGGGCGCGTTCGATGCCATCGCATTGCAGGCGACGCACCAGGCCGTGCGTGCGATGGCGGCACCCGCACCGGCGCAACCCGCCGGGCGCGCTGCCGCACGGGTGTCACCTGCGCAAGACCTGCAGCGCGTGCGCGGCCTGCTGGCGCGGGCCATTGCGCAGCCTGTCGCGCCACCGGAGGAAGGCGGCCACGGCTTCGTGCCGTACGCCGAGCGCCACCTCGAGCTGCAGCGGCAGATGGATCTGGCGATCCCGCCGCTGCGTGCGCACGTGCGCGAGGTGGCGAGCCGCCAGTCCGCGCGTTTGCGGCAGCTGGCGGCGATGGATGCCGCGATGGAACAGGTGCTGGCCGCGCGCGGCCCGGCGCTGCTGGCGAAGCTGCCGGCCTGGCTGAAGCGGCGGTTCGAGCAGCTGCGCGCAAGCGCGGCTGGAGATGAAGACAAAGACTGGCTGCAAGCCTTCGACCGCGAATGGCGCCAGGCGCTGCTGGCGGAACTCGAGGTGCGGCTGGCCCCGGTGGCCGGCCTCGTCGAGGCGGCAGCCGATGAAGGGGACGACACACGATGAAGAGGTTCTTCTCGGCGGCCTTCGCCGCCGGCCTGGTGGCGCTGGCTTGGATCGCGGCCGGTTTCGCCGGCGGCAGCTGGCTGACGCTGGCGATGACGGCGCTGATCGCCGCGGTGTACGTGCTGGGCGCGTTCGAGCTGCGCCAGTTCCGCCGGGCCACGACGGCGCTCGACCAGGTGCTGGACGCCACGCAGGAGGCGCCGGCAACGCTGGCCGAGTGGCTGCAGAATCTGCCCTCCACGCTGCGCGACGCGGTGCGCCTGCGGGTGGAAGGCGAGCGCGGCGCGCTGCCCGGTCCGGCGCTCACGCCGTACCTGATCGGCCTGCTGGTGATGCTGGGTATGCTCGGCACCTTCCTCGGCATGGTGGTGACCTTCCGGGGCACCGTCTTCGCGCTGGAACGCTCCACCGATCTCGAGGCCATGCGCACCGCGCTGGCCGACCCGATCCGTGGCCTCGGCCTGTCGTTCGGGGCCTCGGTGGCTGGCGTGGCCGCGTCGGCCATGCTGGGCCTGATGTCTGCCATTGCGCGGCGCGAACGGATGGAGGCCGCGCGCAAGCTGGAAGCGCGCATCGCCGGCGTGCTGCTGCCTTTCTCGCTGGTGCACCAGCGGCAGGAGAGCTTCCGCGCGCTGCAGGCGCAGGCGCGTGCGATGCCCGAGCTGGTGGAAAGACTGGGCGCGCTGGTGGAGCGCATCGAGGAGCGGGGCGAACGGCTGGATGCCCGCATGCTCGAACGCCAGGATGCTTTGCAGCGCGAGGTGACGGCGGCCTATGCGAAGCTCGCGCAAGACGTGGGCGTCTCGCTGAAGGACAGCATGGGCGCGGGCGCGCGCGCCGCCGGCGAGGCCATCCGCCCCGCCGTGGAAGGCGCGATGGCGCAGGTGGCGCAGCAGGCCGAGCGCCTGCACGCACGCCTGGGTGACGTCGCGCAAGGGCAGGTGGAGACCGTCGCCAGGCAGTTCAGCGCCACGGCGCAGGCGATGGCGTCGACCTTCCAGGACGCGATCGCGCGCGCGCAGGCAGCGCAGGCCGAAGCCGACCGCGAGCGCCTGCAAGCCTGGACCGCATCGCTGCGCGCTACCGCCGGCGAGATGCAAGGGGCATGGCAACGTGCCGGCGAGCAGGCGCTCGCGCAACAGGCGGCGATGGCGGGCTCGCTGGAAAAGGCATCCGCCGACTTTGCCGAGCGTGCCGCGGCTGGCGCCGGCCGCACGCTGGACCAGGCCGCCGCGCTGGTGGAGCGCTCGGAGGAGCTGGTGCGCTCGCGCGCCGAAGCCGAAGGCCGGTGGCTGGCCGAGCATCGCGCGCGCATGGACGAACTCGCCACGCTGTGGCGCGGCGAGCTGGCAGCGTTGCGCGAGGAGGAAGGACAGCGCGGCGAGGCCGCCGTTGCGCGTCTGGGCGAGCTGGAATCCGCCGTGGCCCGGCACCTGGCCTCCCTCGGTTCCGCGCTCGAGGAGCCGCTCACCCGCATGCTGCGCACCGCCTCCGAGGTGCCGCAGGCGGCGGCCGGCGTGATCGCACAGCTGCGCGAGGAGATGAGCCGCCTGACCGAACGGGACAATCTTGCGCTCGAGGAGCGCACGCTGCTGCTCGGCCAACTGCGCGCCTTGCTCGACGCAGTCAACGGCGCGAGCGAACGGCAACGAGCCGCAACCGATGCGCTGCTCGCCTCCGCCTCCTCCGCCATGGAGCAGGCGGGGCTGCGCTTCGCGGCATCGCTGGACGCGCAGTCGGCGAAGGCCGCGGAGGCCGCCACCCACATCGCCGCGGGCGCGGTGGAGCTGTCCGCGGTGGCCGAGGCGTTCGTGCAGGGCGTGCAGCAGTTCCAGGCCGGCAACGACAAGCTGGTGGAAGGCCTCGAGCGCATGGAGGCTTCGCTGCGCCGCTCCACCGCGCGCAGCGACGAGCAGCTGGCCTACTACGTGGCGCAGGCGCGGGAGGTGATCGACCTCAGCATCGCGTCGCAGCAGGGACTGGTGGAGAACCTGCGCGCACTGCAGGTGCGGCCGATCCGGACGCTGCCCGCCGAAGGGGAGCGCGCGTGATGGAGCTGGACGACGGCGACGCCGGCGCGCCGGTGGCTCCAGTCTGGGCCGTGTTCGGCGACCTGATGTCGGTGCTGCTCGGCGCGTTCGTGCTGGTGCTGGTGGGCACGCTGGTCGTCCAGATGGACCTGGTGGCGAACCTGCAGAGCGAGGTGGAGAAGCGCCGCATCGAGGAGCAGCGGCGCATGGCGCTGGAGAAGGCGCTCGCCGTTCCCCTCGCGTCCGGGCGCATCACGGTGCGCGACGGCCGCATCGGCATCAGCGGCAGCGTGCTCTTCGCGGTCAACTCGGACCAGCTGCGGCCCGAGGGCCTGCAGCTGCTGCGCAGCCTGGTGGAGCCGCTGCGCGTGTACCTCGGCGAGCGCAACGAACTGCTGATGGTGAGCGGCTTCACCGACGATAGACCGGTGAGCGAAAGCAACCGGCGCTTCTCCGACAACCTGGAGCTCTCGGCACAGCGGGCGCTGACCGTCACGCGCGCATTGATCGCCGAGGGCATGCCTTCCTCGCAGGTGTTCGCGGCCGCCTTCGGCCCCGAGCAGGCCGTGGCGTCGAACGGGAACGAGGCCGGGCGGGCGCTGAACCGGCGAGTGGAGATGGCACCGGTGCCGCGCAACGCCGCCGCGCAGGGCGCTTCGGTGAAATGAACGAGCCCGCGCCTGCCGACCCGCCGGCGGCTGCGGAAGCCGCATTGGGGGAACTGCGCCGCAGCGGGCGTTCGCGCGCCGACCCGGTGCGCTTTCGCTACCTGGAGGCGCTGGCGCAGCGGATCCCCGCGCAACCCGAACCGTTGCGCGAGCTGTTGCAGGCCCGGTTCTTGGCGCGTCTTGCCGAGTACGCCGCGCATGCAGAACCGGCAGCGCCGGTTGCCGCGCGGCGCGCCACGACGAGGGAGCCTGCTTCGCCGCTCGCGCAGCTGATGCAGGTGCTGCGCGAATCCCGGCCGGATCCGGCCGTCGCAGCCGGCCGCGACGAGCTCGCCAGCGCGCGCCGCTTTCGCGAGGCCTGGGACGCGCAGCGCGCCCTGGAGAAGCTGGAACTTGCCTTCACGCGCCGGCCCGCGCAGGCCGGGCCTCTCAATTCGCATGCGCTGGTGCTGCAGTCGCTGGAGCTGATGCGGACCGTCTCGCCGCAGTACCTGCGCCAGTTCGTGCTGCACGTGGAGACGCTGCAATGGCTGGCAGCGGACGAGCCCATGGCGCGGCCGCAGGGGCAGGGCAGGAAAGCGGCGGGCAAGGGTGCCAAAGCGGCGAAAGGCGCGCGCACGCGCAAGGGCCAATAGCGCCGGCCTGGCTCCGGGAGCAGCCCTGCGCGATCCGGCAACACCGCGCAGACTCCTAGGACAGGTTCGACAAGGCGAAGATCACCAGCAGCCCCAGCCCCGCCGCGATGGCCGACGATTGCTGGAACTGGTGGCTCTCGGCCTCGGGCACCAGCTCCGTCATCGTCAGGTAGAACATCGCGCCCGCTCCCGCGGCGAGCAGCAGGCCCAGCGTGGGTTGCGACAGGTTGCCGAGCAGGAACCACCCGGCCATGGCGGAGACGAACAGCGACACGCCGATCAGGCTGGTCCAGCCCAGGATGCGCCGCGCCTGGTGCTGGCCGCCTTTCTCGCGCACCAGGTCGCCGATGCTCAGCGCCTCGCTGGCGTTGTCGATCACGATCGCCACGCCGACGATGAGGCCCAGCGACGGATCGGTGGCCGCGCTGACGCCGATCGTGAGCCCCTCGATCAATTCCTCGGCGCTCGTGCCCGCGGCCAGCACGGTCACTTCGTCGCCGCGTGGCCGCCGCACCTGGCGCACGCGCAGCATGCGCGGGCGCTGGTCGGCCTTGTCGCCCGTCGTGATGCCGCGGTGCACGACCACGAGGTCGAGCGCATAGACGCAAGCGAAGCCCGCCGCGAAGCCGCCGAGCGCCACCGGCATCGATGCGATCTCAGCGGCGCGCGGCAGCATCTCGAAGGCGAAGGCGCCGAGCAGCGCACCGCCCGCGAAGCCGACGGCGATCGACAGCGCCAGCGTCGTCGGGCGGCGGCACAGGGCCAGCGCCCCGCCGATCGGCGAAGCCAGCGCGCCGGCGGCGGCAATGGCAAGGAGGGTGGCGAATTCCATGGAGCACGACCGCGCGATGGGATGCTGCGAGTGTGCCCGCCGCCGTGTGTTCCGGGGGGCGGCGCAGATGCGGTCAGCGGAGCGGCGCGCCCCCCAGCCAGCGCCGCAGCCTGCGGTACACGGCCTCGCTCTCCAGCAGCGCGAGGTGGCCGACGCCCGGCAGCACGGCCGTGCGCGAGGCGGGGATGTGCAGGTCGTGGCTCTTGCGCGCATGCCGCCCCAGCGCGCTGTCGACCGATACCAGTCCGTCCCCGAGCAGTTGCGCGGCCGTGCCGTCGGCGAGGATGCCCGCCACCGCGTAGCAGGTGACGCCCGCGGGCAGCGGCACGATGGCCCGCGTGTCCCCGTGCGTGAACCGGCCGCCTTGCCAGTCGGCTTCGAGGACGTTGCCGTGGCGCAGGTCGGTGATGCCGTCGCTGCGCAACCCGCCCAGGCGCGCGAAGGGCGCCAGGTAGGGGCTGACGCCCAGCGCCGCGTGCACCCAGTTGCCGGCGCGTTCCAGCGCCGCGCCGTGGTGGGGCGTGCCGAGGAAGACCAGGTGCCGCAAGCGCTGCGGCCAAGCCATGCCGGCTTCGTGCGCGTGGTGCACCGCGCTGCGGGCGACCAGGCCGCCCATGCTGTGGCCGAGGATGGCGATGCGCTCCAGCGGCACCGGCCAGCGCGCGACCAGGTCCTCCAGCAGCGCGGCCAGCTCCGCACCGTTGTGCGACACGTGGCGCCCGGAGTTGTAGCGCAGGTACACCGGGGTCCAGCCCGCCGCCTGCTGCAGCGCGCGGCCATGGTCATGGCCGCCGCGCGTCCATTGCAGGTCGTTCAGGCACAGGCCGTGCAGCAGCAGCAGGAGCCGCGGGCCGTGCGCGGCGGGCGGCGCGAGTTCCATGCGCAAGGCCAGCGGATTGCCCGTGCGCTCCAGGTGGTCGCCGAGCACGCCGTTCAGTGCCGCGAGCATGGCCAGGCGCTGCGGGGCTTCCGCCGCGGCCGGTACGTCACTGCCGGGGGTTCGCAGCAGCGCCTGCATCGCCGCCAGAGTGGCGTCGAGCCCTGCGCCCACCAGCGCGCTGCCGCTGCGCACCGTGCGGTACACGAAGCCGGAGATCCCGCCGGGCGTCCGTTCGGGCGCAGCGCCCACGGGGGGCGCGAGCCGCGCGATGGTTCCATGCAGGCCTTCGGCGATGCGCGTCACCCCGCCTATGCCGTCCACCGCCAGCCGCACGGCCCCGCGCACGTCGTCGATGCGGAGGGCAGCGCGCTTGCGGACGGGCTGCGCCGGTGGGGAAGGGCGGGCAGGCATGCGCGGGCCAGTGTAGCGCCCGGTTGCGCGCCCGCGCGTCAGGAACTCACGGCCGGGGAGTGCCGTCCGGTGACCAGGCCGGCAGCGTGAAGCCGGTGACCAGCGCCAGCGCGCGCAATCCGGTGGCCGTGGCCGCGGCCGCCACGAGCGCCACGCCCTGCGGCGCCCCGCCCTGCGCGGCGAGGACGAACACCCATCCGCCCGCGAAGGCGCACACGGCATAGGGCCGGTGGTCGCGCAGCGCCGTCGGGATCTCGTTGCACACGATGTCGCGCAGCACGCCGCCGAAGGTCGCGGTGACGACGCCCATCAGCACGGCGACGATGCCCGGCATGTCCTGCGCCAGCGCGAGCTGGGTGCCGCTCGCGCTGAAGAGGCCGAGACCCAGCGCATCGGGCCACTGCATCGCGCGCTCCGTGGGGGCGAAGTGCTGCGCGCGCAGGAACAGCATCGCGCCCACGCACAGCGCCAGCAAGCCCCACAGCCATTCGGAGTGCGCCACCCAGAAGAACGGGCGGCGATCCAGCAGCACGTCGCGCAGCGTGCCGCCGCCGAAGGCGGCCAGCCCCGCGACGAGGCAGACGCCGACCGCGTCGAGGCGCTTGCGCGCCGCTTCCAGCAGGCCGGACAGTGCGAAGGCGAGCGTGCCGCTGGCTTCGACCGCGGTGTGCAGCCAGGACAGCAGGGGAGCGTTGTTCATGCGGGGGATTGTCACTCCCCCGCGCCGGTCAGCGCGCGCGCGGCATCAGCTCGTAGAAGTCCCAGCCGGCGCTGCGCCCGCCCAGGCAGGTGGACAGGTGGTCCTCCACGCGCCGCCACAGTTCCATGCGGTTGCGCCAGCGCCGCACCGAGTGGCCTTCGTCGGGGAACGACAGGTATTCCACCGGCCGGCCCAGGGCGCGCAGGCCCGCCACCACTTCGTCGGAGTCTTCCCGCAGCACGCGGATGTCGTTGGCGCCGTGGATCACCAGCAGGGGCGCGGTGATCTTGTTCAGGTGCGAGATCGGCGAGTTGGCGAGCATGCGCGCGCGCTGCTGCGGATCCTTGGGGTCGCCGTAGAACGCATGGAACATGTGGCGGTTGCGCCAGAAGGGCGGCCAGTTCTCGATCACGCGCGGCCAGTTCGCCACGCCGACCAGGTCGACGCCGCACTTCCAGTCGTGGTCCTTGCGGATCAACTGGGCCAGCACGGAGAAGCCGCCGAAGCTGCCACCGAAGACGGCCATGCGCTTGGGGTCGGCCGCGCCCTGGGCGATCGCCCATTGCGCGGCCTCGGCGATGTCCTGCTGCAGCCGCGTGAAGGTCACGTCCTTGCCGGCCATCATGAACTCGCGCCCGTAGCCCCAGGAGCCGCGGTAGTTGACCGTCAGCACGGCATAGCCGCGGTTGGCCAGCATCTGCGTGCCGTTGAAGGCGGCGCTCGACCAGTGCTCGCGGACCCACGGCCCGCCGTGGATCATCACCACCAGCGGCGCAGGGCCGGGCACGCCGCGCGGGCGCACCAGGTAGCCGGTCACCTTGCGCCCGTCGGAGGTGGTGCAGGCATACGGCTCCTCGGGCGACAGCAGCGTGCGGCGCTCGGGTTCCCGCGGGTCCAGCCGCTGCACTTCGCCCGTGCCGCGGTCCACCAGCAGTTCGGCGTCGTCGAAGTCGCCGAAGGCGCGCATCACCCAGCGCCTGCCGTCTTCGGAGGCGCTTTGCGGACGCGTGACGCGCGGGCGATCGGCGAGCAGCCCGCGCTCCAGCGCGCGCTGCACGGCCCGCTCGGCGTCCGCGCCCAGCGCGCCATCCAGCCAGTGCATCGCGGGATGGCCGGGCTCGGAGATGTAGCCGAGCGGCACGCCCTGGGTGCGCGGATAGAAGACGAACTGCAGGTCCACCTCCGGGTGCGTGGCCAGCACCGTCTCGCGGCCGCTGGCGAGGTCCATCTCCACCAGCGCGTTCTTGTCGCGGCCGACGTTGGACACGCCCCAGGCCTTGCCGGCGCGGCGGTCGATGCGGTGCAGCCACAGCGTGTCCCAGCCGCCGATGGTGCGCACGCTGCGCCAGCGGCCATCGGCGTCCAGCACTTCCACTGCGACGTCCGAGCCGTCTTGCGGCTGCAGCTGGCGTCCGCGCGCGGCGAGCTGGAAGCCGGTGTCCACCATCCACCAGAGCACGTGGCCGTCGCTGCGGGCCACTTCGCGCACGCTGCGCGTGGCCGCGTCCGCTTCGTACAGGTCCATCGTCGCGCGGTCGCGGCGATTGCTGGCGAAGAAGAACTTCGCCGAGCCGGCCGGGCCGTGGCCGACGAAGTAGGAGCGCGCCCCCGGCCACGGGGTCACGGCCCACGGGTCGAAGGTCCCCTGCGTATCGAGCACGTGCAGCTGCGTGTTCTCGTCGCCGCGCAGGTCCTTCAGGTAGGCGACGTGCCGGCTGTCCTGCAGCCACAGGTAGGTGGGGCCCGCGGGCCGCGGCAGGAAGCCGGTCGCGAAGGTGCGCACCGTCCCGTCCGCCACCGGCCGCACGGCCAGCCCGGAGTCGGTGCCTACCGTCTGCTGCCACAGGAGCTGTGCGCCGTCGGGGGAGAGCGTGTAGCCGCCCGCGAAGTCGATGTTCGCCACGAATCGGCGCAAGGGCACCAGCGGCGGCAGCGTGCTGGCGGCTTCCGCCTGCACCAGCGCGGGGTGCCGCGGCGGGCTGGCGCAGCCGGCCAGGGCGGCCAGGGCGGACACGGCAAGCAGGAGCACGAAGCGGCGGGCAGCGGGCATGGAGTCCTCCGGTGTGGCTGGCGCGCATTGTGGATGCCGCTTCCTTAACACCGCCCAAAGACGGAATTTGGACAGCGTTAAGGATGCAGCCGCACAATGCCCCGATGCACATCCTGCTGATCGAGGACGACCTGGACCTGGGCCGCGCCCTGCAGGCCGCCCTCAAGGTGGAGGGCCTCACGAGCGAGTGGCTGCGGCGCGCGGCCGATGTCCCCGCGACCGTGGACGACGCCGTGGTGGACTGCGTGCTGCTGGACCTGACCCTGCCGGATGGCAGCGGCTTCGACCTGCTGGCGCGCTGGCGCGGCCAGGACTGCCGGGTGCCGGTGATCGTGATCACCGCGCGCGGTGCGGTGGAAGACCGGCTGCGCGGCCTCGACGGCGGCGCCGACGATTTCGTGGTGAAGCCCTTCGCCACCGCCGAACTGGTGTCGCGCATCCGCGCCGTGCTGCGTCGCGCCGCCCGCCAGACCAGCGAGCGCTGGACGCTGGGCGCGCTCACCATCGAGCCGCGCAGCCACCGCGTGGCGCGCGCCGGGGAACCGCTGGAGCTCTCGCCGCGCGAGTTCCAGCTGCTGCTGGCGCTGGCGCGCGATGCCGGCAGCGTGGTGCCCAAGGGCGTGCTCGCGCAGCGCCTCGAGCCGCTGGGCGACCCGGTGGATTTCGCGTCCCTCGAAGTGCACGTGTCCAACCTGCGCCGCAAGATCGGCGCGCAGGCGATCCGCACCGTGCGCGGCGTGGGCTACATGCTGGCGGGCGCATGAACGCAGCGCTGGCCTGGTGGCAGCGCGTGCGGCAGCCGACGCTGCAGCGGCGCAGCGTGGCCTTCGTGCTCGCCGCGTTCGTGGTGATCTGGCTCGTGCTGCTGGCCTACACCTACATCCAGAACGACCGCATCATCGCCACCGAGCAGCCGTTTCGCCGCTTCACCGAGGCCCTGCACCGCACGCTGGAGGCTACGCCGGACCCCGGCCAGGCCGCGGCCATCGTGCGCGCGACCCTGCAGTGGACGAACGAGCGCCGCTCGCAGGGCGTGCGTTTCCCCCCGGGCGTGGACGCGGAACTGCTCGACGCGGCGGGCGTGCGGGTCTATGCCTCGCCGCGCCTGCAGGCATTCTCCGCGCAGGACTGGGGCAGCCAGGCCCGCGTCCTCGTGGAAGGGCGGGCGTACCTGCTGCACGAAGCGCGCGGGCCGCTGTGGACGCTGCGCATCGCGGAACCGGTGCGCACGACCGGCAGCTTCCTTTCCTACAACGCGAGCTTCATCCTCGAGTACCTGTTGCTTGCGCTGCCCTTCGTGGTGATTCCCGTGTGGTGGTCGGTGCGCAGCGGCCTGCGGCCCCTGGCGCAGTTCGCCGCATCGCTGAAGGGCCGGCGCCAGGGTGACTTGAGCCCGGTGGAGCATCCCGTGCGGCACCGCGAACTGAAGCCGCTGTCGGAAGCGCTGGATGACTTGCTTGCCCAGCTGCGGCGCAAGTTCGATCGCGAGCGGCTGTTCGTGCAGGACGCGGCGCACGAGATCCGCACGCCACTCGCGGTGGTCGGTACGCAGGCGCACGTGCTGGCGCATGCCTCCTGTGCCGAGGAGCGCAAGCGGGCCCAGGCCCTGTTGAACCAGGCGATCGCCCGCGCCTCGCACCTCGCGCACCAGTTGCTCCTGCTGGCGACGCTCGACGGCGAGGGCCGCACGGCGCCGCGCCACGTCGACGTCGCGCAGGCGGTGCGCGAGCTGCTGGCGCAGCTTGCGCCGCTGGCGATGGAGCGCCGCATCGAACTGGCGCTGGAGGCGCCCGACCAACTGTGGCGCACGGTGGACGAGGCGGCTTTCGGCTCGATCGTCGGCAACCTGGTGGACAACGCGATCCGCTACGGCCGCGATGGCGGCAACGTCCTCGTGGGCCTGCGGGAAGACGGAGGGCACCTGGCCTTGCAGGTGATGGACGACGGCACCGGCATCCCGCCGGCCGAGCGCCCGCGCGTGTTCGAGCGTTTCTACCGCGTGCCCGGCAACGAGCGCCCCGGCTCCGGACTGGGCCTGGCCATCGTGCAGCAGGCGGCGGCGCGCCTGGGCGGCGAGGTCGCCGTCACGGACGGGCTGGCGGGCAGCGGCGTCGGCTTCCTCGTGCGCCTGCCGCCCTAGCCCCTGGCGCACCCGGCAGGCATGCCCAGTGCTATCGTGCCTCCATGAGCGCAGCGCAGGCACCGCACCCGGCCTGGCCGGCCCTTTCGCTCGCCGCATGGCGGGACACCTACGCCACCCTGCACATGTGGACGCAGGTCGTGGGCAAGACGCGCCTGGCGCTCGCGCCGATGGAGAACCATTGGTGGCAGTGCACGCTGTACCTCACGGACCGCGGCCTCACCACCACGCCCATGCCGGCCGGCGAGCGCCTGCTCACCGTGGAGTTCGACTTCATCGACCACCTGCTGGTGCTGCGCACGGGCGAGGGCACGTCGCGCCGCCTGGCGCTCGTTGCGCAGAGCGTGGCCTCCTTCTACGCGCAGTACCTGGCCGCCCTGCGCGAGCTCGGGTTCGAGCCGCGCATCCTGCCGCGCCCGGTGGAGGTCGAAGTGGCGATTCCCTTTGCCGAGGACGACCAGCACGCTTCGTACGATGGCGCGGCGGCGCACGGGTGGTGGCGTGCGCTGGCGCAGGCCGACCGCGTGTTCAAGCGTTTCCGCAGCGGCTTCGTCGGCAAGCAGAGCCCGTCGCACTTCTTCTGGGGCAGCTTCGACCTGGCCGTGACACGGTTTTCCGGCCGCACCGCACCGCGCCATCCGGGCGGCGCGCCGAACTGTGCCGATTACGTGATGGTCGAGGCTTACTCGCACGAATGCAGCAGTGCCGGCTTCTGGCCCGGCGGCGGGCCCGTGGACGAAGCCGCGTTCTACGCCTATGCCTATCCGGAGCCGCAGGGCTACGCAGCGCAAAGCGTGCGGCCTGCCGCGGCGCACTACCACCCGCAGGCGCACGAATTCATCCTGGCGTACGAGGCCGTGCGGATGGCCGCCGACCCCGATGCCGCGCTACTGGATTTCCTGCAAAGCACCTACGAGGCCGCCGCGATCCAGGGACGCTGGGACCGCGCCAGCCTGGAGCGCCGGTGAGTCCGCGTCAGAAGAGGCTGCCCTGTCCCGGCAGGTCCGGCTCCGCGTCCGGGGGCGGCTTGGGCGGGCGGGCGGTGCGCACGCTGCCGGCGGACGGCGCGCGCGCCGGCAGCGCGGCCGCCTCGGCCTGCAACGTGCCCCCGTAGGGCTGGAAGAACCGCGACGCTTCGCGCACCGGACACGCGAGCCAGGCGTCGTATTCCGTTTCCTGCAGGAAGACGGGCATGCGCTTCTCCTCGCCCGGCGCATGGAACTGCCGGTAGAACGGATGGTCATCGGCGTTGACGGTGAGCATCGCGAAAGTGAAGACTTCGCGCCCGTCCGGCCCACGCCAGCGCGTGTAGACGCCCGCCACCGCCAGCGGCACGCCGCCCGGCAGGTGGATGGCCCAGCGTTCGGAGGTCAGGTCTTCGTTGAAGCGCGGCTCGTACACCGCTTCCGCGGGAATGATGCAGCGGTGGCCGGCGCGCCACGCGTCGCGGAAGCTCGGCTTCGCGTGCACGGTTTCGCTGCGCGCGTTGTACGTCTTGCGGCCGAACGCCAGTTCCTTGGCGAAGGGCGGCAGCAGCCCAAACAGGCCGTCGTCCACGATGCGCCGGTTGCCCGAGCCCGGCTCGGCCAGGCGGATGAAGGGGGCCATGCCCAGCGGCCAGGTGTCCACCGACTCGTCGTCGCGCAGCCGTTCCACGCCGAAGTACCGCAACAGGCGATCCGCGCGCGTGACGGGCTTGTAGTTGCTGCACACGCGCGGATGGTATCCATAATCGTCTCCCCACTTCCGGAGCCGAACCATGTCATTCGTACTTCGCAGCCCGAGCTTCGCCGAGCAGGACACCCTGCCGAAGGAATTCGTCCACCACGCGATGGGAGCCGGCGGCCAGAACGTCTCGCCCGAACTGAACTGGAGCGGCGCGCCCGCCGGCACGAAGAGCTTCGCGCTCACGATGTACGACCCGGATGCGCCCACCGGCTCGGGCTGGTGGCACTGGGTCGTGTACGACATCCCCGCCGGCGCGACGGGTTTGCCGCGAGGCGCGGGCGCGGCCGGCGGGACCCAGCTGCCGAAAGGCGCGAAGCAGGGCCGCACCGACTTCGGCAGCCAGGAATACGGCGGCGCCGCGCCGCCACCCGGGCACGGCCCGCATCGCTACATCTTCACGCTGTACGCGCTGAACGTGGACAAGCTCGACGTGCCGGAAGACGCGTCCGCCGCGTACGTCGGCTTCATGATCCACTTCGCGAAGCTGGGTGAAGCGAAGCTGGCCGCCAAGTACGAGCGCTAGGGGCGCGGCTGTCGCGGTGATGCCGGGGGGCACGTTGGGGTTCGGCTGCGCGCTCACCCCAACCTACCAATGCGGAGCCGATCCATCGACCCCAACGCGCCAGGTTTCCGTAGCCGATCCATCGACCCCAACGCGCCAGGTTTCCGTAGGGCGGCGGTGAGCGCGCAGCCGAACCCCGCCGATGCATTGCGCGGCGCCGGGGTTCGCTTCGCCTGCCACCGCTCCTGCGGGCTGACGCGTCAGCCGATCCAGTCGTGCCGGCGCGGCGCGCGCCCCGCGAAGGGCAGCCGCGCCAGCAGCGGGGGCACCTCCCGCCCGCTGGCAGCGCGCGCCACCAGCAGCGTGCCGGCCAGCGAAGCGATCACGCGGACCGCAACCGACGGATGCCGCCGCGTCGCGATCCAGAGGCCCAGCCCCGCCGCGAAGGCGAGCCAGTGTTCGCCCGGCACGCCGGGGCGCGATTCGTCGAAGTGCTTCAGTTTCTGCAGAAGGTCGTCGTGCATGCAGTTCCTCATCGTTCCTGCGTCGATTCTGCGCAAAGGCGCGCGGCCGCGGGGCGCGCGCCTGCTCGGCAGCACGCAACAATCTGCAGCCGCGCGATGCGGCGCGCTCCTACAACCCCGCGCGCGCAACGGCATGGATCATGCGGGCAAGGACACATGGAGCTTGCGATGATCGAATGGAAGCGCACGCTGCGCGAAGGCCTGCTCTCGGGCACGCTCGCGGGCCTGTTCTCGGCGGCGGTGCTGCTGGTGACCGGCAAGCGCGACACGGGAAGCGCGGTGGCGCCGGTGAATGCGGAGAGCCACTGGCTGTGGGGCGACGAATCCCTGCGCGAGGACCGGCCGACCCTGCGGCACACGCTCACCGGCATCGTCACGCACCAGCTTTCCACCGTGTTCTGGGCGACTCTGTACGCGCTTGTGCGCGGCAAGCGCAATGCGGTGAAGAGCGTACCGCAGGCGCTGCTGGGCGGCATCGCCACCAGTACTGCCGCGGCGGCGATCGACTACACGCTGGTCCCCAAGCGCTTCACGCCCGGATTCGAGAATCGCCTTTCCACCACGTCGATGGTGGGCGTGTTCGCGGCGATCGCCGGAGGCATCGCGCTGGGCGCCCTGCTGCTGCGCGAGCGCGACTGACCCGGCTGGCGCCGGGTGCCAGAATGCGCCATGCATCTGGACGACCGGTTCCGCGCCGGACTGCTCGAGCGCCTGCAGGCCCTGGAGGTGCGGCGGCAGCCCCTCGCATCGCACCGCGCGGCGGCGGTCGCCATCACCCTGGTGGAAGAGGGCACGGGTGCCGCGCTCGCGGGCGTGCCCGCACCTTCGGGTTGGAGCCGCGCGCCGGCCGTCCTGCTGACACGGCGCGCGCACGGCCTGTCGAGCCATGCAGGCCAGTGGGCGCTTCCGGGTGGACGCATCGACGAGGGCGAGACCGCGGAGGCCGCCGCCTTGCGCGAACTCGTGGAGGAGGCGGGGCTGCACCTGCCTGCGGAACAGGTCCTCGGCACGCTCGATGACTACGTGACGCGCTCCGGCTACGTGATCACCCCGGTGGTGGTCTGGGGGGGCCAGGCCGCGCAGCTGGTTCCCAATCCCGCGGAAGTCGCGAGCATCCATCGGATCCCGCTGCGCGCGTTCGAGCGTGCGGACGCGCCGCTGCTCGATCCCGGCGAGGAGCCTGGCCGGCCCATCATGCGCATGCCGGTGGGCGACACCTGGATCGCCGCGCCCACCGCGGCGGTGCTGTACCAGTTCCTCGAGGTGGGCATCGCGGGGCGCATGACGCGCGTCGCGCATTTCGACCAGCCGCTGTTCGCGCGCCGCTGAGGCCCCGTCATGGAACTGCACTATCTCGATTTCGAGTTCAGCGACGAGGACTCCGGCCACGGAAGCTTCGACGCGATGGCCTCGGTGTTGCCGGATCGCGTGCCGCCGCTGCTGGAGGAGATCGCCGCCGTGCTGGGCTGGGCGCACGCGGCGTTCGGTCCGCCGGCGTCCCTCGAGGACGGCGGCGAGTGGGATTTCGACCTGCAGGCAGTCGCCGAGCCGGGCCGGCCGCTCGCAGCGCGCTACGACGCAGCCAGTCGGGAGGTCGAACTGGGCTCCTGGGGCGCGGCCGCCCGGGTCACGCTGACGCTCACGCTGGGCGGCACGCCGGCATTCTGCAGCGCGTGCCGCGAGGCGTTCATCCTCGGCTAAGCACCCGGCAAGACTTGCGGGCCACGATCACGCGCCACCGTGCGCAGGAGGTCCGCCAGCCATGCCGCGCCGGCCAGCAGCGCCAGCGCGACGAGCGCCGTGCCCACGCGGTCCTGGTCGTCCAGCAGGTAGGCGTTGCAAAGGCGCAGCGGCGTGTCCTGGAACAACTGGCCCACCGCCGCCGTCATCGGCAGCACGTTGCCGAGGAAGAAGCCCTGCACCAGCTTGCCCGCGCGCGTCCACGAAAGCTGCAAGGCGGCGCCCGCCAGCACCACGGCGGTCATCTTGGCAGCGTCGATGCGCAGGTCGGCGAGGGCGAGGTCCAGCAGCCGCGGGATCATGAGCAGCGCCATCGTGAGCGCGACGAACAGCAGGCCCGCGATGCCGTGCGCGTTCCAGGCGTCCAGCCGAGTGCGCCAGCGATGCGGCAGCGCGCGCGCCAACAGCCAGCCGGCCAGCGCCAGCAGCGGGAACTGCACCAGCATGTGCAGGCCCATGCTGCCTTCCAGCCAGCCGCGCGCAGGCGGCAGCGCCACGAGCGCGAGCAAGACGGCAGCGATGCCGGCCCGCAGCGCCGTGTGCATCATGGCGCACCTTCCTGCGCGAGGTGCAGCGCGTAGTCCAGCGCAAGCTGCTGCTGCTCGATGTCGAACACGCGCACCAGGCGCGCCTGCTTGTCCACGACGAGCAGCGCGGCGTTGTGCTCGTAGTCGCCGCTGCCGGCGGGCACCACCACCACCTGGAAGGCCGAGAGCAACTGCCGCAGGTCGGCCTCGCGCGGCACGCGCACGAACTGCCAACGGCTCGGATCCGCGTGCATGCGCCTCGCGTAGGCGGCGAGTTCCGCCGTGCCGTCGCGCGCCGGATCGAAGCTGATCGACAACAGCTTCACCTGGCTACCTGCGGGCGCATCGCGCAGTGCGGCCTGCATCTGCTGGAACACGCCCCCCAGGGCGAGGCAGACGGTCTCGCAGCGCGTGTAGATGAATTCCACCACCGTCACGTCGCCGCGGGCGAGCAGCGCGCGCAGGTCGCCGGCTGCGACACCCGGCCCTTCGATGGGCACGGAGGGCGCGGGGACCGGCGCGCGCGCCACCTGCAGGCGTCGCACGCCTTCGGCCGTCCAGGCCTGGAAGTCCTGCGTGAGCCAGGCAGCGCCCGCGTAGGCCGCCCACAGCATGGCGGCACAGAGCAGCACGGTGCGCAGCATCAGCGCACGGCGCCCTTGTTGCGCCCGTGGAAGCGCAGCGGCCGTACGCTGGTGGCCGCGGCCGGCGGCGGCAGCACGTCCGCGAGCGTGAAGCTGTCGAGGTGGTGCAGGAAGCTGCGCAGCGCGCCGTCCATCACGCCCGTGAGTTCGCAGCTGCCGTGCAGCATGCAGCTGTGCCCGCTGCGAGCCGCATCGGGAATTCCTATCTTTGCGTGGATGGGCCGGCCAGCGCGCCGAGCTCGGCGCCGCCGTTGAACGGCTTCGTCCGCGCATTCTGCTTGCGTTCGGCCTCCACCAGCTCCGCTGCCACCGCGCCCGCCTGGTTGGACCAGCTGGTGCGCACATAGGTGGCCAGGGCGGCCAGCTCGGCGTCAGCCAGCTGCGCGAACGCCGGCATCGATCCCTTGTAGACCGTTCCGCGCACCGGGAGTTCGCCTTCCACGCCGTGCAGCAGGATGCTGGCGAGCACGCGCGCATCGCCCGTCACCCATTCGGATCCGTCCAGGGGCGGGAACACGCCCGGCACGCCGGTGCCGCCGGCCTGGTGGCAGGCGACGCAGTTCGCGGTGAACAGCTGCTTGCCGTCGATGGCTGCAGTGCCGCGTTCGGCCGGACGCAGGTCGGCCACCGTGCGCTGGTCGCCCAGGCCCGCCATGCCGAAGGGCTCCGAAGCGAGGATGTAGGCGGCACCGGCCAGCACCATGGCGACGGCGACACCCGCGACCACCAGCGGGATCGGCTGCACGCGCTCGGTCGGGTCCGCTTCTTCGCGCAGTTGCGCGGGCGTGGGGGCGGGCGCGGGACCGCCCGCAGCGGACAGGGGGTGCGGTGCGTTCATGGCTGCACGGGTGCGGGCAGCACCGGATAGGTGTGGTCCAGCGCCTGGAGGTACTTCACCAGGTCCAGCGCTTCGGCCCTTGGCACGACCACCTGGCCTTCGGGCGGGCCGAATCCGGGCGGTAGCGCCAGCGGGCGCTCGCCCTCGCGCTCCGCCTCCGCGGCGTCCTTCACCGTGAACAGGTAGGGATAGGACGGCATGATGGAGTCCTTCACGTAGGCGCGCGGCTGGTACAGGTGGCCCAGGTGCCAGTCCTTGCTGGGCTGGCGCGCGCCGATGTTGAACAGGTCGGGCCCCGTGCGCATGCTGCCCAGGAGGTGCGGCTTGTCGTACACGTAGTCGCCCGGCACCGAGGCGCGTCCCCAGCCGCGCTGCAGGTCGGGACCGAGTCCGCGGTCGCGCGGCTGCTGGCTGTGGCAATACACGCAGCCGTTGGCGACGTAGACCTGGCGGCCGCGCAGCTGCGTTTCGGTGTACGGCTTGAGCTTCGCCGGCGCTGGCACGTCGCGCACCTGCAGGTAGGGCATCACCACCAGGGCGGCCGTGGCGACGCCCAGCGCCACCATCGCGCCCGACGCGAGCTTGATCTCATTTTCCATAGGACAGCTCCGGCTGGC
>SEAY01000177.1 GCA_004144865.1 Comamonadaceae bacterium
GCGGCGGCCACGGCGGCCTCGCCCATCCGGCGGCGCAATGCGTCCGTCATGCCGGGCGCGGGCGCTTCCTCCAGCACCTTCTGGTGGCGGCGCTGCACCGAGCAGTCGCGCTCGAACAGGTACACGTAGTTGCCCTGCGTGTCGCCGAACACCTGGATCTCGATGTGGCGCGGCCGGGTGACGTACTTCTCCACGAGCACCGCTTCGTCGCCGAAGCTGTTGCGGGCCTCGCGCTGGCACGACGCGAGCGCCGCCGCGAAGTCCGCCGCCTTGTCCACCGCGCGCATGCCCTTGCCGCCGCCGCCGGCGCTGGCCTTGATCAGCACGGGATAGCCGATGCGGTCGGCTTCGCGTTGCAGCAAGGCCGGATCCTGGTCGTTGCCGTGGTAACCCGGCACCAGCGGCACGCCGGCTTTCTCCATCAACTGCTTGGATTCGGCCTTCAGGCCCATGGCCTGGATGGCGGACGCAGGCGGGCCGATGAAGACGATGCCGGCTTCCGCGCACGCGGCGGCGAATCCTTCGTTCTCGCTCAGGAAGCCGTAGCCGGGGTGGATCGCTTCCGCACCCGTCGCCTGCGCGGCTTCGATGATGCGTTCCCAGCGCAGGTAGCTCTCCTTGGGCGCGCTGCCGCCGATGTGCACGGCTTCGTCGCAGGCATGCACGTGCTTGGCGTCGGCATCCGCATCGGAATAGACCGCAACCGTGCGTATGGCCATGCGGCGCGCGGTCGCCGCGACGCGGCAGGCAATCTCACCGCGATTCGCGATCAGGATCTTCTTGAACATCAACCCAGCTCCCGCGGCAACGGCCGCCCCCTGAAGAAACCGCCCACGCCCTGCACGACCTTGCGCAGGAACTTCACGAGCACGACGAGAAGGATCACCGACACCACGAGGCTCACCGCGAGCAGGATGGCGAAGATCACCGGATGCGTGGCCGACAGCCACAGCATGAAGACCACCAGGCCGTCCTCGGCCAGCGAGACGGCCACGTTGGAGAAGGGCTCGGGCGAGGTGTTGACCGCCGCGCGCGTCGTCATCTTGGTGGCGTGGCTGGTCGCCGCCAGCCCGCCGCCCAGCAGCGCCGCGATCCAGGCCATCGCCTGGCTGTCGGCACCGATCGCGCCGGCCGCCAACGCGGCGCCGGCCGGAATGCGGATCAGCGTGTGCACGGCGTCCCAGGCGGAATCCACGAAAGGGATCTTGTCCGCGAAGAACTCGGCGAAGAGCATGCAGCCGCTCGCGACCAGCACGCCGGGGTGCTGCAGGATCTGCAGGCCCGCAGGCAGGTCGACCCATCCCAACCAGCCGGCCAGGCCCGCGAGGAACACCGCGGCGTAGAGGCGGAAGCCGCTCGCCCAGCCGAGCGCCGCCGCCAGCGCCAGCAACTGCGGCGTGTCGACGAGGCCGCCCAGCGAATCGAGCATGTTCAGGGCTCCAGCAGCCAGTTGGGCTTGCGCTTGCCCAGGAAGGACTGGATGCCTTCCTGCCCTTCTTCGCTGGCGCGGATGTCGGCGATGCCCTCGACGGTGCGGCGCACCAGTCCCGCGCTGATCTCGTGGCCCGCCACGTCGTGCAGCAGCTTCTTGCAGGCCTTCACGGCCTCGGGTCCGGCTTGCACCAGCGCCTGCGCGATGGCGGCGACGCGGGCGTCGAGCTCTTCGGCCTTCACCGCTTCGTGGATGACGCCGATGCGCATGGCCTCCGCCGCCGCGAAGCGCTCGGCGGTCAGGAAGTAGCGGTGCGCGGCCCGCGCGCCCATCGCGCGGATCACGTAGGGGCTGATGGTCGCCGGGATCAAGCCCAGCTTCACCTCGCTCAGGCAGAAGTGGGCGCTGTCGGCCGCGACGGCGATGTCGCAGGCCGTGACCAGCCCCAGGCCGCCTGCGTACGCGTCGCCCTGCACCTTCGCGATGGTCGGCTTGGGACAGCGGTACAGCACTTCCAGCATGCGGGCCAGCCCGGATGCGTCCTCGACGTTCTCGTCGCGCGAGTAGCCGGCGATGCGTTTCATCCAGTTCAGGTCGGCGCCGGCGCAGAACGCCGGGCCGTTGGCCGCGAGCACCACGCAGCGGACCTCGGGCCGCTTGCCGAGTTCCATCAGCACCGCCGCGAGCTCGGCGATGACCTCGTCGTTGAAGGCGTTGCGCACCTCGGGACGGTTCAGCGTGACCGTCTCCACGCCACGATCGAATTGCAGTTGCAGGTGTTTCATGCAGGGACCTCGTTCACATGCGGAAGACGCCGAACTTCGGCTCGCCGATGGGCGCATTCAGGGCCGCGGAGAGTCCCAGCGCGAGCACGCGCCGGGTATCCGCCGGATCGATCACGCCGTCGTCCCACAGGCGGGCCGTGGCGTAGTAGGGATGGGACTGCTGCGAGAATTGCTCCAGCAGCGGCTTCTTGAAGGCGGCTTCCTCGTCGGCGCTCCAGCTGCCGCCGCGCGCCTCGATGCCGTCGCGCTTGACCGTCGCCAGCACGCTCGCGGCCTGCTCGCCGCCCATGACGGAAATGCGCGCGTTGGGCCACATCCAGAGGAAGCGCGGTGAGTACGCGCGGCCGCACATGCCGTAGTTGCCGGCGCCGAAGCTGCCGCCGATGATCACCGTGAACTTCGGGACATTCACCGTCGCCACCGCCGTCACCATCTTGGCGCCGTGGCGGGCGATGCCCTCGTTCTCGTACTTGCGGCCCACCATGAAGCCGGTGATGTTCTGCAGGAACAGCAGCGGCACCTTGCGCTGGCCGCACAGCTCGATGAAGTGCGCGCCCTTCTGCGCCGACTCGCCGAACAGGATGCCGTTGTTGGCCACGATGCCGATCGGCATGCCCTCGATGTGCGCGAAGCCGCACACCAGCGTGGCGCCGTAGCGCGCCTTGAATTCGTGGAACTCCGAGCCGTCGACGATGCGGGCGATGATCTCGCGCACGTCGAAGGGCTTGCGCGCGTCGGTGGGAATGATGCCGTACAGCTCCTTGGCGGCGTACTTCGGCGGCACCGGATCGCGCAGTTGCACCGGCGGCACCTTGGGCCTGTTGAGCGTCGCGACGACCTGGCGCGCGATGGCCAGCGCGTGCGGATCGTTCTGCGCCAAGTGGTCGGCCACGCCGGAGAGGCGCGTGTGCACGTCGCCGCCACCGAGGTCTTCCGCGCTCACGACTTCTCCCGTGGCGGCCTTCACCAGCGGCGGGCCGCCCAGGAAGATGGTGCCCTGCTCCTTGACGATGATGGTCTCGTCGCTCATCGCCGGCACGTAGGCGCCGCCGGCGGTGCACGAGCCCATCACCACCGCCACCTGCGCGATGCCCTGCGCGGACAGGTTGGCCTGGTTGTAGAAGATGCGGCCGAAGTGGTCACGGTCGGGGAACACCTCGTCCTGGTTCGGCAGGTTGGCGCCGCCGGAATCCACCAGGTAGATGCAGGGCAGGCGGTTCTGCGCGGCGATCTCCTGGGCCCGCAGGTGCTTCTTCACCGTCATCGGGTAGTAGGTGCCGCCCTTCACGGTGGCGTCGTTGCACACGATCATGCAGTCGACGCCGCTCACCCGGCCTATGCCCGCGATCATGCCGGCGCAGGGCGCGGCCATCACGCCGTCCTTCTCCAGGTACATCCCGTGCGCGGCCAGCGGCGCGATCTCCAGGAAAGGCGTGCCCGGGTCCAGCAGCATCTGCACGCGCTCGCGCGGCGGCAGCTTGCCGCGCGCCTCGTGCTTCCTGCGCGCCGCTTCGCCGCCACCGGCCGCATGCACCGCGACCTGCGCAGCGAGGTCGTCCACCAGCCCCTGCATGGCCTGCACGTTGGCCTGGAAGTCGGCGGAACGGGGATTGAGTTGTGTCTCCAGCACAGGCATCTTGGTTCTCTCTCCCTCCCCCAGTGGGGGAGGGAGAGAGAACCAAGATGCCTGTGCTGGAGACACAACTCAATCCCCGTTCCGCCGACTTCCAGGCCAACGTGCAGGCCATGCAGGGGCTGGTGGACGACCTC
>SEAY01000003.1 GCA_004144865.1 Comamonadaceae bacterium
CTGCGATGGCCGGTCAGGCGGCCCCACGCGAAGAACTCGTCTGCAGTTGGCCCGCTGCGCGGTCCAACTGCGAACTCGAACAGCTTCGCGAATCAGAGACGTACGCGCGGCTCGATACGGTCGCTGCGCTCCCTCTCGTAGCCGCGCTGGGCCGCCTGCCCGGCCATCGCAGGCGCCCTGCCTTCATGCGCGCCCCGGCCCGCCCGCACGCGGCTTGGCAGTTGGGCAGCGGTGGTTCAACAAGCCAGCTTGATCAAGCAGAGTGCTTCCCGTCGCCCCAGGCGGTGCGCGGTGTCGGCCCGCATAAGGGGGCGGTGCCTGACCTCCGGGGTCCCCGGGAAAAGGCTTCAGCCTTTTTCGGGGTGGAGGGTGGCTGTTCCCGGCGCCGCAGCGTGGCTACGAGAGCGTCACGCAGTGACGCATATCGAGCCACGCGACCGTCTCTAGCTCGCGAAGCTGTTCGAGTTCGCAGTTTGGCCGCTCGCGGCCAAACTGCAGACGAGTTCTTCGCGTGCGGTGCCGGGAACAGCCTTTCAGGTTTGCCGGCGCGCTTGGCGCGCCGGCCACCGCCCCAGCGGGCCGGCACCGCGCACCGCCTGGCGCGGCGTGGGCGCGGAGCCGACGAGCGTCGGGGTTCGGCTTCGCGCTCACCCCCGACCTACATGGGCGGCGGATATTCACCGCTGGCCGAATTTTCCTTGCGTCTGATCAAGGTCAACTGACGCGGCCACCCCCCGCCGCATCATTCCCGGACATGAAAGTCATCCCGATCACCCCGGTGCCCGCCGACGGCGACGGCCAGGGGCTGTACGCATCCGAGAAGAAGGTCTATCCCCGTTCCGTCTCCGGCCTGTTCGCCCGCTGGCGCTGGACCTTCGTGTGGCTCACCCAGATCGTGTTCTACGGCCTGCCGTGGCTGCAATGGGGCGAGCGCCAGGCCGTGCTGTTCGACCTGGCCGCGCGGCGCTTCTACATCTTCGGCTACGTCCTGTACCCGCAGGACTTCATCTACCTCACCGGCCTGCTGGTGATCAGCGCGCTGTCGCTGTTCCTGTTCACCGCCGTGGCCGGGCGCCTGTGGTGCGGCTTCGCCTGCGCAAGGTCGAGGGCGATCGCAACCAGCGCATGAAGCTGGACCAGGGGCCGCTCAACGTGCAGAAGCTGGGCAAGAAGTCGGTCAAGCACTTCCTGTGGATCTCGCTGGCGCTCTGGACCGGCTTCACCTTCGTGGGTTACTTCACGCCGGTGCAGACGCTCTGGGCCGAGTCGTTCACGCTGTCGTTCGGGCCCTGGGAATGGTTCTGGGTGCTGTTCTACGGGTTCGCCACCTACGGCAACGCCGGCTTCATGCGCGAGCAGGTCTGCAAGTACATGTGCCCGTACGCGCGCTTCCAGAGCGCGATGTTCGACCGCGACACCCTCGTCGTCAGCTACGACACCGCGCGCGGCGACCCGCGCGGCACCCGCGGCCGCAAGGACGACAAGGCGGCCAAGGGCCTGGGCGACTGCATCGACTGCGGCTTGTGCGTGCAGGTCTGCCCCACCGGCATCGACATCCGCAACGGCCTGCAATACGAGTGCATCAGCTGCGCTGCCTGCGTGGACGTGTGCGACACGGTGATGGACAAGATGCACTATCCGCAGGGGCTGATCCGCTTCACCACGCAGAACGCGCTGAAGCAGGGCGTGGGCCGCGAAGGCATCCTCAGGCGCGTGCTGCGCCCGCGCGTGCTGGTGTACAGCGCATTCCTGCTGGCGCTGACGGCGGCCATGATGGCGACGCTCGCCATGCGCATGCCGCTGAAGGTGGACGTGGTGCGCGACCGCGCCGCGCTGTCGCGCATCGTCGCCGGCGGACGGCTGGAGAACGTGTACCGCTTGCAGGTGATGAACGCCACCGAGCAGCCGCAACGCTACCGCATCGCGGCCGAGGGCCTGGAAGGGCTCTCGCTCGCCTCGGAGGCCGAGGTCGAGGTCGGCGCGGCTGAATCGCGCTGGGTCGCCGTGCGCCTGCAGGTGCCCTACGGAGCCGCCGGCCCGGGCTCGCATCCGATCCACTTCGACGTGGGCACGGTCGGCGGCGACGCCCATGTGCGCGAGAAGTCCGTGTTCCTGGTGCCGCGATGAACGACAAGGAAAAGCCGATGAGCAAAACACAAGCGCAGGCGAAAGCCGCAGCCCCGTGGTGGAAGCACGGCTACGTGTGGATGATCCTGGCCGGCCCGGCCGTCGTGGTGGTGGCGGGCATCGCCACCTTCGTCATCGCCGTGCGCACGCCCGATCCCGTGGTCGCCACCGACTACTACCGGCGCGGGATCGAGCTCAACAAGACCCTGCGCGCGCACGAGAAGGCCACGCTGCCGGCGGTGCAGGGCCGCAACCACGCGGCGACGCCCAGCCGTCCGTGACGGCGCGAATGCCCAACACTTGAAGAGGAGACCAGCATGGCGCAACGCATGATGTGGATCGCCTGGCCCGCGTTCCTGGCGGCCTGCGGCCTGGAACTCCTGGTCTTCGCGTTCGTCGATCCGGACGACCTGCACTGGGCCGGCCAGGCCCTCCACTGGTCGCGGCAGGCCGTCTACACGTTCGCCTTCTTTGCCTTCTGGGCCGTGGCCGCGGGCGCCTGCTGGCTCACCACGCTCCTGCGCCTGACGCCGCTGGAGATCAACCAGTGTCCCTTCGACCCTTCGCAGCGCCCCGCCGGGTGCCCTGGCGAGGCGGTCACGCGCTGATCCCGGTACAGCCGGGTTGCGCCCAGCGCGCAAGCCGGCCGCGACCAGCCCCGGGTCACGCGCGGGAACCTTCTGTTGCGTTACCAAGAGTCCCGCCATCGGGACTTTTTCGGTTACCAAGAACCCGCACGGCTGACATCTTTACATTCCGCTCGCCCGCAGCGGAAGGAAATTCCGCTGCCTTATCAACGCGCTGCCTCTGCGGTAGGCAGCGTCCTACCCCCGAATGCGGGCGGCACTGTCGAACCGGCTGACCTTACAAACCCAACATCCCGTTCGAGTTTGAAACACACAGGTTGAAACACCCGCGACGTCGCAATGTCCTCGACAGAGGGAACTCGCGGCGACGGACGAGGCGCCGCCTGCACCAGCGCCTTCAGACCGTGTGTAAACAGACGTGACCCTGCCCCGGGCCAACCACCCGGAGCACCGTTGAGCAGTTACAGCCGGATAGGACCGGCACGGACAAGGGAGGCGGGTTTTGGACAAGCGAACTGTCGGGATCGTGTGCGGGACCCGGCCCGAGATCATCAAGCTCGCGCCGGTGTACCACGCGCTGCGCGGGCACGAATCGCTGCGCGTCCTGTGGGTTCACACGGGACAGCATGGCGACATGGCGGCCGACATGCTGCGCTGCTTCGGCATCGAGCCGGACGTGCAGCTGGCGCGCACGGGCGCATCGCTGGAGGAATTCAGCATCGGCTGCCGGGCGCAGCTCGATGCGCTGATGGCCGGGCAGCGCTGGGACCTCTGCATCGTGCAGGGCGACACCGAAAGCGCGTTCCTGGGCGCGCTTTCTGCGTTCTACCGCCGCGTCCCCGTGGGGCACGTCGAGGCGGGGCTGCGCACCTACAACATCGAGCGCCCTTTCCCGGAAGAAGGCCTGCGGCAGATGATCAGCCGCATCACCAACATGCACTGGGCGCCCACCGAGCGTGCGCGCGCCGCGCTGCTCCGCGAGGGGATCGAGCCCGAGAAGATCCAGCTCACCGGCAATACGGTGGTGGACGCGCAGCAATGGATCTGCGATCGCCATGGCATCCGCCGCGAGTCCGGGGCGGACCAGGGCCACATCCTGGTGACGGCCCACCGCCGCGAGAACTGGGGTGAGGAGATGGAGCAGACCTTCCATGCCGTCGCCGACATCGCGCGCGCGCATCCCTCGCGCCGCGTGCTGTTCCCGGTGCACCTCAACCCCGTCGTGCAGCGCCCGGCCCACGCGATCCTGCAGGGACTGGCGAACGTCAGCCTGGTCGCGCCGCTGGACTACCTGGGCATGCAGCAGGCCCTGGTGAATGCCTGCCTGCTGCTCACCGATTCCGGCGGCCTGCAGGAGGAGGCGCCCACGTTCGGCGTCCCCACGCTGGTGCTGCGCCATGAGACCGAGCGCCCCGAGGCCGTCGAAGCGGGCTGCGCCCGCCTGGTCGGCCCCCGGCGCGACACGATCGTTCGGGAGGCGGGCCGACTGCTCGCCGATGACCAGGCCGCCGAAGCCATGCGCAAGGTGGCCAATCCGTTCGGCGACGGGCAGGCGTCTGCCCGCATCGCCGCCGCCGTCCTGGCGCGCCTTGCCCTTCCGGCCGCGGCCGAAGAGGTGGCCGCCTGACAACCGAGGAATTTCCATGCACCACGCCATCGTCCACCTTGCCGCCGTCGCAGCGCTCGCCTGCACCGGCGCCGCCTTCGCGCAAGTCACCCCGCCGCCTTTGCCGCCCGGCTCCAACCTCGTGCGGGCCGAGCCCGGCATGAGCGAGCCCGATCGCAAGCGCCACGTGCGCGCGCACCACCACAAGTTCCACCACAACAAGGACTACACCCGCGACGACAGCGTCCATGGGCACGAAAGTGCCATGGTGCGTACCGGAACGCAGGGGGCTGCTCCCGGCGTGGCGCCCCCGGCAGCGGGCAGCGCGGCGCCCGCCGGCGGCGCGGGCACCGGCCCGGCGCGCGAGAAGACCGACCGGGGCGCCAGTTCCTATTTCCACGGCAACGAGAAGAAGTGAGAGGCCAGCCATGAACTCCCTGCAGAAATTCGTCCTCCCCGTGCTGGCCGTCGCGACCTTCGCCGGCACGCAGATTCCCGCCCACGCGCAGACCGGAGGCACGACCACGCCGCCGAAGGTGCTGGCGCTGTACGACGCGCCCAGCGGCACGCCGTGGGACAAGCTCGGTTATGCGTACACCATCATGCTGCGCAACATGCTGGGACACTTCGACGCGCAGGTCGAGCTGCTCCCGGTGCAGCAGTACACGCCCGGCAAGGTGGAGGGCTACAGCGCCACCTTCTACATCGGCGCCTCGTACGACCACCAGATCCCGGCCGCCTTCCTGAGCGACGCGACCACCACCAGCAAGACGGTGGTCTGGTTCAAGTACAACCTGTGGCAACTGGCCTGGAACCAGGCCTACAACTTCGGCGCCGTCAAGGGCATCCAGTTCAACGGCCTGCGCGGCCTGAACGAGTCGCCGTCGGCGGCGAACCCGGAGCCGGGCTTCTTCAACACGGTGAAGTACAAGAACCTGGACTTCGTCAAGTACTACAGCTTCGACAGCGTGCGCGGCGTCGTGAACGCCGACCCGGACATCGGCCACGTGGCCGTCGCCGATCCGGCCAAGGCGCAGGTGGTGGTGCCGGTGGCCAATCCGAAGACCGGCGAGACGGCTCCGTACGTCGTGCGCTCGGGCAACTTCTGGTACTTCGCGGACCTGCCCTTCAGCTTCATCGGCCCGCGCGACCGCTACCTGGTGTTCAGCGACCTGCTGCACGACATCCTGGCCGTGCCGCACGCCGAGAGCCACAAGGCGCTGGTGCGGCTGGAGGACGTGGGCGCGATGGTTTCCGTCGACGCCATGAAGAAGCTCACCGACTACATGAAGGGCCGCAACGTGCCGTTCTCGGTGGCCGTGATCCCGCGCTACGTGGACGGCCTCGGCACGTACAACGGCGGCCGGCGCCAGGAGGTGAACCTGTCGCAGGCCACCAACCTGCGCACCTCGCTCAACTACGCCAAGGCGCGCGGCGGCGAGATGGTGATGCACGGCTTCACGCACCAGTACGGCACGATGAAGAACCCGCACACCGGCGTGAGCGGCGACGACTACGAGTTCTGGAACATCGTCGACAACAAGCCGTTCCCCGAGGACTCGCCGTCCTGGGTGCTCGGCCGCCTCAACCAGGGCCTGTCGGACATGCGGGCCTGGGGCTTCAACCCGGTGGCCTGGGAAGCGCCGCACTACCACACGTCGGCCATCACGGCCCGCACCGCGCCGCAGCTGTTCACGACCACCTACCAGCGCGTCGTCTACTACACCGCCGACAAGCCCGACTTCTTCGCGTCCACCGCCAAGGACTTCAGCGTGGGGCAGTTCTACCCGTACGTCGTGCGCAAGGACTATTACGGCCAGTACGTGCTGCCGGAGAACCTGGGAAACATCGAGTACGACATCCGCACGGTCGACCCGACGTCGAACTACAACTACACGGCCGACGACCTGCTGCTGAACGCGAAGTACGCCAAGACCATCCGCGACGGCTTCGCCTCGTTCTTCTTCCATCCCTTCTGGCTCGAACCCAACCTCGGAACGCCCGGCTTCGAGGATTTCAAGAAGACCGTCGAAGGCATCTCCGCGCTCGGCTTCACCTGGGTTGCGCCCAGCACGCTGCGCTGAGCTGCCGTCGACATGAACATCACAACGAGGTCCAAAATGAAACTTGCCCGTGTCCTGCCCGCCGCCGCGCTGGCGGTGCTCTGCCTGGCCCCCACGCTGGGCCAGTCGCAACAGCCGACGCTGCGGCCCGCGCAGCAGGTGGTGCCCAGCACGCCTCCGCAGACGTCGGTGTTCCGCCCCGTGGACCCGGCGGCGCCCAACGGGGCGGCCGCAACCAACGGCGTGGCCACCGCGCCGGCCGCGGCCGATGCCAACGCCGGCGTGTGGGTGCCGCGCACGGTCAGCTTCGCCGACCTCGGCTTCACCGAGCCGGTGGTGCTGGGCTACCCGGACACCATCCGGGAGATCTACCTGCCGGTCCCGCCCGGGGTGAACCTCTCCGGCGCCGTGTTGCAGCTGGACGCGAACTTCGTGCGCGCCGACGGCGGCCGCACCACGCTGATCTACGCGATCGACGGGGCGCCCGTGGTGGCCAACGGCATCACCACCGACCGCGGTGACGCCAGCGCGCAGATCCCGGTGGACGGCAAGCCGCGCCCGAGCGGCTTCGTTCGCCTCAACATCGACTGGCGCACCGCCGTCGCCCGCGAGAACACCTGCGCCGACGCCCGCACGCCGGGCAACATCCTGCGCATCGAGCCGACCAGCAAGTTCGTGTTCCGCTACGACGGCTCCGCGGTCCGCGACCTGGCTTCCGCCTGGAGCGCGCTGCCCTCGGCGCCGACCATCCAGGTGGCGTCCCGTCAGCTTGCGCCCGAGGCCTACGACGCCGCCTGGCGCGTGGGCGTGGCGCTCGAGCGGGCCGGCAAGCGCCCGAAGATCCGCACCGCCGACGGCGCTGTCGCGAACGTGGACCCCGCCCAGTCCGGCGCTGCCGCCCCGGCAGCGGCCGGCGCGGCCGAAGCCGACATCATCATCGGCGGCCAGGCCGGCTCCAAGCAGATCGTCCTGCAGCACGTGAACGGCCGTCCGGTGATCGTGGTCGCCCCCGACGCCGGTGCCCAGGCCGCGGGCATCTTCTCGCAGATCTGGCAGCAGGCCGCCGCCGGTTCGCAGCTCACCGTCTCGGCGGTGGAAATGCCGCGCAGCGATTCCAACGCCGTGTCGCTGCAGTACCTGGGCGCCAAGCCCGCCAGCTTCGACGTGCTCGCCCATGCGGACTGGAACGCCAGCTTCGACATCGGCAGCGTCGCGGCCGACGGCAAGGGCCCCGGCACGCTGGTGATCGACGTCGCCGCCGCGCCCAGCGCAGCGCGCACGCCGCCCGTGGTCTCGGTGTTCATGAACGACGTGCTGCTGGGCGCCAAGGAGATGGAAGCCAACGGCAAGCGCGAACGCATCGTCGCGCCGGTGCCGCGCTACGCCCTGCAGACGCGCAACGTGATCCGCGTGTCCTTCGTGCGCCAGCTCGCTTCCGACCGCTGCCGCGAGACGCCCGAGCCGTACCCGGTGTCCGTGCTGGCGTCCAGCCACATGCTGCTCGACACGATCGAAGCTTCCAGCGACTTCACCGGCCTGATGGCGAAGTTCGCCAACGGCGGCTCGCTGATGGTGCCCCAGTCGCACCTGGCTGATTCGGTGAACACGCTGCCGCGCGTGATCCGCCTGGCCGCGAGCACCGGCCTGTCGCCCGTGAAGGCGAAGTTCCAGCCCGTGGCCGACGGCCAGCAGGCGAAGGTGGACGGCCCCTACCTCGCGGTGGACGTGATCCCCGCCGGCTACGCCGAATCCGTGAAGCCGGAGCAGGGCCGCCTGTTCCTGGCCGGCGCCAAGGACCGTCCGCTGCTCGACGTGCGCGGCCTCAACCGCGTGGGGATGATCGAGGTGACCGGTTCCGGTGACGACATCGGCGCGGTGTACCGCAGCCTGGGCGCGCAGCCGCCGTCGATGGAGAAGCCGATCCAGCTCTCGGGCGGCAACCTGGCCATCATGGGCAACAACGGCCTGCGCACCGAGGTGAACACGCGGGATCCTTCGGGGCAGGGCGTGATGAGGGAGGCGCAGCCGGGCCTGTTCGAGCGCGGCTACTGGTGGCTGCTGCCGCTGGTGCTGGTCGCCCTGTTCGTCGGCCTGCTGGTGTTCGCCAGCCGCATGCGCCGCCGCAAGGCCATGGCGGGCGATCGCTGACCTCGCAAGTGTCTGACGCCATAACAACCAGGAGCGGGAGCCGATGATGAGCTGGGACCTGATGCTTGCCGAGTACAACTCCGGCCTGGAGGTGATCGCGGCCATCCTGACACTGGTCATCTTCGTCTCCTCGCTCGACGACCTGTTCATCGATGCGTGGTACTGGACGCGGCGGATCTTCCGCCGCGCCCGGGTCGAACGCAGCCCGCAGTACCGGCGCCTCTCGGTCGAGCAGCTGCGCGACCGGGAGGAACAGCCGATGGCGATCATGGTGCCGGCGTGGCAGGAGAGCGACGTCATCGCCGCGATGATCCAGAACATGGTGGAGGTGCTGGAGTACCGCAACTACCGCGTCTTCGTCGGCACCTACCCGAACGACCAGCCGACGATCGACGAAGTCGAACGCATGGCCAAGCGCTACCCGCAGCTGCAGCGCGTGGAGGTGCCGCACCCCGGCCCGACCAGCAAGGCCGACTGCCTGAACGCGGTGGTCGCGGCGATCTTCGACCACGAGCGCGAGCAGGACGTGGAGTTCGCGGGCGTGGTGCTGCACGACAGCGAGGACGTGCTGCACCCCCTGGAGCTGAAGTTCTTCAACTACCTGCTGCCGCGGATGGACATGATCCAGCTGCCGGTCGCCTCGCTGGAGCGCGAGTGGTACGAGCTGGTGGCGGGCACGTACATGGACGAATTCGCGGAGAGCCACGCCAAGGAAATGGTGGTGCGCGAGAGCGTCTCCGGCATGGTGCCGTCGGCCGGCGTCGGCACGTGCTTCTCGCGCAAGGCGCTGCTGGCGCTGGTGGGATCCACCCGGAACAAGCCCTTCAACATCGACAGCCTCACCGAGGACTACGACGTGGGCATGCGCCTGGCGCAGCTGAACATGAAGTCGATCTTCGGCGTGTTCCCGGTGACCTTCCACGTCAGCCGCAACTCCTGGGGCAGCAGGAAGCGGCGCGAGCTGCTGATGGAGATGCCGCTGTGCGTGCGCGAATACTTCCCGGACAACTTCCGCGCGGCCTACCGCCAGAAGGCGCGCTGGGTGCTGGGCATCGGGCTGCAAGGCTGGGAGCAGATCCGGTGGCGCGGCCAGTCGCTGGCGGCGCGTTACCTGCTGCTCCACGACCGCAAGGGGGTGGTGACGTCCTTCATCAGCATCGTGGCGTACCTCCTGGTGCTGCACTTCATCTTCTTCCACGTCGGGCTTGCGACGGGATGGTGGCATGCCTACTACCCTTCGCTGTTCCAGGAGGGGAGCATCTGGCGCGCGATGATCTACGTCAACGCGATCTTCCTCGCCATCCGAGCGGCGCACCGGGTGTACTTCACCTCCGCGCTGTATGGCTGGGAGCACGGGTTGATGGCGCTGCCGCGCATGGTGGTGGGCAACTTCGTCAACTGCATGGCGGTGGCCCGCGCCTGGAAGATGTACCTGTCCTACCTGTTCAAGGGCACGCGCCTCGCCTGGGACAAGACGGCCCACGAATTCCCGAGCAGCGCGCAGCTGGCGCGCCGCCGCCAGCGCCTGGGCGAACTGCTGCAATCCTGGAACGCGGTGGAGCCGGGCGCGTTGCAGCGCGCGCTGGAGAAGCAGGCCGGCGCCGACGTGCCGCTGGGCCGCGTGCTCGTGTCCAACGGCTGGCTGGACGAGGAGACGCTGGCCGAAGCCATCGCGTACCAGGCCGACCTGCCGCGTGCACTCCTGTCTGCCGACCTGGTGCGCAAGCACGCCGGTGACCTGCCGCTGGACCTGGCGATCCGCCACCGCGCCGTGAACATGGGGCTGAACAAGCACAACCGCCCGATCCTCGCGGTCACGAGCCCGCTGTCGGAACCGGCACTCGCCGAGATCACGCAGCGCCTGGGGGTCGAGCCGGTGCAGCGCATCGGCCGCGAGGGCGAACTCGCGGTGGCGCTGCGCCTCCTGCGCGACGCGTCCCACGACGGCAAGTCCGCCACGGTGCCCACCGGCCCGTTGCTGGGCGACATGCTGATCGAGCGCGGCCTGCTGCGGCGCGACCAGTTCGACGGCGCGATGCAGGACTACCGGCCCGACCAGCACGGCCGCATCGGCGACTACCTGGTCGAGCGCGGCGTGATCGCGCGCGAGATGCTGGAGCAGGTGGTGCAGGAGCAGCGCAGCTTCTTCGCCCGGGCCGCCAGCCAGCCGGACCAACACCAGAGGGGATTCTTCGGCAAGCCGTCTGCACAACCCATCTAGCGCCTGTCCATAACGACCATGAAACAACAACAACGAAAGGCGCTGGCACTCGCCGCCGTGCTCGCGCTTTCTTCCCTGGCAGCGTCGGCACAGACAAGCCCGGGCGCAGCCGCTCGCGGCGCCGGCGCCCGCGGTGCGCAGGCCGCCCACGCGGCGGCCGATGCCGGCTACAAGGCCTACGACCGGCGCGACTACGCTGGCGCCATCGCGGCGGCGCAGCGCGCCGTGCAATTGGCCCCGCAGCGGCGCGACTACTGGCTGCTGCTGGCGCAGTCGCAGCTGGCCTCTGGCCAGCCGGACGCCGCCGAGCAGTCGCTTGCGCGCGCCGCCGCGGCCCGCGGCGACGACGCGGCGCTGGCGCGCGGGCGTGCCGACCTGGCGCGCGCCCGCGCCCAGGCGGCGGGCGATGCCATGTACAAGGCGCTGCAGGCCGGCGACGTGAAGGCCGCCGTGGCGCAGGGCTCCGAAGCAGTGCGCCTGGCGCCGGAGAGCGCCGCCTACCGGCTCGTGCTGGTGCACGCGCTGTTGCGCGACAACCAGAACGCGCAGGCCGATCGCGTGGCCACCGAGGCCATCGCGCTGCTGCCGGAGAGCGCCGCGCCGCTGGCCATGCGCGGCTACGCACGCCAGGGGCTGGGCCGCGGAGCCGATGCGGACGCGGACCTCGACCGGGCGCTGCAGCAGAAGGGCCTCTCCTCGGCCGCCCAGCGCGAGATCCGCCTGCTTGCGGCGGACCTGGCGCTGGCGCAGGGGAACAGCCGGCGCGCCATGGACCTGCTGCAGGCGCTGCCCGCGAGCGACGCCGATGCGACCGCGCGGCGCGAACTCGCGCAGCAGGCGGGCGGGGCCGCTGCGACCCTGGCGCTGCGCGCACCCGGCATCGACTGCACCAACGTCGCGGCTTCACAGACCTGCACTTTGCAGGCCGCGGGCGTGCCGCCCACGCCCGGCTTCGTCCATGCGACGGCCGCCTACCGCGCGCTGGAGGAACGCGACGCGCAGCGGGCGCTGGAGCAGGCGCGGCTCGCCACGGCCGCGTCGCCGGCCAGCCGCGACTGGCACCTGATGCACATGAACGCGGCGCTCGCCGCGGGCCAGCCGGCGGAAGCGCAACGCGCCGCCACTGCGGCGCTCGCCTTGCGCCCGGATGCGCAGACGCTGGCGCAGCGCGCCTCCATTCGCCGCCAGGCCGGTGACGAGGTCGGCGCGCGGGCCGATGCCGAAGCCGCGCTGCAGTCCGGCGACCTGCCCGCCGCCACGCGGGCCGCGCTGCTGGCCGACCTCGGCCGCACGCGAGAGGCGCGCGAACTGCTCGCGAGCGCACCCGCCGGCGCGGCCACGCCGCAGGGGCGGCTCGACATGGCCTACCTGTCGGCGCGCATCGGCGACGACCAGGCCGCGCGCGCCGCATTCGCGCAGGCCGACGCCGCCGGCGGGCTGCCGCCTTCGTCGCTGATGGACGCGGGCTATGCGTCCATGCGGGCGAAGCAGGACGACGAGGCGGTGGCGTACTTCAAGCGGGCCGTCGACGCCGTCAACGGGCTGCAGCTGAAGATGGAGCCGCAGATGCTTTACGACACCCGCCGGCAGATCGCCGAGGTGTCGCGCAAGTGGGGCGTGCTGGCGTCGATCACCAGCCGCAACGGCAGCGGCGTCGCCCCCGGCTTCGGCGCCGTGGGCGGCGGCTCGCCCGGCCAGCGTGTCGCGCAGGCCGGCGCCGAGGTGTACTACCGCCCCTGGGGGTTCCGCAACGGCCAGTTCGTGGAAGTGTTCGCCCGCGGCTTCGCCACGCTGGACAGCGACAACGGCGGCGCGACCGGCGGCGACAGCTTCTCGGGCGCCGTCGGCGCGCGCTGGAAGCCCCTGACGGCGCAGAACCTGGTGCTTTCGCTCAGCCGCACGTTCGGCCCGAACGTCAACGACGACTGGCTCGCGCAGATCGGCTGGTCGTGGGACCATGGCACCGACCTGCGCGTCGACCGCCGCAGCTGGTGGACCACGCGCCTGTACGCCGAGGCGGGGCGCTACCTGGAGAACGAGATCGACTACGGCATCGTCTCGGCCATGCTCGGCCGCAGCTACGTGGCCAGCGCCGACGGCCGCACCGTGCTGTTCCCGCACCTGTTCGTGGGCGCCGAGTACGCCTCCGATGCGCCGGGGGACAACACCGCGGCCGGCGCCGGCCCGGGCGTGAGCCTGCGCCGCTGGTTCCGCGAGGACACTTACAACGCGCCGCGCTCGTACTGGGACGTTACCGTGCAGTACCGGGCGCGCCTGAGCGGCGACGAGCGCATGAAGGGCCTGTTCATCAACGGGCTGCTCTCCTACTGAAGATGCGCCGCTACATCCTGGGGCTGGCCGCGGCCGCCGCCGCGCTGCTGGCCGGTTGCGCCAACCCGGCGGTGCCCCCGATCGAGGGCATCGTCTGGCAGGTCGACAACGAGCACACCGAACCGGAAGGCGACTGGCAGCGCCTGGGCGTGCGGCGCCTGCTCGTGCAGTGGACGGTGGTGGACAACCTCGCTTTCGTGCCGGGCACCGATGTGCCGCCGGGCGCGCGCATGCCCGACTGGCAGCGCATCGCCAGGCAGCCCTGGGCGCAGGAAGTCATCGTGGGGCTGGCGGGCCGCTTCGACGAGCGCGGCGCCCGCGGCGACCTCGAAGGGTTGGTGGCGCTGTCGGCCAGGGTGGCGCGGACGCCGCCGCCGGTGAACATCGCCGGCTGGTATTTCCCCATCGAGATCGACCCCACGTGGATGGAGGCCTATCGCCTGCGCACGCTGCTCGACCAGCTGCCGCGGCCGCTGTGGATCAGCGTGTACGACAGCGCCAACGTCGGCCCGGAGGAACTTGCCCAGAGCCTGAGCGAGTGGCTGCCGCCCGACGTGGGCGTGTTCTTCCAGGACGGGGTGGGCGTGCACGCGCGCGAGGCCTATGTCGCCCGCCACTATGCCAACGTGCTGGTGCGGCGGCTGGGACGGGAACGCGTGCGGCTCATCGCCGAGGCGTTCCGGCCGCAGCCGGGCGGCGGATTCCGTCCGGCGACGGTGGATGAGCTGCGGCCCCAGCTCGCCACCTACGCGGGTTTCCCCATTTATCTCTTCGAAGGCCCGCGCTACGTGCAGCCCGCGCTCGTGGAGGCCCTTGCGGCGGGGCAACAGCAGAGGTAGTCGCCGTCCTACAGCCGGACCGCAGTGTTTCCTACCCGCACGAATCTGCAGAGCTTCTTACAGTGCGTGAGCCCATGAAAAACTTGCTTACGACTGCACGCATCCTGGCGCTTTTGCTGCTGGGTTCGGGGCCCGCCGCGGGACAGTCGCTGGGCTCGCCCGCCGCCGAGATCTGGATGGGCCGCCCGCTGGAGATGACGGTACCGGCACGATTCGCCCCCGGCGACACGGGCGGCGAATGCGTCCACGCGGATGTGTTCTACGGCGACGCGCGGGTGCCCGCCGACCGGGTGCGCGCCACGGTCGTCGGCGCCGACGCACAGAAGCGCGTGCGCATCGAAGCCAGTGCCGCGGTCAACGAGCCCGTGATCACCGTCTCGGTGCGCGCCGGCTGCCGCAACACCGTCACGCGCAACTACACCCTGCTGCCGGAGATGCCCTCCGAGACGATGGTTGCGGCGCTGGTGGCGCGCCAGCAGGCTGCCATTGCCGGCCCCGTGGCCGCGGCGCCGCTGCGCCTGGCGGCCAGCACCTCGCCGTCCGCCGTGCCGCGGGCGCCGCGCGCGTCGGTGGTGCGGACCGCGGAAGCGCGCAGCGGCGACGGCCCCGCGCCGCGCACGCGCACCGCTTCGCCCGTTCGCAAGCCGGCCGCGCCGGGGCCACGCCTGCGGCTGGAGCCGATCGAGATGGAGCAGCAGGCGATGCTGCGCGTGAGCTCGCAGCTCGCGGAGCCGCAGGGCGATGCCGCCCGGCGCGCGACCGCGGCGCTGTTGTGGCAGGCGATCAATGCCGATCCCCAGGAACTGCTGCGCACCACGGCCATGCTGCAGAAGCTGGAGGGCGACCTGCTGCAGTTGCGGCAGGCGTCCGGGCAGACGCGCGCCGAACTGGCCGCGCTGCGCCAGCGGCTGGACGCGGTGCAGCACCAGCCCTGGTATGCCTCGGCAGCCGCGATGCAGGTGCTGGCGCTGCTGGTCCTGGCGGCCGGCGCCGCGGCGGCTTTCGTCTGGTACCGCACGCGCCGGGCCGGCGAGGAGCCTTGGTACGAGGCTCCCGCCCCCCTCACGCCCGCGGCGGCCAGCCTGCCTTCGGGCGCCGAGGATGCCGAACCGGCGCAGGAGCCTTCCGGGGTCTCCGCGCCGGCGCCGCGCGAGGTGCCTGCGACGGTCGCCGCCGAAGCGCCCCGCAAGGCGGCGAAGGGTCCTGACGTTCACCGCGGCGTCGACTTCGAGCTGCCCCAGCCCGTCGCCGCGCTGCGCCGCCCGGGCACCGGGGTGCTGCGGGTGGAGACGCTCACCGCCACTTTCGAGGAAGTCGAGTTCCTCACTTCGCTGGGCCTCTCCCAGGACGCCACCGACGTGCTCAAGGCTTACCTGCAGGACAGCGCCGCGCCCGCCCCGCTGGCCTGGTTCGAGCTGATGCGCCTGTGCCAGCAGCACGAGGACGCCGCCGCGGTCGCCACGGTGCGCCGCCGCTACGCCCATATGTATGGGGCCGATGCGCCCCGCCTCGACAAGCTCGCGGCGCCCTTCGGGCTGGAGAGCGTGCCCGAACTCAGCGCGCGCATCATCGCCGCCTGGGGGCGGCCCGAGGTGCTGGACGTGATCGAGGAAGCGCTGTTCAAGGTGCCGCAACCGGGCTCCTCCATGACCTTGCAGGCGGGGCGCGACCTGCTGTGCCTGCATGACCTCGCCCTGCGGCTGGCGGCCGACGCCGCGGCTCCGGACCTGGATGCGGCGCCGCCCGACGAGCACCCGCTCGCCCCCTGGGCGCATCTGGAAGACCCCGCGGCGGCCCAAGCCGCGGCGCAGGCCGTCGCCGATGCGGAAAGCGGTCGTCACTTCGCGCTGGATGTCGATCTTGGCGCCGAGACCGAGGTGCTGCCCGAGCAGGTCCCGGAGCCCGATCTCGCGCCGTTGCTGGAGGAGATGCAGGCTGCCGCACGCGAGGCCGCGGCACGCCAGGCCGCGCGCCAGGCCCAGGACGAAGACGCGTTCAGCGCCGCGATGGCGTCCGAGCGGGTGCCGGTCAGCCGGTTCTAGGAACACCCCGAAGGAAGGAGGCGCCATGGCGATGGTGCAGCAACGACCCGTAGCCGAAGCGATAGCGATCCTGGACGACACGCGGCCGCTGATCGAGCGCCTTGCCGGGGCCAGCCGCCCCGCCTGGCTCTACACCGCCGCCCTGCATCCGGCCGACGAACCGCAGCGCCTCTCGGAACTGCGCTCCTTCGGCATCCTGGACACCGACCCCGACGAGGATTACGACCGGCTGGTGCAACTGGCCACCGCGCTGTGCGGCGCCCCGATGGGCGCGCTGACCTTCGTGGACTCCGGCCGGCAGTGGTACAAGTCCCGCGTCGGCCTGCCGGTGCAGCAGGTGGCGCGCGAGAAGTCCTTCTGCGCGCACGCGATCCTGGAAAGCGACCGCGTGCTGGAAATCCCGGACGTGACGCGGCTCGGCTGGGCCGACGCGCAGCCCTGGGGGCCGCAGGGCCCGCTGCTGCGCTTCTACGCGGGCGTGCCGCTCACGACGCGCGACGGCAGCGCCATCGGCACCCTGTGCGTGATGGACCAGGTGCCGCGGCGGCTGAGCGAAGCCCAGCGCGACGGCCTGGTGAAGCTCGGAAAGACCGTTTCCGCCTTGCTGAACCTGCGCCGCCAGGTGCGCGTCGCCACCCTGACCGACCGCCTGACGGGATTGCCGAACTGGTTCCACTTCGAGGCGGAGTTCGACCAGCGCAAGCCCGACTGCGGCATGGTGTGCTTCGCGCGCTTGAAGACGATCAACCAGATCAACTCGGCCCACGGCTTCCGCGTGGCCGACGCGTTGATCAAGCAGGCCGCGGACCGCCTGCGCCTGCTCGGCGAGCGCGGCGCGGTGGTCGGCCGCATCAAGCGCGGCCTGTTCGTGCTGTTCTTCCCCCACGCGAAGCCGGCGGAGTTCGCGCGCGACATGGCGCCCCAGATCGCTGCGAGCCTGGGCCGCCCCTACGAGGTGAACCACCTGTCGCTGGTCTGTCCGGTGAACATGGGATTCGCCTCGTACCCCGACGACGGGCGCACGCTCGACGAGGTGGTGAACGCCGCCGACACGGCGCTGCAGGTCGCCATCGAGCGCGAGCAGCCGATGGCGTTCTTCGACCGCTCGGTGGACAACGTCCAGAGCCTGCACTACCGGCTGGAGCCGCAGTTGCGCCGTGCGCTGGAGAAGAGCGAGTTCGTCAACTACTACCAGCCGAAGGTGGAGCTGGCCACCGGCCGCATCGTCGGCGTCGAGGCGCTGGTGCGCTGGATGGATCCCGGCCGCGGCCTGGTGCCGCCGGGCGACTTCGTGCCGGCCCTGGAGACCACGGGGCTGATCGGCGAGGTGGCGCAGAAGATCATGGAGCGGGCCGTCCGGGACTGGTGCAGCTGGCGCGATGCCGGGCTGACGGCGCCGCGCATCGCCGTCAACGTGGCGGCCACGCAGCTGCGCAACGACGATTTCGTGCCCTCGCTGCAACGGGCGCTGGAGGCCTTGCACGGCGATCCTTCCGCCCTTGGCATCGAGGTGACCGAGAGCATCCTGATCTCGAACATGGATCGCGCCATCGAGGTGCTGAAGCGCGTGCGGGAGCTGGGCGTCCCCGTGGCCATCGACGACTTCGGCACCGGCTACTCGTCGCTTGCGTACATCGTGACCCTGCCGATCGACGAGCTGAAGATCGACCGTGCCTTCGTCAAGAAGATCACTGCCGACAAGGCGTACGAGGGCATCGTGCGCACCTGCGTCTCGCTGGCGCAGGGCCTCAACCTGAAGGTGGTGGCCGAGGGCGTCGAGACCGAGTCGCAGGCTGCCAAGCTGCGCGACCTGCAGTGCGACCAGGCCCAGGGCTTCTTCTACAGCCCGCCGGTGCCGGCGGAGCAGCTGGTGAAGATGCTGGCAGCACAGCCCTTCCGCGCGGCCTGACGTTCTCGCTGCGTCCCCGTGTTCTTTGGTGCACTGCGGCGTTTGTAGGCTGGCGGTGAGCGCGAAGCCCGAATCCCCAGCGTTCTTCGGCACCGCGCCCACGTCGCCCCAGGCGGTGCGCGGTGCCGGCCCGCTGGGGCGGTGGCCGGCGCGCCAAGCGCGCCGGCAAACCTGAAAGGCTGTTCCCGGCGCCGCACGCGAAGAACTCGTCTGCAGTTGGGCCGCTACGCGACCCAACTGCGAACTCGAACAGCTTCGCGAGCATGAGACGGTCGCGTGGCTCGATGCGGTCGCTGCGCTCCCTCTCGTAGCCACGCTGCGGCGCCGGGAACAGCCTTTCAGGCACCGCCCCCTTATGCGGGCCGGCACCGCGGACCGCCTGGCGCGACGGGAAGCGCTCTGCTTGATCGACAAGTTGAGAGACCACCGCTTGGCAGCGGCAGAGCGCCAAAACTCGCTGGGGTTCGCCTTCGCGCTCACCGCCAGCCTACGTGGGCGCGCTCACCACAAGTCCAGGTCCTTCAGGCGACCTTCACCAGCTCGAACAGCACCGTCGGCGGCAGTTCCGCGGCGATCTGGTCGCGGCCGACCTTCGGGGTTTCGAAGCGGTCGAAGCCGCTCAGGTGGAAGGAGGGCAGGTCGCGCGTGATCTGGACCATCGGGCAATGCTCCTCGCCGCCCAGCACGCTGTTGCGGAAGGCCGCGACCTGGTCGTGGTCCACGTCGTAGGCGGCGACCAGCACGCTCGGGCGAGCCTGGCCGATCACCGCGCGGGCGTGCGCGGTGTCGCTCGCGGACTTCGCCTCGATCCCCAGTTTCTTCAGGGCATCGACCGCCTCGGTGCGCACCGCCTCGTCGCCGGCCAGCACCAGCACCCAGCTCTCGCGCAGCGGCGCGGCGGCTCCGCCGGAGGGGTCGGTGAGTTCCAGGCACGCCATGCCTTCCGTGCTGAGGAAGGTCTTGGGGAAATCGATCGTGAGCAGCGCGGCGCCGTCCTCGCGCGAGCGGGTCACGTCCAGGCTGGAGGAGGCGGCGATCTGCCGCAGCAGCATCCAGTGCAGGCCGTCGTTGAGCCGGCGTCCGCGCGGGCGCACGGTCCAGCCCACGCCGTTGGGGTGCACGGGCTGCGCGGGCGGTGGCGTGGCCACGCGCACCTTTAGCTGCGCGGGCCCCGGCCATTCGGAAGGCACCAGCGTGAAATGGAGCTGCTTGCTGAAGCTCATGCCCCAGTCGAGGATGCTGTTGAGGAGGCTGATGGCCACCGGCGGATCGAGCAGCACGTCCACGGCCTGCAGGTCGGAGGAGACCGTCACGCCGGCCGCGCCGATCTCGGTGCCGCGCTCTTCCAGCACGTGCCGCACCAGTTCGGCCAGGTCCACGCGCTCACGCGCCTGGCGGATCCGGCCGCCGGCCAGCCGGGTGATCTGCTGCGCGCGCAGGCTGGTGGAGCGCAGCTGGTGCATCGCGTCGCTCAGTGCCTTCGCCTCGCTGCGGCGCAGCCGCCCCGCGCCCACCAGGTAGTTCAGGGCGCGCAGCAGCAGGTTGCTGCTTTCCACCGCCTGTTCGGACAGCGCGGCCACCAGGTTGGGCCACTGCTGCGACATCGTCCAGGGCGCGTTGGGGTCCACCGGCGCGAAGGTCCCCGCGCCGTCCGACCACCGGCGCCCGGTGAGGGGCCCCGTGTGCGGCGGCTGCGAGGGGGCGGCGGGCGCTGCGGGCTGCGCAGGCTCGATGTCGACCAGCGACAGGCTGGGGAATTCGATGGTGTTCTCGTCGCTCATGCGGGACCTCCGGTGGGATGTTCTGGGGCGAGCGCGGCTTGCGCGCCCAGTTGCGTGCACAGGTGGGAGCAGTAGTCCACCAGGGCATCGATCTCGGTGGACTTGTCGAAGACGGCATCCACCCCGAGTTGCGCGCAGCGCTTGCGCACGCTGGCATTCACATAGTTGCTGAACACGATGATCTTCTGCTCCGGCCGCGAGCGCTGCACGCGCTGCACGAGCCGCATTCCGCTGCCGCCCTTGAGGAAGAGGTCCACGATCAGCATGTCCCAAAGGTCGTTGGCGGCGATCCATGCAAGCGCGCCTTCCTCGGTGGCGGTGCCGCCCACCACCTTCACGCAGGTGAGTTCCTCCAGAGCTCCCACGAGGTTTTCATGGATCTCGGGGTTGTCCTCCACGATGAAAACTGCAAGTTGCACGGGAGCTCAATCGGTAAGTGCCGGTTTCAAGGCGTAAGCCACTCTAGCCCTTCAGCTACGCCTACTGCTCGGATGCGCACCCTTTTGGATGTAGGAGCGTACCTACGTCGTTCCCGCTGCGGCGGCAGCACACGTAAGATTCGTGAGAAGGACTTGCATGGACCCGTTGATCGAGCACAACGCAGGCGACTTGCTGCAGCTGGTGGAGAGGAGCGCCTTCGTGGGCTTCTGGCGGCTCGACGCGCGCGAAGGGCGCCTGTCGTGGTCGGACCAGCTCGCCCGCCTTTGCGGTGCGGCGCCGGGGTACGTCCCCGCCTTCGAAGACGCCCTGGCGCATTTCGTCGAGGAGCATCGCCCCGAGCTGGAGGCGCGCATGCGGGCCTGCCAGGAGGAGGGCGCGCGCTTCGACGTCGAGGTGCAGGTGCGCACGCTGCAGGGCCGGCGCATCTGGGTGCGCTGCGTCGGCGAGCCGCTGCGCGCGCAGGACGGCGGCATCTTCGGGGCGGAGGGCTTCGTGCAGGAGATCGCGCCGCCGGGCTTCGCCCCGGGAACGCTGATGCGCCACACGGTGAGCATGGGCGGCGCGCTCGGCAGCGCCGAGGCCTTCGTCACCGTGGACCGCCAGGGCCGCATCAGCTATGCCAATGAGCAGGCGGAGCAGCTGTTCGGCGCCGCCGGCGAATCGGTCTTGGGACGCAAGATCTGGAGCTTCTTCCAGAAGCGGGCCCGGCTGAAGCTGGAGGAACGCTTCGTGAACGCGCTGGAGAAGCGCGAGCCCCTGGAACTCGAGGAGATGGATGCCCAGGTGAACCACTGGCTGGAGCTGCGCGGCTTCCCCTTCGGGGCCGGGCTGGCGCTGCACCTGCGCGACGTCTCCGCGCGCCGCCGCTCCCAGCAGCACCTCATGCTGCTGGAGGGCAGCATCGCCCGCCTGAACGACATCGTGATCATCACCGAGGCGGCGCCTTTCCGCGCGCCCGGGCCGCGCATCGTGTTCGTCAACGAAGCGTTCGAGCGGCGCACGGGCTACACGCGGGACGAGGTGCTCGGCCGGTCCCCGCGCTTCCTGCAGGGCCCGGATACGCAGCGCCCCCAGCTCGACCGGATCCGCGCCGGCCTGGAGCAGTGGGAGCGGGTGCGCGTGGACCTGATCAACTACACCAAGGCCGGCGAGCCCTACTGGGTGGACCTCGACGTGTCGCCCGTCTGGGACGACACGCGCCGCCTCACGCACTGGGTCGCGGTGGGCCGCGACATCACCGAGCGCAAGCGTGACGAGGAGAAGATCCAGTACCTGGCCTTCTACGACCCCCTCACGCAATTGCCGAATCGCCAGATGCTGATGGACCGCCTGCGCGACGCGGCGGGCGAGAACGGGCCGGGGCGCGACGGCGCGCTGATGTTCATAGACCTCGACAACTTCAAGGTGCTGAACGACACGCTGGGGCACCAGAAGGGCGACCTGCTGCTGCAGCAGGTGGCGCGGCGGCTACGCAACTGCGTCGCCAAGGGCGACGTCGTGGCCCGCCTCGGCGGCGACGAGTTCGTGGTGCTGCTGGAGAACACGCCGGAGAAGCCGCTCGACCCGCTGACGGCCGCGCGCGTGGTGAGCCAGCGCATCCTGGACGGCCTGGGCGAGCCCTATGTGCTGCCGGGCTACCTCCACCACACGACCTGCAGCATCGGCGTCACCCTGTTCGGGAGGACGGCGTCCACGGTCAACGAACTGCTGAAGCAGGCCGACCTCGCCATGTACCAGGCCAAGGCGGCCGGGCGCAATGCCGTGCGCTTCTTCGACCCGGAGATGCAGGCCGTGGCGAGCGCCAATGCCGCCCTGGCTTCCGACCTGCGCGAGGCCTGGCGCAGCAACCACCTGAAGATCGAGTACCAGCCGCAGGTGGGCATCGACGGGCGCATGAGTGGCGTGGAAGCGCTGCTGCGCTGGGAGCATCCCACCCGCGGCATGGTGCAGCCGGACCAGTTCATCCCCACCGCCGAAGAGACCTCGCTCATCATTCCCATCGGGCACTGGGTGCTCGAGCATGCCTGCGCGCAGCTCGCCTTGTGGCAGCGCCAGCCCGGCCGCGAGCACCTGAGCATCGCCGTGAACGTGAGCGTGCGCCAGTTCCGCCATCCCGACTTCATCGACGAGGTGATGACCTGCGTGAAGCGCGCGGGCATCCGCCCCGACCGCCTCAAGCTGGAGCTCACCGAGAGCCTGCTCGCGGACAACATCGACGCCGCGATCGCGAAGATGCGCAACCTCAAGGACATGGGCGTGCGCCTGTCCGTCGATGATTTCGGGATCGGCTATTCGTCGCTGTCGTACCTGAAGCGGTTGCCCATCGACGAGCTGAAGATCGACCGCGGCTTCGTGCGGGACATCCTCACGGACAGCAACGACGCGGCGATCGCGGCCACGATCATCGGGCTTTGCCGCAACCTGGGGCTGGAGGTGATTGCGGAGGGGGTGGAAACGGAGGAGCAGCGCGCCTTCCTGGAGCGGCAGGGCTGCATGCGCTACCAGGGCTACCTGTTCTGCCGTCCGCTGCCGATCGAGCAGCTGGAGGGCTTCATCGGCCGGCTGGACGGCAAGGCCGCCGCTAGACCGCAACCATCTTCAGTGGGCTCGTGACCACCGCGCGGGGCAGGCGCAGGATGATCGCCTGGCCCTTGCGCAGGATCTCCACGTCGTGCTGAACGGCGAGCGCCTGCACTTCCACCCACGATAGCGGCGTCTCGCCGGATTCGTGCAGCTGGGTGAAGTTGCCTTCCGGCTGCGGCTGGTACTCGACCGCCACCACGCCGTGCGACGAGGACATCTCGGTGCGCACGACCACTTCGCCCGGCGCCGGGGCGGCGTCGGTCAGCGTGAGGATCGCGGCGGCGAGCAGGAAGCGGATGCCGCTGCGCGACACCTCGAACTCGCCGTCGCCGAGTTCGGTGCGCAGGTCGAAGCCGCGGAAGTTGAGGCTGGTCGACAGCAGGCCGACGAGCTCGGAGACGCCCGCGCGCAAGGACGTGGTGTCGTCCTCCCCCGGCTCCATCCACGTGCACACGTCGAGGCAGCGCGCCACGGCCTGCCGCGAAAGGCGGTTGAGCTTGGACACCGAAGCGGCGAGCACGTCGGTGTCGGCGGCTCCGCGTTCCACGCGCGCGTTCAGGGCCTCGGCCATCATGCCCAGCGACTGCAGGTGCACCACCATGTCGTGGCGCAACGGCGGCGTGAGCCGGCGCAGGATGTCCTGCTGCGCGGCGCGCGCGAGGCTGCGCTGGCGCTGCGGCGACGCATCCAGCATGGCTGCCGGCGCGGCGTGCGCGGAAGTGGCGATGGGGTCTTCGATGGCCAACACTACAAGGTTCAAAAGGTTCAGGTCAGTGACGCAGTCTGGAGCGCAGGTTCCCCGCGGTATGTCAGGGTCGCCCGGGCCAGCATGTAGGACTCGGACGGCACTGGCCCGCGGTGTGCGTGCGGTGGTGCGTGCGCAATGCACGCGTGACCACGCCGCGCTTCTCCTACCGGGCCGGGTGCTGTCCAGACGCCAAGCCTAAACCGCTTCCTACCTGCGAGCGTGCGAACGCTACGTAGGATGGACTTCATGTATCCACACGACCTCCTGCCCTTCGATTGCATGCGCGTCGCCGTCGAGCGCGCGAAGACGGTGAACGGCGCCGACGACGGCCCCTGGACGGTGGGCGTGCGCGACGCCGGCGGCGCGCTGCTTGCCTCGGCCATGCTGGACAGCTATGCGCAGGTGAAGGCGTTCACGGGAGCGATGGAGGACCTGGGCTTCATGCACTCGGTGCTTCCGGCCCAGGAGAACGTCGGTTGCTGCGACTTCACCTTCCGCCGGCGGCTGGAGGTGGAGCAGCTCCTGCCCGCCTGAGCGGTTGTGCTGTAATTTGCGGGAACGAGGACTCCCGCCGTGCCCCACAACATCCTGACCGACCAGAATGCAGCCGCCCGCCTCTCCGGGCTGCTCGAGTCCGCGATGGACGGAATCATCAGCGTGGACGACGCCCAGAGGATCGTCCTGTACAACCGGGCCGCCGAAAAGATGTTCGGGTGGACGGCCGACGAGGTGCGCGGCCGCCCGCTGGACCTGCTGATCCCGAACCGCTACCGGGGCGTGCACGGGCAGCAGGTGCGCCGCTTCGGCGCGACGGGCACCACCTCGCGCCGCATGGGCGACAACACGGTGCTGTACGCGCTGCGCAAGGACGGCACCGAGTTCCCGATCGACGCCTCCATCTCCCAGCTCAACGCGCCGGAAGGCAAGCTCTACACGGTGATCCTGCGCGACGTGACCGAGCGCGTGAAGGCGCGCGAGGATCTGGCCGCCTTCGCCTCCGAGTCCGCCGGCGTGCGCGAGCAGGAGAAATCGCGCATCGCGCGCGAGTTGCACGACGAGCTCGCCCAGATGCTCACCGCGCTGAAGATGGACACCATCTGGATGCGCGACCACCTGCCGCGCGAGGACGCCGCGGCGCGCGAGAAGATCACCCAGATGCTGGCGATGCTCGACGCGGCGGTGGCGTCCACGCGCCGCATCGCCGCCGACCTGCGGCCGCTGGTCCTCGACGACCTCGGCCTGGTGGCCGCCATCGAATGGGCCGCGCAGAACTTCACGCAACGCACCGGCGTGCCCTGTCGGCTCGAGGTGGACGAGACGCTGGACCTGGGCGAGCCCTACGCCACCGGTGTCTTCCGCATCGTGCAGGAATCGCTCCAGAACATCGCCAAGCACGCGCGGGCCACGGAGGCCGTGGTCGAGCTCAAGCGCGTCGCCGATGCGTTGGTGCTGCGCGTGCAGGACGACGGCGTGGGCTTCCGCACCGGCGATCCGCGCAAGCCGCAGTCCCTGGGCCTCGTCGGCCTGCGCGAGCGGGTGCACCTGCTGCGCGGCGAGGTGCGCGTCGACAGCGCGCCGGGTGCCGGCACGCGCGTGGACGCGCGCATCCCGGTGGCGGAGGGCGCCGCATGACCCGGATCGTGCTGGCCGACGACCACGCGATCGTGCGCGAGGGCCTCAAGCGCATCGTCGCCGACGCCGCCGACTTCCAGGTGGTCGGCGAGGCGGCCGACGGCACCGAGGTCATGAAGGCCGTCCGCGAACTCGAGTTCGACGTGCTCGTGCTGGACCTGTCCATGCCTGGGCGCAGCGGCATGGAGCTGATCAAGCTGGTGAAGGCCGAGAAGCCGAAGCTGCGCATCCTCGTGTTGAGCATGCACCAGGAAACCCAGTACGCCGTGCGCGCCATCAAGTCGGGCGCCAGCGGCTACCTGACCAAGGAAAGCGCGCCCGCGCAGCTGGAAGCGGCCATCCGCAAGATCGCGGGCGGCGGCGCGTACATCAGCGCCGAGGTGGCCGAGCAGCTCGCCCTGGGGGCGATGCCCGGCGGCGGCGGCGGCCTGCCGCATGAAAGCCTGTCGGACCGGGAGTTCGAGGTGTTCCGCCTGCTGGTGGCGGGTGAGGCGGTTTCGGACGTCGCCGCCAAGCTGAACCTGTCGGTGAAGACGGTCAGCACGCACAAGGCCAACCTGATGCACAAGCTGGGCATGTCCAACCAGACCGACATGGTCCGGTACGCGTTGAGGCACGGGCTGCTGGAGCCCTGAAAGGGCGGCGCGGCGCCGCGCCGCGCGGGACCTCAGTCGTCCACCTGGATCTCGAGCACACAATCGCCCCGCAGGGCGTGCACCACCACCCGGTCGCCGCGCAGCAGGCGATGGCTCTCGGCGGCCTGCAGCACTACGTCTTTCGGGTCGCCATCCTGCGTGAGCCAAGCCTCGCCCTCGCGGCAGTGGACCGTGACGCGTCCGGCCGGCGGCTCGATGTGCCGCGTGGCGCCGTGCCGCACGCGGGCGGCGAACCAGCGCGTCACGCGCGGGCGGGTGGGAGCGGCGAACAGGCGCGCCAGGAAGGCCGGAGCGGGCAGGGTGAGCAGCATGGGGGCAGATCATGCTGCGCCTGCGTTCCATGGGCAGCGCCGTCGTGCGCCGCTTGGCGTCGGACAGCCGCCCGCCGCGCTGTCAGCGCTGCAGGAAGATGCCTTCTGTGCGTCGTCCGCTGGCGCCCTGCAAACCGGGCAAAGCCGCCGATGGCGCGCGCAGCCGTCCTACAGTCGCGCCACGGGCACCCCCATAGATTGCAGCTCTACCCCAGGGAACCAGGACCATGAAGAGTGCAATCGAGGGAGTGATGGCGCGTGCCGCGGGTGCGGCAAGGCGTGCAGGCGGCGCGATCCGGCGCCATCCGTGGCGCGCGTTGCTTGCGCTGCCCGCGGCCGCCGTGCTCTACGTCGCCGTGCTGTACCCGTTCACGCCCAGCATCGGCGACATCCGCAAGTCCAAGCAGGAGCAGCCCTCGGTGGTGCTCTCGGCGGACGGCAAGGAACTCGCGGTGTTCAAGCGCGCGAACCGCGACTGGGTGAAGCTGGAGGACATCTCGCCCCGGGTGGTCGATGCGCTGCTGGCCACCGAGGACAGGCGCTTCTACGACCACCATGGCCTCGACTTCATCCGCACCGGCAAGGCGGTGGTGAACACGCTGATGGGCGACGTCGAGGGCGGCTCCACGCTCACGCAGCAGCTCGCGCGCAACCTGTATCCCGAGGAGATCGGGCGCGAGCAGACCGTCACCCGCAAGGTGAAGGAAGCCATCACGGCGCTGAAGATCGAGGCCATCTACAGCAAGGACGAGATCCTGGAGACCTACCTCAACTCCGTCTCGTTCCTCTACAACGCGTGGGGCATCGAGATGGCCGCGCGCACCTACTTCGACAAGCCGGCCAAGAACCTCAACGAGGTGGAGGCCGCCACGCTCGTGGGCATGCTCAAGGGCACCAGCTACTACAACCCGGTGATCAATCCCGAGCGGGCCCTGCAGCGGCGCAACACGGTGCTGGCCATGATGGCGGAGGAGAACAAGCTGCCCGCCGGCCAGTACGAGCGCCTGAAGGCCCAGCCGATGAAGCTGAACTTCGAGCGCGTGCCCGAGTTCAACGGCACCGCGCCCCACCTGGCCGAATACCTGCGCAAGTGGCTCATCGACTGGGCCGACCGCAACGACTACAACATCTATGCCGACGGCCTCGTGGTGCGCACGACGATCGACTCGCGCCTGCAGGAGATGGCCAACCGCGCCGTCGAACGCCAGGCCAAGGCCCTGCAGGCGGTGGCGGACGTGGAGTGGAGCCGCAGCGGCCTGACGGCGCTGGGCAGCGACCCGGCCGCCTATGCGTCGCGCGCCTCCGGTGTCCGCGCCTTCGACTACTTCTGGAACAGCAACCCCAAGCTGGTGCGCTCGTGGATCCGCGACTCGGCCGAGTTCAAGGCCGCGCGCGAGGAAGGCAAGAGCGAGGAAGAGGCCTTGAAGGCGCTGGAAGAGGATGCGGGCTTCATGGCGGACCTGCGCCGGCAGAAGACCATGCTGCAGGCCGGCTTCCTCGCGATGGATCCGATGACGGGCGCCGTGAAGGCGTGGGTGGGCAGCCGCGACTACGCCGACGACAAGTTCGACCACGTGCAGCAGGCGCGCCGCCAGCCGGGCTCCACCTTCAAGCCGTTCGTGTACGGCGCGGCCTTCCAGATGGGCATTCCCGCCAACGAGACCTTGATGGACGCGCCCGTGTCCATCCAGATCGACAAGAACAAGTTCTGGCGCCCGACCGACGTGGGCGACGGGCCCACCGGCCAGCCCATGACGCTGCGCGACGGCCTCGCGCGCTCCAAGAACACGATCACCGCGCAGCTGATGATGCGCGTCGGCCCCTCGTCGGTGGCGCGCCTCGCCCGCGCGATGGGCGTGCGCGACAGCAAGCTGGAGGAAGTGCCCTCGCTCGCGCTGGGCACCAGCCCCGTCACGCTGAAGGAGATGGTCACGGCTTTCGGCACCATCGCCAACGGCGGCAGCTACATGGAGCCGCAGATCGTGACCGCCGTGGAAGACCGCAGCGGCCGCGCCCTGCAGGCCTTCTCCGGCCCGATGCCGGAAAGCGCGCTGTCCTCGGACGCCGCGGCCACGTTGCTCGATGTGTTGCGCGGCACGGTGGACGGAGGCACCGCCGCCGGCCTGAAGCCGCGTTTCGGCCTGAGCGGCGACCTGGCCGGCAAGACCGGCACGACCCAGGACAACACCGACGGCTGGTTCATCCTGATGCACCCGCGCCTCGTCGCCGGCGCCTGGATGGGCTTCAACGACAACCGCGTGCGCATGCGCAGCGAATACTGGGGGCAGGGCGGCCACAACGCGCTGTTCGTGGTGGGCGACTTCATGCAGCAATCGACCAAGGCCGGCCTCGTGGACAGCAAGGCGACCTTCGCGGCGCCCCGGATGAAGGACATGGAGCAGCCCTTGATGGACCGCATGGGCGACTGGTGGAACAGCGTGTTCAATACCGCCCCCGCGCCGCAAAGCGAGGCCGAAGTGGCCGCCGTGCCGGAAGTGCCGCTGCCGCAAGTGAACCTCGAGCCGCCCGTGCTGGAGCCGCCGCCGCGCACGCTGGGCGTGCCGCTACCGCCCACGGAGGCCGGTACCTTCCCCGTGCGGCCGGATGCGCCGGTGATCGTCGATGCCCCGCCCCAGCGCGTGCCCTCGTTCCCGCGTCCGCTGGAGGCCGCGCGTCCCGCCGATTCCATTCCCGGCACGCAGGTGTACCGCGCGCCGGAGGCCATGGCGCGCATGCCGGATCCGTCCACCCCGCCGGACGTGGTGCGCGCGCCCTCGCAGACGGCGCGCGTGGAACCGGCCGTGCGCAGCGAACCCGTGCCGCGCGCCGAACCGTCCGCCACCATGGGCGCGGCCCCCGCGCGTGCTTCCGTGCCGATCTACGACGCCAGCTCGGAGAGCGGCAGCACGTCGGCGTCCGACGGCAGCGCTTTCCCGTCCTCCGGCAGCAGCGCGCAGCCGGTGGGCGAGGCCACCGGCAGCGTGTCCGCGCCGGCGCAGTAGGCGCGGCCTGCAAGGAAAAAGGGCCGGGATTCCCCGGCCCTTTGCCTTTCTGGCGCGCGCCGCGGTCAGATGCGGCCGCCGCGGGTGTTGCGCCGATCCGCCTCGCGGCTGTCGCGGCGCACCACCTCCTTCGCGTCGCCCAGTCCCTTTTGCAGCTTGCCCTTGGTTTCGCGGGCCTGGCCGCGTGCCTGCAGGCTGGTGTCGCCGGTGAGCTTGCCCACCTGCTGCTTGACTTCGCCGGTGGCCTGGTTCGCCATGCCCTTGACCTGATGCTTGTTCATGCGATCTCCTTGGATGTCGATGCCTTGGATGTTGGGCCACACCGCGGGCGCGCCCAGCCGCCGCGCGCCCCAATGCGCGTGCTCCCGCTCCTACAGCAGAGGACCTACTCGGTGGGTTCGCTGCGCTGGTTCCGCCACCAGGCCAGCAGCGCGCTGAAGTTGCCGTCGAATCCCTGCTTCAACAGCGCCTCGTAGCCGAAGGAGCAGACCGCCGCGCTGCTGAAGTCCAGCAGCGTCGTTCCGGCCGCCTGGGTGCAGGCATCGAAGATGGCCGCCAGGCAGGGGCGCGGCAGGCGCTCGTACTGCGCCAGGATGCCGGCGCGGTCGGCGAGCGGATCGGCGCCGGCCGCCGGCAGTTCGCAGGAGGGAGGCGGCTCCGAGGCCGCCGCCGCGGCGACCACCAATGCGGACGCGCCCGTCGCGAGGCAACGCAGGGTTCGTGCAGGCATCGGCTTCTCCTTGCGCCGTCTTCCGGCTGCGGGCTAGGATCCTCCGGCCGCGCCAGGGCGCCATCAGCCGATGGCGACGCGCGGAGTCGGCGCGGAGCCAGTGCCGGATGCTAAAACGTGCTGCCCGGCTGCTGCGAGAGCAGGGCGCGCAGGCGCTCGACGTCGCGGATGCGCACGTGGCGCTGCTGCACCTCGATCAACCCGTCCTCCGCGAAGCGCGAGAAGGTCCGGCTGACGGTCTCCAGCTTCAGGCCGAGGTAGCTGCCGATCTCCTGGCGCGTCATGCGCAGCACCAGTTCCGAGCGGGAGAAGCCGCGCGCCTGGAGGCGCTGCACGAGGTTGAGCAGGAAAGCGGCGAGCCGCTCCTCGGCGCGCATCGTCCCCAGCAGCAGCATCACGCCGTGCTCGCGCACGATCTCGCGGCTCATGATGCGATGCAGGTGGTGCTGCAGCGCCCCGACCTCGCGCGACAGCTCGCCGATGCGGTCGAACGGCAGCACGCAGACTTCCGAGTCCTCCAGCGCCACCGCGTCGCAGGTGTGCTGGTCGTTGACGATGCCGTCGAGGCCGACGATCTCGCCGGCCATCTGGAAGCCGGTCACCTGGTCGCGGCCGTCCTCCGCCGTCACGCAGGTCTTGAACACCCCGGTGCGGATGGCATACAGCGCGTGGAACTGCTCGCCGTTGCGAAAGAGGGCTGTCTTGCGCCGCACCTTGCGGCGCGTGGTGACCATCTGGTCGATGCGCGCCATCTCGTCGTCGTTCAGGCCGATCGGGAAGCACAGCTCCCGCAGGTTGCAGTTGGAGCAGGCGACCTTGGCGCCCTCCCGGTTCAGCGGGGCAAAGGATTCGTCGTTCGTTTCGTTCATCTCGGGGTGTCCCTCTGACATGGGTCAAATTGTCCCGGCGACCCCCGGCCGCCGGTTGACGCAAATCAACCGGGACGGCCTTCCCGCCGGGCACAGTAAGGCCTCGCAGGAAACGAACATGACCTCACCGATCTCCCCCGAGCTGCTGCGCAAGTACGACGTGCCCGGACCGCGCTACACCTCCTATCCCACGGCCGACCGCTTTGTCGAGGCCTTCGGGGCGGGCGATTACGGCCAGGCGCTGGCCCAGCGCCGCGACGGGCCGGCCGCGATGTCCACGCCGCTGTCGCTGTACGTGCACATCCCGTTCTGCGAGTCGCTGTGCTACTACTGCGCCTGCAACAAGATCATCACCAAGCAGAAGAACCGCGCCGCGACCTACCTGCGCTACCTGAGCCGCGAGGTGGAGCTGCACACCGAGGTGCTGGGCCCCAACCAGCCGGTGAGCCAGCTGCACCTGGGCGGCGGCACGCCCACCTTCCTGTCCGACGACGAACTGCGCCAGCTGATGCAGATGCTGCGCCGCAACTTCGCCATTGCGCCCGGCGCCGAATGCTCCATCGAGATCGACCCGCGCACCGTCACGGGCGAGCGGCTGCAGGTGCTGTACGAGCTGGGCTTCAACCGCATCAGCTTCGGCGTGCAGGACTTCGACCCCGACGTGCAGAAGGCCGTGCACCGCGTGCAGCCCTACGAGCAGGTGGCCGCCCTCATGGAGGACTCCCGCCGCATCGGCTTCGACTCGGTCAACGTCGACCTGATCTACGGCCTGCCGCGGCAGACGCCGGAATCCTTCGCCCGCACGCTGTCGCAGGTGTCCACGCTGCGCCCCGACCGCATCGCGCTGTATGCCTACGCGCACCTGCCGGAGCGCTTCAAGCCGCAACGCCGCATCCTCACGGCCGAACTCCCCGGCGGCAGCGCCAAGATCTCCATGCTGTCGCAGGCGCTGGCCGCCTTCATCAGCGCGGGCTACGTCTACATCGGCATGGACCACTTCGCGCTGCCGGGCGATGCGCTCGCGGTGGCCAAGCGCCAGGGCCGGCTGCACCGCAACTTCCAGGGCTACAGCACGCAGGCCGACTGCGACCTGATCGGGCTGGGCGTGTCGGCGATCGGCAAGGTGGGCGCCACCTACAGCCAGAACGCCAAGACGATGGAGGAGTACTGCGACGACCTCGACCAGGGCCGCCTGCCGGTGACGCGCGGCCTGGCGCTGTCGCGCGACGACCTCGCCCGCCGCGCCGTGATCATGGCGCTCATGTGCCAGGGGCAGGTGGTGTTCGAGTCGATCGAGCTGGCCTGGCTGCTGGACTTCAAGTCCTACTTCGCCGCGGAGATGGAGCAGATGAAGGAACTGCAGGAGCAGGGCATGGTGGTGGTGGACGGCACCGGCATCCAGGTCACGGCGCAGGGCTGGTTCTTCGTGCGCGCCGTCGCCATGCAGTTCGACAAGTACCTGCAGGCCGACCGCAACCGCGCCCGCTTCTCCCGGATCATCTGAAATGAACCTCGCGCTCGCCGGCACCGCCTTCCTGATGGGACTGGCGGGCGGTCCGCACTGCATCGCGATGTGCGGCGCCGCCTGCGGCGGCGTCGTGCGCGGCTCCGGGGTGCCGAAGCCCCGTGGCATGTGGACCTTCCAGGGCGGGCGCCTGCTGGGATATTCGATCGCGGGTGGCGCGGCGGGGCTGGCGGTGCAGAGCTTCGCATGGCTGTCGCAGAACACCGCGGCCCTGCGGCCGGCGTGGACGCTGTTCCACCTGGCCGTGATGGCGTGGGGCCTCATGATGCTCGCGCAGGCGCGGCAACCCGCCTGGGTGGAAGTCACCGGGCGCAGGATCTGGTCGCGCGTGCGGCCGCTCACGCAGCGACGTGGCGGCCTGGTGGCCACCGGGGCGCTCTGGTCCTTCATGCCCTGCGGGCTTCTGTATTCGGCGCTGCTGGTGTCCTCGCTGTCCGGTGGCGCGCTCGAAGGCGCGGCCAGCATGGCGCTGTTCGCCATCGGCAGCGGCATCTCGCTGGGGCTGGCCCCCGCCGTGTTCGACAGGCTGCAGGCGCTGGGCAACCGCCTGCGCAAGGACTGGGGCACGCGCATCGCTGGCCTGCTGCTGGCCGCCACGGCCATCTGGGCGCTGTGGATGGACCTGGCGCCGCGCATCGCGGAGTGGTGCTGACGGCGTGAGGGGCCAAGGCCCGGGAAGCGCTGGATTCCCGCCTCCGCGGGAATGACGGAGGGGGCGCGCCGAGTCGACTCCGGCGGCGCCCCTAGAATCGCTCCAGAAAACATTCCAATCGCTTCGAGGAGGGAGACTCACATGCGTACGCCCCTGAAAACGGCGGCCAGCTTCGCGCTGCTCGCCATGCTGGCCGGATGCGCCATCCAGCAGACCGTCAAGCCCGTCGAGGGCATCCAAGGCCGCGAGATCTGCATCATCGACAACCCCGCGGTGCGTCCGGGGTTCGTGGAAGCCTACAAGCGCTCCCTGGCGGCCAAGGGCTACGCGGTGCGCCAGCTGCCGGCGACCGCCGCCATCACCCAGTGCGCGGTCACGTCCACGTACACGGCCAAGTGGCGGTGGGACATGGCGATGTACATGTCCTATGCGGTCCTCAAGGTCTATCACCAGGGCAAGCCCACGGGCGAAGCCGTCTACGACTCGCAGCGCGGCGGGGCCAACCCGAACAAGTTCATCGACGCCGACCGCAAGGTCGGGGAACTGGTGGACCAGCTGTTCCCGGGCGGCGCGGGGATTTGAACAGCCCGCCGCGCCTCGCGAAGGAGTCGGGCGCGAGCCCATGCGTGCCGCGCTATCCTCGGCGCATGCATTCGCTCGAACTCCGCGTTCCTCCGCTCGCACTGGTCGTCGTCGCAGCAGCCCTGATGGCGTTGCTGGCGTGGCTTTTCCCGCGGCCCGCGCTCGTCTTTCCCGCTCCCTACGCACTGGGCGGCGCGCTCGTCGGGCTGGGCGCGGTCATCGCGATCGCGGGGGTGCTGGCATTCCGCCGCGCCCACACCACGTTCAATCCGATGAAGCCCGGCTCGTCTTCCTCGGTCGTTTCCACCGGCGTCTACCGGCTCACGCGCAATCCCATGTACCTGGGCTTCCTGCTGGCGCTGGCCGGCTGGGGCGCGATGCTCGGCAACTTGCTGGGGCTGCTGCCGCTGGCGGCCTTCGTGGCCTGGATGAACCGCTTCCAGATCGCGCCCGAGGAGCGGGCGCTGCGCGAGAAGTTCGGTGCCGACTTCGAGGACTACATGCACCGCGTTCGCCGCTGGGTCTGAGCGGCACGGGCGCGGGCATGGAGTACCTCCTCGTCCTTGCCCTCGGCCTCTTCGCCGGCACCCTCGGCGGCGTGGTGGGGACCGGATCCTCGCTCGTGCTCATGCCCGCGCTGGTGCTGCTGTTCGGCCCGCGCGAGGCGGTGCCCATCATGGCGATCGCGGCGCTGCTCGGCAACCTGGGGCGGGTGATCGCCTGGCGGCGGGAGATCCGCTGGCGCAGCGTCCTCGCGTACTGCGCCGGCGCGGTGCCGGCCGCCGCCCTCGGGGCGCGGCTGCTGTTCGCCATCCCGCCGGGCGTGGCGGAACTCGCCCTCGGCCTGTTCTTCCTTTCGCTGATCCCGCTGCGGCGCTGGCTGGCCCGGCGCTCGTTCACGCTGTCGGCCATCCACCTCGCCGTGCTGGGGGTGCCGCTCGGACTGCTCACCGGACTGGTGGTCTCGACGGGTCCGCTCACCGTGCCGTTGTTCACCTTCCACGGCCTGGAGCGGGGTGCCCTGCTGGGAACGGAGGCTGCGGCTTCCATCGGCATGTACGGCGCCAAGGTCGGGACTTTCCAGGCGCTGGGAGCGCTGCCGTCCGCCGTGGTGGCCGAAGGCCTGATCGTGGGTCTCACGCTGATGGCGGGTTCCTTCATCGGCCGGGGCATCGTGCTCTCGCTCTCGCCGGGCGCCTACCGCACGCTGATCGACGGGCTGATGTTCTGTTCGGGGGGCACGCTGCTGTGGGCGGCGCTGGCCTAGCCGCTGCTGACGCGCCGCCACCTGACAAGGCGCTGACCCTGGAGCGACGTCCTGGCTCTGCGGCAGCGATACCACACACGATTCCACGGCGGTCCTACAGATTCACCCTGCGCGCGGCAGGAGGATGGCATCACCTCTACCATGGGAACACCTGCATGCCTGAAGTGAAGTTCAAGGCCGCCCCGACCACCATGGATGCCGCGCGCAAGTCCGATCCGCCCAAGCCGCCGCTGGATGCGCGCCTCACCGAGCAGCGCAACCCGCGCAGCATGCGCATCGACCAATTCTCCACGCTGGAGATCGTCGACCTGATCAACGCGGAGGACCGACTGGTCGCCGCCGCCGTGAGCGACGAGCGCGAGCCGATCGCGCGCGCCATCGACCTGGTGGTGGACTCCCTGCGGCGCGGCGGCCGCCTCATCTACGTGGGCGCCGGCACGTCCGGGCGCCTGGGCGTGCTCGATGCGTCCGAGATGCCCCCCACCTATCGCACCGAGCCCGAGATGGTGCAGGGCGTGATGGCCGGCGGCTTCGAGGCGCTGCTGCGCGCGCAGGAAGGCGCCGAGGACCACCCGGAAGACGGCGCCCAGGCGATGGACGACCGCAGCGTCGACGCGCGCGATTTCGTGCTGGGCATCGCCGCCTCGGGCACCACGCCGTTCGTGCACGGCGCGCTGCGGCGCGCACGCGAACGCGGGGCCCGCACCGGTTTCCTGCTGTGCACCTATCCGTCGGAGGAACTGCTGCAGTCCCACGACGTGGTGATCGCGCCTCTGGTCGGCCCCGAGGTGGTCACGGGCTCCACCCGCATGAAGGCCGGCACGGCGACGAAGCTGGTGCTCAACACGATCAGCACCAGCGCGATGGTGAAGATGGGCAAGGTCTACGGGAACCTGATGGTGGACCTGCAGGTCACCTGCCAGAAGCTGCAGGACCGCGGCGAGCGCATCCTGATGGACACGCTGGGCCTGCAACGCGAGGAAGCCGAACGCATGCTCGATGCGGCCGGCGGGCACGTGAAGACCGCCATCGTCATGGCGCGCCTCGGCGTGGATGCGCAGGAGGCACGGCGCCGGCTGGAAGAGAAGGGCGGCGCGATCGCGGGGCTGGTGGGGAAGCCGCGATAGTTCCGTCGTTCCCGTCCGTCATTCCCGCGCAGGCGGGAATCCAGGGCGTCCAGTAGCCAGGCGGCGGCTGTCAGACGATCTCGTCCACCACCCGCATCTGGTCCTTGTTCATGCGGCCGCCGTGCACCTGCAGGCGGGCGAGCGCGACGTCCATGTCGCGCAGGTCTGCCGGCGAGAGTTGGACACCCACCGACCCGTGGTTCTCCCGCAGGTGGTTCACGTTGCGTGTGCCGGGAATCGGAACGATCCAGGGCTTTTGCGCCAGCAGCCAGGCGAGGGCGACCTGCTCGGGTGTCGCGTTTTCCTTGTGCCCGACGCGCTGCAGCAGGTCCACGAAGGAGCGGTTCGCCGCCAGGTTCGCAGGGGAGAAGCGGTCGAAACCGGCCCGCAGGTCGGTCTTGGGGTCGAGCTTCGTCCGTGCGCTCAGGGTCCCCGGCAGGTAGCCCATCCCCAGCGGGCCCCACGGCACGAAGCCGATGCCCAGTTCCTCGCATGCCCGCAGCACGCCGTTGTGCTCCGGGTCGCGGTTCATCACCGAGTACTCCGTCTGCACGGCCGTCACGGGTTGCACGGCGTGGGCGCGGCGGATGGTGCGCGCGCTCGCCTCCGACAGCCCGAAGTGCAGCACCTTGCCTTCGCGGATCAGGTCCCGGATCGTTCCGGCCACATCCTCGATCGGCACGCTGGGATCCACACGGTGCTGGTAGTAGAGGTCGATGCGGTGCGTGCGCAGGCGCCTGAGCGATCCTTCCACCACTTTCCGGATGTGTGCGGGCCGGCTGTTCAGGGCGCCTCCGTGGTCCATGTCGAAGCCGAACTTCGTGGCGATCACCACCTTGTCGCGAATCGGCGCGAGCGCTTCGCCCACCAGGTCTTCGTTCGTGTAAGGACCGTAGACCTCGGCCGTGTCGAAGAAGGTGACGCCGTTGTCGTGCGCCGCCCGGATCACCCTCATGCCCTGCTTGCGATCGGCGGGTGGCCCGTAGTTGGCGCTGATGCTCATGCAGCCGGCGCCGAGTTCCGACACCTGGAGCTTGCCGAGATGGCGTGTCTTCATGCTGCTTCTTTCGCGGACGGGCGATGCGGCCCACGCGGAGGGCGAAACGGCCAGCGCGGCACCGGCCAGGGTGGTCCCGGCCAGGAACTGGCGGCGGGTTCGGTTTTCCATGAACGATCCTTCGAGAGTGGGGGGCGAGGCTCAGGCTGCGGACCAGTCCTGCAGCCAGAAGTGATACGGTGTCGGCAGCACTTGCCTTTCAACACCGAGCTCCCGCGCCGCGGCGTGCGGCCAGTGCGGGTTGTCGAGCAGGCGGCGGGCGAACATGAAGAAGTCGACCTGTCCTTCGCGCACGAAGCGGTCTGCTTCCTTCGCGCTGGTCACCAGCCAGCTGGTGGTCACCGGCAGCCCGGTTTCCTTGCGCACGTGATTGGCAGCCTGCACCAGCATGTTCGGCGCCCAGGGCACGGGGGACAGGGTGGAGAAGCCGAGGCCGACGTCGACCAGGTCGAGGCCGGCAGCCTTCATGCGCTGGAGCGCCTCGACCGCCTCGGCCAGGTTCACCGCGTCGTTGCCGTCGAATTCGAGGACCCCCAACCGTGCGGTGAGGGGGAACTCTGCGGGCCAGACACTGCGCACCGCAGCGACCGTTTCGACGAGGAAGCGGGCGCGGTTCTCCAGGCTGCCGCCGTAGGCGTCTTCGCGCAGGTTGGAGTGCTTCGACAGGAAGCTCTGCGCCAGGAAGCCATGTGCGAAGTGCAGTTCGAGCCACAGGAAGCCCGCTTCGCGGGCCCGCCGGGCGGCGTCCACGAAGTCTTCTTGCACGCGGCGGATGTCGGCAACCGCCACCGCGCGTGGTACGTGGGGCTGCTCCGGAACCAGGGGCACGGCCGAGGGCGCGATCGGCTGCCAGGCCTGCGGGTCGCCCGGACGCAGCGGTGCGCCGCCTTCCCAAGGCGGCCTGCAACCTGCCTTGCGACCGGCGTGCGCAAGCTGGATGCCCGGCACCGCACCCGCGTCCGCGATCGCCGCGGCGACGCGTGACAGGCCCGGCACGTGCGCATCGCTCCACAAGCCGAGATCTCCCAGCGTGATGCGTCCTTCCGGCGACACCGAGGTCGCTTCGACGACCACCAGCCCCGCGCCGCCACGCGCGAGCGCGGCGTAGTGCGGCTGGTGCCAGTCGGTCACGAGGCCGTCCTTCGCCATGTACTGGCACATCGGGGAGGCCGCAATGCGGTTGCGCAGCGTGATTCCCTTGAGCGTGTAGCTGTCGAGCAGTCCGGGCATCGATATCTCCTTCGTCGGCATCGAATGTAGGGACCGCGGTCGAAAAGAAAAACCGCCCAATGCTCCATGCCGCGTGAAGGTAAGCTTCACGGTGTGAAGCTCAACCAACTCGACGGACTGATGGCCTTCTGGAAGGTGGCGGAGCACCGCGGCTTCACCAAAGCCGCCGCGGAACTGGAGGTTTCGGCCTCGGCCCTGAGCCAGGCGATACGCCAGCTGGAGGCCCGCTTGGGCGTGCAGCTCCTGCACCGCACCACGCGCAGCGTCAGCCTGACGGAGGCCGGCGAGGCCTACCTCGCGCGCGTGGGCCCCGCGCTGGGCCAGGTCGTGGAGGCGGGCGAGGACCTCAACGCCCTGCAGGGCCGGCCGGCCGGCACCCTGCGCCTGAACGCGGCGCGCATTTCCACGGCGATGGTCCTGCAGCCGATGCTGGCGGGTTTCCTGCAGGAGAATCCGCACGTACACCTGGAGCTGGCGAACGACGAAGGCTTCGTCGACATCGTCGAACGCGGCTTCGATGCCGGCGTGCGGATGGGGGAGAGCCTGCACAAGGACATGATTGCCGTCCCGCTGGGAGGGCCCGTCACGGTCGCAGTCGTTGCTTCCCCGGAGTACCTGCAGCGATTTCCCGCTCCGCGGCATCCGGACGACCTGGACCGGCATAACTGCGTGCGCTTCCGGTTCGCGGGCACCGGCGCCATCTACAAGTGGGAGTTCGAGGTGAGCGGCCGGGCGGTGGAATACGAGATCAACGGCAATCTCACCATCAGCGACACGATCTTCAGCGTGGACGCCGCCCTCGAGGGCATCGGGCTGGCGTACACGTTCGAGCCGCTCGTGAGGCAGCACCTCAAGGACAAGCGCCTCAAGCGTGTCCTCGCGTCCTTCTCGCCGACCTTTCCTGGCTTCTACCTTTACTACCCGAGTCGCCGCAACCAGTCGACGAAGCTCCGGGCTTTCATCGACTACGCGAGCGGTCGCCGGTGAGCGGGATCGCCGGGCCAGGTCTTGAGCAGGTAGCTCTCGTCCAGTTCCGACGGCGAGGTGACGCCCAGCATGGCCATGTTGCGCGATACCTCTTCGCGCAGCAGGGCAACGGCCTTGCGCACGCCCGCCTCGCCGGCGACCGAAGCCGCGTAGTTGAACGGGCGGCCGATGAAGACGAACTTCGCGCCCAGCGCCAGCGCCTTGATGACGTCGGTGCCGCGGCGGAAGCCGCTGTCGATCATGACCGGCACTTCGGGGCAGGCCTCGACGATGCCGGGCAGCACGCGCAACGGGGCCACCGTGCCATCCAGCTGGCGGCCGCCGTGGTTGGAGACGATGATGCCGTCGGCGCCGTTCTCCACCGCCAGGCGCGCGTCGCGCACGTCGAGGATGCCCTTGAGCACCAGCTGGCCCGGCCACATGCGCCGGATCATGCGCAGGTGGTCCCAGTTCAGGTGCCCGCGGTCCGAGAAGTCGCGCAGCACGCTGGACGACAGGATGGGCGCGCCGCGGCGCGCATAGTTGTTCTCGAAGTGCGGCATGCCGTGCCGCGCGATGGTCTTGAGGAAGGTGCCGAACAGCCAGCGCGGGTGGGTGAGGCCCTCCCAGGCCAGCCGCACGCTCGGTCGCAGCGGCGTGGAGAAGCCGGCGCGGATGTTGTTTTCGCGGTTGGAGGCGATGGACGCATCCACCGTGACCACCAGCGTGCGGTAGCCGGCAGCCTTCACGCGTTCGACCAGCGCCACGATCTCGTGTTCGGCGCCCGGCAGGTAGGCCTGGAACCAGGCGTCCGGGTTGGCCTGCACGATCTCCTCCAGGCGGATCAACGAGGAGCCGCTCATGATCATCGGCACGTTCTCGCGCGCGGCGCCTTGCGCCAGCACGAGGTCGCCGCGGTAGGCGGAGAGGGCGCTGATGCCCATGGGCGCCATGCCGAAGGGGGCGGACCAGCGCTTGCCCAGCAGGGTGGTGGCCGTCGTGCGGCGCGACATGTCGATCAGCACGCGCGTGACGAACTCGTACTGCTCGAAGGAGCGGGCGTTGGCGCGCAGCGAGGCGTTGCGCTCCACCGCGCCGGAGATGTAGGCGAACACCGGGCCGGGCAGGTGGCGGCGCGCGGCCACCTCGAAGTCGTCGAGGCTGAGGATGTGGCCCAGCCGCGCGGGCAGGGCGACGGTTTCCGGCGCGGCCGGGATGGTGTGGGGGGCGGACGCCGCGGCCGTGCCGCCGGCGGAGGGGTCGAGTTGCATCGGTTGCGAGTGTCGCCGCGCCGCAGCGATGCGTCCAATACATAATCGGTGCGACTTTGATGCCGAGCCGGCATCGACGACATGATCGACATCCGCCAGCTGCGCTACTTCCAGGCCGTCGCCGAGGAACTCCACTTCGGCCGCGCCGCCGCGCGCCTGGCCATCGCGCAGCCCGCGCTGTCGCGCCAGATCCAGCAGATCGAGCAGGAGCTGGGCACGCCGCTGCTGCGGCGCACGCAGCGCCGGGTGGAACTGCTGCCGGCCGGCGAGCTGCTGCTGGAGCGGGCGCGTGCCATCCAGCAGGAGCTGGAGCGGGCGGTGACCGACACGCGCCGCACCGGCACCGGCGAGCTCGGGCGGCTGGCCGTGGGCTTCATCCACTCCTCCACCTACGGCCTGCTGCCTTCCATCATCGGCCGCTTCCGCCAGCTCTTTCCCGGCATCGAGCTGGAGCTGCACGAACTGCCGATCACGGCGCAGCACGCGGCCCTGCTGCGCGGCACGATAGACGTCGGCCTGCTGCGGGTGCAGGCGGCTCCGCCCGAACTGGAAGTGGTGCCCGTGCTGCCGGATCCCTTCGTGCTGGCGGTCCCGGCGAAGCATCCGCTGGCCGGCCGCAGCCGCGTGCGGCTCAAGGCGGTCGCGGGCGATCCTTTCGTGATGTTCACGCGCGACGGGGCGCCGCTGTTCCATGCGCGGGTGCAGGCACTGTGCGAACAGGCCGGCTTCGCGCCGCACGTGGTGCAGCACGCCACGCAGATCCACACCGTGATCGGCCTCGTGGGCGCGGGGCTCGGCGTGGCCGTAGTGCCTTCCAGCGGCCGCAACCTGCACCCGCGCAACGTGCGCTTCGTGCAGATCGCGGACAAGGCGGAGCCGGTGCACATCGCGCTGGCCTGGCGGCGCGGCCACGAGACGCCGGCCGCGCGCTCCTTCCGCAAGGTCACGCAGGAGGTGATCGCTGCGCTGGCCACCTGATGCCGCGCCGGCATCAATGCGCGCGCAATTATGTATTGGACGCGACCCCGGCCCCGGCCGGACACTCGCGCACGCCTACGAACAAACGGAGACATCATGACGCTGAACCGCCGCCAGGCCACCCTGGGCCTTCTTGCCGCCGCCGCGGCGCCCGCCTGGGCGCAGGAGTGGACGCCCGCGCAGCCCATCACCATCCTGGTGGGCTTCGCGCCCGGCGGCTCCGCCGACCAGATCGCGCGCCAGCTCTCCTTCGCGGCCAAGGGGATCTTCCCGGTGCCGGTGGTGGTGGTGAACAAGGCCGGCGCCGCCGGCACCATCGCCGCGCAGCAGGTGGCCGAAGCGAAGGCGGACGGCTACACGCTGTTCGTGGGCGGCGGCAGCGAGACGACCTCCGTCGGCCACTTCAAGCCGCTGCCCTACGACCCGCGCAAGTCCTTCACGCCGGTGATCAAGGTGTCGCGCGCGCCGAGCATCCTGGCGGTGAAGGCGGACTCGAAGTTCGCCGACATGAAGGCGCTGCTGGCCGAGGCGAAGTCCGCGCCGGAGAAGGTTTCCTACGGTTCGACCGGGGAAGGCGGCATCTTCCACGCCACGGGGCTGGTGCTGGAGAAACAGGCGGGCCTGAAGCTGCTGCACGTGCCGTACAAGGGCGCGGCCGATTCCATGAACGCGTTGCTGGGCGGCCAGGTGGATTCGGCCTTCGGCGCCTACGAGGAGATGAAGGCGATGATCGACGCGGGACGCGTGCGCCCGCTGGCGCTGTTCTCGCGCAGCCGCCTGCCGGCCCTGCCGAACACGCCCACGATGCTGGAACTGGGCGTGCCCGTGGCCCTGGACAACATGAAGGGCCTGATGGCGCCCGCGGGCCTGCCGCAGCCGGTGGCCCGTGCGCTGCACGACGGCTTCCGCAAGGCGATGCAGACGCCCGGGTGGAAGGAGTACGTCGCCAAGTCCGGCCTCACGGAGGACTATGCGGAAGGTCCCGCGTTCCAGAAGGAAGTCGTGGAGGCCTATGACCTGATCGGGAAGGCGCTCGCGAAATGACGTTCGGCAAGGACACGCCCGTCGGTTTCATCGGGCTGGGCGTCATGGGCGCCGGCATGGCGCATTGCCTGCTGCGGCAGGGGTTCGCGCTGCACGTGTACGGCCGCCGGGCGGAGGCGACGCAGCCTTTCGTGGCGGCCGGAGCGCGAGCGGCGGCCACGCCCGCGGCACTGGGTCGGGCGTGCAGGTTGGTGGTCCTGTGCCTGTCCGACGATGCGGCAGTGGAAGACGTGCTGTTCGGCCGCGAAGGCCTCGCCGAGGGCTTGGCCGCGGATAGCTGCGTGATCGACACCAGCACCATCGCCGCTTCGTCGGCGCGCGCCTTCGGCGAGCGCTTGCGGCAGCGCGGCGTGCAGTTCCTCGATGCGCCCATCAGCGGTGGCCAGCAGGGCGCGGAGACCGGCACGCTCAACACGATGGTGGGCGGGCCGGCCGACGTGCTGGAGGCGTGCAGGCCGGTGCTGTCCGCGTTCTGCAAGACGATCACGCACGTGGGCGCGGTCGGGGCGGGGCAGACGGTGAAGGCGTGCAACCAGGTCGCTGTGGCCGGCGCCTTGCTGGGCGTGGCTGACGCGATCGCGCTGGCGAAGTCGCAGGGCGTGGATCCGGCCGTGATGCGCGACGTGCTCCTGAACGGCACCGCGCGCAGCTTCGTGCTGGAGAAGCATGGCCAGCGCGTGATCGCGGGTGATTTCAAGCCGGGCTTCCGCGTGAACCTGATGCGCAAGGATTTGCGCATCGCGCTGAAGACGGCAAAGGACGCGGGTGCGGCGCTGGCCGGAGCTCCGGTCGCCGAGGCGCTGCTCGACGAACTGGTGCGCGATGGGCGCGGCGAGCTCGATTGGGCCGTGCTGGGGCTGCGGGTGCAGGAGAAGCGGTCGGCGTAGTGTTCAGTCGCTTGGGCGCCGGCGCATCGCTGGGGTGGCTTCGCCAACCCAGCCTACGAAAGACCAGCTACCACCGGCAGCCGAAAGCCTGTTCCAGATCCTTCAACGCCTGCGCCGACAAGGGCTGCGGCGTCTCGCGCGCCAGCAGCCACAGCTTCGCGGTCTCCTCCAGCTCCTCCAGCACCGCCATCGCCTGCGCCGGCGAGTCGTGCCAGACGTTGGGGCCGAGGCGCGACAACATCACGGCGCGCAGGCGCGTGCCCTGTGCGGCATACCGGGCGATGAGGTCGGCGACCAGGCTCGCGACTTCGGGCGCTCCGGGACGGTGGTAGGGCACCACCGGCACGTGGCCGACCTTCATCACGAAATACGGCGTCACCGGCGGCAGCAGTTCGCCGGCCGGCTCGGCCAGCGTGAGCGCCACGCAGTGGGTGCTGTGCGTATGGATCACGCAGCGCGGCACGTTGCCCAAGGTTGCATGCGCTTCATAGATGCGGCGGTGCAGCGCCAGCGTCTTGCTCGCGGGGGCGCCGCCGGTCTGGCGGCCCTGCAGGTCCATGCGGGACAGCTGCGCCGGATCCAGGAAGCCCAGACACGCGTCCGTGGGCGTGATGAGGAAGCCGTCGTCCAGCCGCACGCTGATGTTGCCGGCGGTGGCGTGCACGTAGCCGCGCCCGAACAGGCTGCGGCCGATGCGGCAGATCCCCTCGCGCGCCTGGATCTCGTTCATGCGTTGCGACCGAAGGCCTTGCTGAAGAAATCCGGGCTGCCGAAATTGCCGGACTTCAAGGCCAGGTGCACGCTGCGCCCGCAGGCCGTGGCCTCGGCATGGCACCAGGGCACGCCCGGATCGATCTGCGGGCCGATGCGCATCAGCTGCACGCCCAGCGCCTGCACGGCGGCGCCCGAGGTTTCGCCGCCTGCCACGACCAGCTCGCCCACGCCGCGTTCCACCAGCCCGCGTGCGATGGCGGCCAGCGTGCGCTCCACCATCGCGCCGGCTTCGCCCGCACCGAGCCGCTGCTGGACGCCGCGCACCATGTCCGGCTCGGCGCTGGAATAGACCAGGACCGGCGCGGCCCCGAGGCGCAGCGTCGCCCACGCCAGGGCGTCCGCCGCGACGTCGCGGCCGGTGGCGATGTCCAGGGGGTCCACCACGAACGCCTCGCCGCCGCGCGCGATGAAATCGGCCACCTGCCGGTTGGTCGCCTCCGAGCAGCTGCCGGAGACGATCGCGCGCGCCCCTTGCGCCGGCGGCAGGGCGGCCGCGGCGCTGGAAGGCTGCAGGTCGTGGTTCTGCGGCAGGCCGATCGCGACGCCCGAGCCCGCCACCACCAGCGGCGCGCCGGCCAGGGCGCGGCCCAGGTGCATCAGGTCGTCGTTGGCGATGGCGTCGACGATCGCGAAGCGCAGCCCCTGCGCCTGCAGCTGCTGGATGCGCGCGTGGATCGGGGCGGCGCCGCCGCGAACGATCTCGTGCGGAACCAGGCCCACGCGGCCGCGCGACTGCGCCTGCAGCACGCGCACCAGGTTCGCGTCCGTCATCGGCGTCAGGGGGTGGTTGCGCATGCCCGAGTCGCTGAGCAGCACGTCCCCGACGAACAGGTGGCCCTTGTAGACCGTGCGGCCGTTCTCGGGGAACGCCGGCGTCACGCAGCAGAAGGGCGCGTCCAGTTCCTCGAGCAGCGCTTCGGCGACGGGACCGATGTTGCCGGCGGCCGTCGAATCGAAGGTGGAGCAGACCTTGAAGTAGAACTGGCCGCAGCCCTGCGACCGCAGCCAGCGGAGCGCGGCCAGCGACTGCTCCACGGCCTCCGCCGCCGGGATGGTGCGCGACTTGAGCGCGACCACCACCGCATCCGCATCCGGCACCGGGGAAGAGGGAACGCCGATTGCCTGCACCACGCGCATGCCGGCGCGCACCAGGTTGTTGGCCAGGTCGGTGGCGCCGGTGAAATCATCGGCGATGCAGCCCAGGAGCAGGGCGGGGGGCGCTTGGGTCATGGGTGGTGTCGGTTCATGCGGGCTTCAGTCCCTGCTGGATCGCCTCCAGCAGCGCCTCGGGGCGCGCGGGTTTCACCAGGTGCGTGCCGAAGCCGGCCTGCCGTGCCTGCGCGATATCCGCGGCGGTGCCGTAGCCCGTCAGCGCGACAAGATAGCAGGTCCTGCCGTTGCGGTGCGCCCGCACGCGCGCGGCGAGTTCGTAGCCGCTCATGCCGGGCAGGCCGATGTCCAGCACGGCGACGTCGGGCCTGAACGCGTCGAGGATGTTCAGCGCCACGCCCGGATCGTAGGCCGTGCGCACGTCGTAGCCCGAGAGCTGCAGCAGCGCGCCCGCGGTGTCGGCCGCGTCCTGGTTGTCGTCCACCAGCAGCACGCGGGCCAGGTCCCCTTCGAGCGCCGCCGGCGTCGAGGTGTCGGGCGCGTCCGCCGGGCCGTCCACGGCGGGCAGGCGCACGATGAAGGTGGAGCCCTGGCCTTCGCCCGCGCTCTCGGCGCGTACCGTGCCGCCGTGCATCTCCACCAGGCTGCGCGAGATGGCCAGGCCGAGGCCGAGGCCGCCGCGCGAACGGTCCGCGCCCTGCGGCGCCTGGTAGAACAGGTCGAAGACATGCGCCAGCACGTCCGGGGACATCCCCATGCCGGTGTCGCTGACGGTGATTTCGGCCGCGCCGTCCACGCCGCGCAGGCGCAGGTGGATCGTGCCCTCCGGGCCCGTGAACTTGACCGCGTTGCCCAGCAGGTTGTTCAGCACCTGGCCCAGCCGCACCTCGTCGCCGGACACCCACAGGTCCTCCGCGCCCGGCGCGATCTCCAGTTCGAGGCGGCGCAGGCCCAGCACCGGCTGCACCGCCTGGCCGGCGTGCCGCACCAGGTCGGCGATGCGCAGCGGCTGCATCCGCATCTCGAGCCGCTTGCCCGTGATGCGCGAGACGTCCAGCAGGTCGTCCACCAGCCGCTTCATGTGGGAGACCTGGCGTTCCATCACCTCGCGTTCCAGCCGCATGCCGGGGTCGCCCTTGCGGGCCATCAGGTGCAGGGCGGTCGCCATCGGCGCGAGAGGATTGCGCAGCTCGTGCCCCAGCATAGCCAGGAATTCGTCCTTGCTGCGGCCGGCTTCCTCCGCGCGTTGCAGTGCCTCGGTGGCGCGCACCAGCAGCGTCTCGCGTTCGGCTTCGGCCGCCAGCCTTTCCGCGGTCACCCGCTCGCGTTCTTCCGAGGCCTGCTGCAGCGCGGCGCCCACCTCCTGCAGTTCGGCGACGTCGAGGGGAGCGAGCTGCACCGGGTCGCCGCGCCCGAGGGCAGCGGCCGCGGCCTTGAGGTGGTCGATCGGGTCGGTGACGTCGCGGGAGAAGTGCCAGGCCAGGATCGCGGCGAGCGCGAGCGACGCGAGCAGGCCCGCACCCACCGCGCCCAGCACCCCGTAGAAGCTGCGGTCGGTTTCCTGCAGGGACATGGCGGTGGCGACCACCCAGCCGGACGCAGGCAGCCGCACGTAGCCCGTGTGGCTGCGCACGCCTTCCAGGGTCACGGTGGTGCCCACCCCCTCCGCGTCGCCACGGGAGAGCAGCGCCAGCAGCGAAGACGACGGGCCGGGCGCCAGGTGCTGCGGCACCCGCGCCACGCGGTGGTAATTCTGGTCGAACACGGCGGCCACCGAGGTGGGGGGCATCCTCTGGCGCAGCAGCACTTCGCGGATGCGTTCCCCGGGGAGCACGGCCGACAGCACGTAGGCGAGGCGTCCGGCGCGCTCGACCGGCACGCGCACGGCGAAGGCCGGTCCCTGGCGCTGCGGGCCCTCGGCCACGGGGCCCACCACGGGCCGGCGCTGCACGATGGCGCGCTGCAGGCTGTCGTACTCGACGGCTTGCGCGCCCGGGTCGCCGTAAGGCCGTGCCGAACTCAGGAGCACGCGGCCGTCCGGGTCGGCAACCACGACGGCGCGCCAGCCCAGCCGGGACGCCAGCCGGCTCGTCATCGCATGGAAGTCGGCCAGTCGCTGGGGCTGCAGTTCGTCGGCGACGGCCAGGCTCTCGAGCACGCCGATGGTGGCGCGCAGCTCGGTGTCCACGGCCGAAGCCATGGCGCGCGAGATGGCCAGCGACGCCTGCTCGGCATCGCGCTCGCGCTCGCCGGTCAGGAAGGCGAGCACCACGCCCGCGACGATGGCCAGCGGCAGCAGCCCGCTGGCCGCCAGCAGGAACAGGCGGAAGCGCAGCGGCCGGCCGAGGGCCCGTGCATTCATCTCTGGCGGATCACGTAGCGGACGAAACCGTCCGCCTGCGTGAAGCGGTCATACAGGCGCCGGGCCTCCACGTTGTCCGCCTGCGTCATCCAGTAAAGGCGCGCCCAGCCCTCGGCGCGCATGGCGTTGCGCAGCCATTCGATGAGCGCGCCGCCGATGCCCTGCCCGCGGGCGGCCGGCGCCACGAACAGGTCCTCGAGGTAGCACACGGCCTGGGTTTCCCAGGTGTTCTCGTGCACCACGCAGTTCGCGAATCCGACCACCTGCCCCTCGACCTCGGCCACCACGCACATCACGGAGGAGTCCGGGTCGAGGATGCGCTTCCAGGTGCGGTGGGTGACCTCGTCGGCAAGCCGCGCGCGATAGAAGTCGCAGTAGCCCCGCCAGAGCTCGCGCCACGTGCTTTCGTCGGAGGGGAGGGCGGCACGGATGAGGCAGGCGGGGGCGGTCACCATGGGATTGTGCATGGCCGAGGGGCGGCGTAGGGGTGCGGATCGGGCCTCGGTGCCCCGTAGGCTGGGTTCGGCGCAGCCGACCCCAGCTTTCGCGGCGCATCGCTGGGGTCGCTGCGCGAACCCAGCCTACGACCCACCGGTCAGGGATGCAGCTGCCGCGCCAGCAGCACCGCCGCGTGGATCGCCTCGCGCTGCGCGCCATCGTGGATCTGGTGCCGGCAGCTGGTGCCATCGGCCACCACGATGGCGTCCGGTGCGGAGCGTACGGCGGGCAGCAGGCTCAGCTCGGCCATCTGCATCGACACCGCGTGGTGCTTCGCCTCGTAGCCGAAGCTGCCGGCCATGCCGCAGCAGCTCGACTCGATCAGCTGCGGCTGCACGCCCGGCACCAGCTTCAGCACCTCCAGCACCGGCGACACCGCGCCGAAGGCCTTCTGGTGGCAGTGGCCGTGCACGAGCACGGGCTGGTCCAGCCGGCGCAGCCTGGCGCGCAGCGTGTCCAGCCGGCCCGTGGCCGCCTCGCGGGCCAGGAACTCCTCCAGCAGCAGCGACTGCTTCGCCAGCGCCTGGGCGCGCGCACCGAACCCCATGGCCGTCATCTCGTCGCGCAGGGTGAGCAGGCAGGAGGGCTCCAGGCCCACCACGGCGATGTCCCTGGCCACGAAGGGTTCCAGCGCATCCAGCAGTTCGCCCGCCTTCGCGCGTGCCTGGTCCACCATGCCGCCGGCGAGATAGGTGCGGCCGCAGCACAGGTGCTTGCCGTCGCCGCCTTGCTTGGCGGCGATGTGCACCGTGTAGCCCGCGGCCTGCAGCACCTGGAAGGCCGCATGCGCGTTGGCCGATTCGAAGAACCCGTTGAAGGTGTCGACGAACAGGACCACCGGGCGCTCCGCGGCCAGGGTCTCCTCGCGCGTGGCGCCGCGCACGCCGCTGTTGAAGAAGTGCGCGGACTGCCATTCCGGCAGGCTGCGCCTGGCGGAGAACCCCAGCAGCTTCTCGCCCAGCGCCGCCAGCGCGTCGCTGCGATTGCGCAGGTTCAGCAGGCCGGCGAAGCGGCTCGCGGCGGCCGCGTAGTCCGGCAGCTTCGCGATCAGCCTGTCCTTGAGCGACCAGCCGTTCTTCTGCCGGTCCGCGTGCAGGAACTCGATCTTCATGCGGGCCATGTCGACGCCGGTGGGGCAGTCGCGCTTGCAGCCCTTGCAGCTCACGCACAGGTCCAGCGCTTCCCGCACCGCCTCGCTGGCCAGGCCGTCGGGCCCGAGCTGGCCGCTCACCGCCAGGCGCAGCGTGTTGGCGCGGCCGCGCGTGAGGTGCTGCTCGTCGCGCGTCACGCGGTAGCTGGGGCACATCGTGCCGGCGTCGAACTTGCGGCAGTGGCCGTTGTTGTTGCACATCTCCACGGCCTTGGCGAAGCCTTGGGCGGGATCGCCTCCCGTACCCGGCGCGGTGGTGCGCTCGGTGGCCGGGTCGTTCTGCACGTCCCAGCCGCTCCAGTCCAGCGCCGGCTGCAGCGGGATCACCTTGTACGTGGGCGGGAAGCGCATCAGGCGCGTGTCGTCCATGCGCGGCGGATCCACGATGCGCTTGGGCGAGAGCAGGCCGATGGGATCGAACATGCGCTTGATCTCGCCGAAGGCGGCATCGATCGCCGGGCCGAATTGCCAGCCGATCCACTCGCCGCGGCACAGGCCGTCGCCGTGCTCGCCGCTGTACGCGCCCTTGTACTTGCGCACCAGCGCCGACGCCTCTTCCGCGATGCGCCGCATCTCGGGCGCGCCGTTGCGCCGCATGTCCAGGATGGGCCGCACGTGCAGCGTGCCGACCGAGGCGTGGGCGTACCAGGTGCCCTTGGTGCCGTGCTTGCGGAACACCTGCGTCAGGGCGTCGGTGTATTCGGCCAGGTGCTCCAGGGGCACCGCGCAGTCCTCGATGAAGGACACCGGCTTGCCGTCGCCCTTGAGGCTCATCATGATGTTGAGGCCGGCCTTGCGCACTTCCCACAAAGCTTTCTGCGGGATCTCGTCGGGCATCAGCACCACCGAGCGCGGCAGGCCGAGGTCGCCCATGAGCTCTTCGAGCTCGCCCAGCTTGCGCAACAGCGCGGCCTTGTCGGCACCCGCGAACTCCACCAGCAGCAGGGCGTCGGGCGAGCCGATGAGGGCGCTGCGCACGGTGGACGCGAAGGCCGGGTTCTGCAGCGACAGCTCGATCATCGTGCGGTCGACCAGTTCCACCGCGGTGAGCGTGCCGTCCGAGCCCAGCTTCACGATGTGCTGCGCCGAGTCCATCGCCTGGTAGAAGGTGGGGAAGTTCACCACGCCCAGCACCTTGTGCTTCGGGAGTTCGGCAAGCTGCAGCGTCAGGCTCTTCGTGAGGGCCAGGGTGCCTTCGCTGCCAATGAGCAGGTGGGCCAGGTTGACGCTGCCGTCGCTCGTGTAGGGTTTCTCGTTCTGGTTGTGGAAGACGTCCAGGTTGTACCCGGCCACCCGGCGCAGCACCTTGGGCCAGCGCGCCTCGATCTCGGGGCGCAGGTTCCAGGCCAGTTCGCGCACCCGCTCGCCGAATGCGCGGGCGGCCCCGCTGCTGTCGTCGAAACGGCCGAAGGTGTGCAGCTGGCCGTCGGACGTCCAGGCTTGCGCGCCCAGCACGTTGTGCACCATGTTGCCGTACGCGATGCTGCGGCTGCCGCAGGAGTTGTTGCCCGCCATGCCGCCCAGCGTGGCCTGCGCCGCGGTGGAGACGTCCACCGGATACCAGAGGCCGGTCTTCTTCAGGTGCGCGTTGAGGTGGTCCAGCACGATGCCGGGCTCCACGGTCACGGTGCGGTTGGCGGCATCCACCTCCAGAACGTTGCGCACGTGCTTGGAGAAATCGATGACGAGGCCGGCGCCCACGGTCTGGCCGCACTGGCTGGTGCCGCCGCCCCGGGGGACGATGGGCACCTGCAGGTCGCGGCAGATGTCCAGGGCGATGCGCGCGTCTTCGCTCGTCTTCGGCACGAACACGCCGACGGGCATCACCTGGTAGATGGAGGCGTCGGTGGCGTAGCGGCCGCGGTCGGCCGGGGAGAACAGCACCTCGCCCTGCGTTTCGGCGGCCAGGCGCTGCGCGAGCCGGCCGGCCACCTCGTTGCTGGCAGAAGCGACCTGTTCGTAGGCTTGGCCGGCAGCCTCGCGGGCGACCTTCAGCGGCAGAGGGGCGTTCACGCGGCCCCCTTGCTGGCCTGCGCGGCGGCGGCGCGCAACTGCTCCAGCACCACGTCGCGCTTGTTGTTCAGGTGGGCGACCAGCACCTCCCGCATGCCGGCGGCATCGCGCGCGGAGAGCGCCTCGATCATTTTCTCGTGTTCCTTCACGGCGGCCTTCCACTTCTCTCCGTCCTGGTTGGAGCGGAAGCGCAGGGCCTGCAGGCGCGCGTTGACCTGGTTGTAGACGGTGAGCAGCACGGGGTTCTTGGCGGCGGCGTTGATGGCGCGGTGGATGCGCGCGTTGATGGCGTAGTAGGTGGAGAGGTCGCGGCGGGTATAGGCGGCCATCATCTCGAACTGCATGGCCTGGATCTCGGCCAGTTCCGCGGGCGTGATGCGCTGCGCGGCCAGCTCGCCGGACAGGCCCTCGAGGCCGGCCATCACCTCGAAGGTGTTCAGCACGTCCCCTTCCGTCAGGGAAACCGCTATCGCGCCGCGGTTCGGCAGCAGTTCCACTAGCCCCTCGGCGGCCAGCATCTTGATGGCTTCGCGCAAGGGGGTGCGGGAGACGTTCAGCAGTTCGGCGAGTTCGCGCTCGTTGAGCTTGGCGCCCGGGGCGATGGCGCCTTCCACCAGCATCTGGCGGAGGCGGTGCGCCACCTGCTCGTGCAGGGCGGCGCGCGGGATGGCAATGACTTCGGCAGACATGGGGACACATTTTGTATGCAAAACAATCTCGGTGCAAACCCCTACGGCTGACTCGGAGGCATTGACAGTCGCATTTTGTATGCAAAAAATGGCGCACCTCCAACCACGCACTGCCATGGTCACCCTCGACTTCCATCCCACCGGCCGCCACTTCCTGCAGATTCCCGGGCCGTCGCCCGTGCCGGACCGCATCCTGCGGGCCATGAGCCTGCCCACCATCGACCACCGCGGCCCCGAATTCGGCGCCCTGGGCCTGCGCGTGCTCAAGGGCATCCAGCAGGTCTTCCAGACGAAGCACCCGGTGGTGATCTACCCGGCGTCGGGCACCGGCGCCTGGGAAGCGGCGCTCGCCAACACCATGAGCCCCGGCGACCACGTGCTGATGTACGAGACCGGCCACTTCGCCACCCTGTGGCAGAAGATGGCCACCCGCCTGGGCCTGAAGACGGAGTTCCTGGGCCTGCCTGGCGTCGAGGGCTGGCGCAAGGGCGTGCAGGCGCACCTGATCGAGGAGCGCCTGAAGGCCGACAAGGAGCACGCCATCAAGGCCGTGTGCGTGGTGCACAACGAGACCTCCACCGGCGCCACCAGCAACATCCTGGCCGTGCGCCGCGCGATCGACGCGGCCAAGCACCCGGCGCTGCTGCTGGTCGACAGCATCTCCGGCCTGGCTTCCGCGGAGTACAAGCACGACGAGTGGGGCGTGGACGTCACCGTCAGCGGCTCGCAGAAGGGCCTGATGCTGCCCCCGGGCATCAGCTTCAACGCGCTGTCGCCCAAGGCGCTCGCCGCCAGCAAGGCCGCGAAGCTGCCCAAGGCCTTCTGGGCCTGGGACGAGATCGTGGAGATGAACAAGACGGGCTACTGGCCCTACACGCCCAACACCAACCTGCTGTACGGCCTGGCCGAGGCGATCGACATGCTGCTCGACCCGCACTTCGGCGGCCTGGAAGGCGTGTTCGCCCGCCATCGCCGCTGGGGCGAGGGCGTGCGCGCCGGCGTCAAGGCCTGGGGCCTGGAGGTGCAGTGCACCGAGGCCGCGAGCCAGTCGCCCGTGCTCACCGGCGTGGTGATGCCCGAAGGCATCGACGCCGACGTGGTGCGCAAGCTCATTTACGAACGCTTCGACCTGTCGCTCGGCACGGGCCTCGGCAAGGTCAAGGGCCGCATGTTCCGCATCGGCCACCTCGGCGACTGCAACGACCTCACCCTGATGGCGGCGCTTTCCGGCTGCGAGATGGGCATGAAGCTCGCGGGCGTGAAGCTCGCCGGCTCCGGCGTCGCGGCGGCCATGGAGTACTTCGCCGGCCATCCGGCGCCAGTCGCCCTGCAGAAGGCGGCATAAGTCACAGGAATCACGCTCCGGAAAGAGAGCGGATTGCGTACGCTTTCACACAAGCCCACCCAAGGAGACAACATGCAACGTAGAACCTTCGTGACCGGCGTCGCCGCATCCATCGCCCTGCCGATGGCGCGCGCGCAGGCCAGCCTGCCCACCGGGCCGATCCGCATCGTCGTGGGCTTCGCCCCCGGCGGCGGCACCGACGCGCTCGCCCGCGTCATGGCGCAGAAGCTCGCGCCGCTGTGGAACACCCAGGTGATCGTGGAGAACAAGGCCGGCGCGTCCGGCATGATCGCCGCCGAATACGTGGCGCGGCAGCCGAGCGACGGCACGACGCTGCACATGGCCCACATCAACAGCCACGCGCTCGCGCCCGCGCTGGGCATGAAGATGGGTTACCAGCCCGATCGCGACTTCACGCCGATCATGCTGGTGGGCGTCACGCCCAACCTGCTGATCTGCAACGAGGCCCAGCCCGCCAAGACGGTGAAGGACCTGGTGGAGCTGTGCAAGAAGAACCCGGGCAAGATCAGCTTCGGTTCCGCCGGCAACGGCTCGGCGCAGCACCTGGCGCTGGAGATGTTCAAGCTGCGCGCCAAGATCGACGCGATCCACGTGCCGTACAAGGGCTCCGGCCCGATGCTCACCGACCTGATCGGCGGGCAGATCCAGTACAGCTTCGACACGATGACGGCCGCCACGCCGCACGTGAAGAGCGGCAAGGCGATCGCCTTCGCGCAGACGCGCCTGAAGCGCGCCAAGAGCTACCCGAACGTGCCGACCATGCACGAGAGCGGCTTCCCGGGCTTCGAGGCCACCACCTGGTACGGCCTGGTCGGCCCCGGCAAGCTGCCCACGGCGATCGCGCAACGCATGAACGAGGACATGAACAAGGTCTTCGCGATGGCGGACGTGCAGGAGAAGTTCGAGCAGTTCGGCGCCGAGGACGGCGGCGGCTCGCGCGAGAAGTTCGCCCAGTTCATGAAGGACGAGCTGAAGACCTGGTCCAAGGTGGTCAAGGACGCCGGTGTCAAGGTCGAAGGCTAGGAATTGACTCCCCCCCGAAGCGGCCTGCGGCCGCCTCCCCCTCGAGGGGGCGCCACCAGCGGCCCGGCAAAGCCGGTTCCGCGGTGGCACGCGAAAGGGAATGCATTTGACTGAACAAGGCCAGGTGCACTTCTCCACGGACGGGGGCATCGCCTCCGTCACCTTCGATCGCCCGGCCGCGCGCAACGCGATGACCTGGGCCATGTACGAGCGGCTGCGCGCAATCTGCGAGCAGCTGCGGGAAGACCGCTCCGTGCGCGTGGTGCGCTTCCAGGGCGCCGGCGGCGAGGCCTTCGTGGCCGGGACCGACATTGCACAGTTCCTCGATTTCAAGGATGGCGAAGCCGGCGTGCAGTACGAGCGCCGCATCGACGCCACCATCTCCCTCGTCGCATCCCTGCCCATGCCCACCGTGGCCGTCGTGCAGGGTTGGTGCATAGGCGGCGGCCTCGCCATCGCGAGCGCCTGCGATTTCCGCCTGGCCACGCCGGGCAGCAAGTTCGGCGTGCCGATCGCGCGCACGCTGGGCAACTGCCTGTCGATCGCCAACGTGGCCGGGCTGGTGGCCGCGTTCGGGCGCCCGCGCGTGCAGCGGCTGCTGCTGCTGGCCGACATGGTCGAGGCCGAGGAGGCGCAGGTTTGCGGCTACGTGCTGGGAGTGGTGCCCGCCGAAGGCCTGGAAGCGGCGGCGCAGAAGCTCTGCGCGAAGCTCGCCGGCCTGGCGCCCGTCACCCAGCAGGTGAGCAAGGAAGCGCTCAACCGTCTGCTCAGGCACCAGCTGCCCGAAGCCGAAGACCTGATCCGCCGCACCTACGGCAGCGAGGATTTCCGCGAGGGCGTGCAGGCCTTCGTGGCGAAGCGTCCGCCGGTCTGGAAGGGCCGCTAGCTCCTGTCCTACGCCGGCGCGCCACGGCCGTGCCTACGATGGGCCGGACACTGGAGGACAGCACATGGCCGGCAAGCAGAACGACATCGCGTCCGGATCCCGGGCGCCCGCGCGGCCCGGCGATCCGATCGACCTGGAGAGCTCGGTGGCGGGCGAAGAGGACCCGGGCGCATCGATCGAACTCGCCAACGTGCGCAACATCGGCGCCCAGCCACCGATGGCGCCCGGCGACGAAGCGCCCGCGGGCACACCCAGCACCGGCGAGAACGTCTGCCCGCAATGCGGCGGCAGCGGCAGGCTCGGCGCCTCGGCGTGTCCCAACTGCGAAGGCACGGGCAAGGTGATCGTCGGCATAGGCGGGGCCTGAACCCACCCTGCGCATGCAACATTTCGTCGCGGAACGCTCAGGCGTGCTGCCGCCCATCCGCGCCCTGCAGACGCGCAGCGGCCGCGTGGGCTTCATGCTGTCCGGCAGCGGGCCGTCGACCATCCTCCTGTTCAGCGGCGCCGGCATGAGCCTGCAGGGCTGGGAGCCGCTGTACCCGCAGATCGAACGCCTGGGCACCGTGTTCGGCTGGAATCGCCCGGGCATGCAGGGCAGCGATCCGCCGCGCGAGCGGCAGACCGGCGCGGTGGTGCTGGCGCAACTGCGCGAGTTGGTCGGCTACACCGGGCTGGAGCCGCCTTTCGTGCTGGTGGCCCATTCGCTCGGCGGGCTGTACGCCAACCTGTTCGCTCGCCAGTATCCGGACGAGGTGGCCGGGGTGCTGTTCCTCGAGGCGACGCACCCGGCCGACCACGAAGTGCTGAAGAAGCACGAGACGCACCTCACCCGTGCGCTCGGCAAGGTGCTCGCGCTGCCGCAGGTGTTCTTCAGGCCGAACCTGCAAAGCGAGCTGGCCTGCGTGGAGGACACCGTGCGCGAGATCGAGGCCGCCGGGCCGTTCCCGCAGGTGCCGCTGCGCGTCGTGACCGGCGGGCTCACGCCCCGGGGCTGGGTGATGTCACCCGCCGCGGTCGCCGCCAGGCGAGCCAACCAGCAGGAACTGGTGCGCCTATCGCCGCTGGGCGAGCAGGTGCTCGCACAGAAGAGCGGTCATTTCCCGCAGATGACGCAGCCCGAGCTGGTGCTGCGGGTGCTGGCGGAGCTGGTGGCGATTTCCTGACGCCGGCCGCCCGGCTACTCGAGGGTGAAGCCCACCTTCAGCGTCACCTGCCAGTGCGCCACCTTGCCGTCCACGATGTGGCCGCGCGTCTCTATCACTTCGAACCATTGCATGTTGCGAACGCTCTCGTGCGCCTTGGCAATGGCGGTGCCCACGGCGTCCTCGATGCCGGTGGGCGAGGACCCGGTGAGTTCGAGCGTCTTGTAGACATGGTTGGTCATGGTGGCTCCAGGAGTGGCGTGGAGCATTCTCCTCCTGCGCGTCTCAGTCCGTGAAGCGGCAGCCGCGGCGGCGCCGCGCACGCCGGGCCAGCATCGCCACGACGGAGAGCAGGAAGAAGGAGGTGCGAGAGGAGGGCGTCTGCATGGCGCCCAGCTTGCTCCGCCATCCCGGAGTGCCTTGGAAGCCTGCACGAAGCGCGCGTGAAGTCCGTATGAACCGGGCAGCGCCGGTCCCGGCACGGCGCGGCGGTCTCCCGCACCGCTCAGCGCGCGGTGCGCACCGCCGGCCCCGCCTTCGCACGCAGGAACTCAGCGGCCTTGCGCGCTGCCTCTCCCGGGCTGCCCTGCGGTTGGAGGATCCCGATCGGATCCAGGCGCACGGTGTGCGTGAGCCGCAGCTCGACGAGATCCCCGGAATCCAGCAGGGGCCGGGCGAGGTTCAGGGGCAGCAGGGCCAGCAGGTCGCGTTGCAGCAGCAGGCGCCAGACCATGGGCAGCGAGCGCGTGACAACCGGGCAGGTGGCGGGAGGCTGCGGGAAGTCCGCGGACATCTCGTCGAAATGCGTCCGCGCGGCCAGTCCCGCGGGCAGTAGAAGCCAGGTCTCGGCGGCGGCGCGCGCGCGGCTGAAAACACGCTTGCCGGCGAGCGGATGCTGCGCGCGGCACGCGACGACGAGGCGGTCTTCGCGCACCGGATGGAACTCCCAGCCTTCCGGAATCACGGCAGGCCGCCGGCAGACGACCAAGTCCACTTCGCCCCGCGCGATGGCGAGCAGCTGGTCTTCGCCGTCCGCTTCGCGAAGTTGCACCTGGATGCCGGGAAAGCGGTCGGCGAATTCGGGCAGGGCGTCCACCAGCAGGCCGTTGATTGCCGAAGCCGATCCGATCATGCGCACCGTTCCCTCGCCCTGCCTCTGCCGCGCCGCGACCACCTCCGCGCTGCCCGCGACGCCCAGCATCAGCTGGCGCGCCAGCGGCAGCAGGTCGGTGCACGCCGGCGTGGGCCGCACCCCCCGCGCATGTCGCTCGAAGAGCCGCAGGCCCAACAGGTCTTCCAGGTACGCCAGCGTCTGCGTGACGGAGGACTGCGTCATGCCGATGGCGTCGGCCGTGCGCTGCACGCTGCCCAGCTCGGCGAGGTGGAGCAGGATCTGCACGTGGCGGAACTTGCCGCGGGCGAGCAGGCGGTTGAGGAGGGCGGAGGCCGAGTGCTGCACGGTATCGGAAAGTCTAATGGCAGGCCGGCCGAATTAATTTGGCAGCGATGGCGGGCCCCGGGAAGATGCGAGCTCGCCGGCCCAGACCGGCGCCTGAAGGAGACAACGTGACCGCCCTGAACCGCTTCCTCGCCCTGGCCGCAGCGGCCGCCGCCGGCCTGGCCATGGCCACCGCCGCCCATGCCCAGGGGACGGACTGGCCTTCGCGCCCCATCCGCATCATCGTTCCCGCACCCGCAGGCGGCCCTTTCGACCGCACCATCCGGCCGCTCGCGCAGCACATGGCGCGGACCCTCAAGCAGTCGGTCGTGGTCGACAACCGGCCGAGCGCGGGCAACATCGTGGGCACCCAGGCCGGCGCAACGGCCGCGCCCGACGGCTACACGATCACCATGACCGGCATGCTGAACACGATCGCGCAGGGCATGTACGACAACGTGCCGTTCGACATCGTCAAGGACTTCGAGCACATCGGCGCCATCGGCGAAGGCGCCCAGTGGCTGGTGGTGCGCAGCGATGCCGGCATCGGCAGCTTCCAGGACCTGCTGCAGCAGGCCCGCAAGGAGCCAGGCCGGATCAACTACGCCAGCTCCGGCGCCGGCAGCACGGGCCACCTCGTGATGGAGCAGCTGCAGCGCGCGGCCGGCGTCCAGCTCACGCACGTGCCGTACAAGGGCGGCGCGCCGGCGCTGCAGGACGTGCTGGCCGGCGTGGTGTCGGTGATCGTGATCCCGCAGAACGCGGCACTGCCGTCCGTGCAGTCCGGCAAGCTGAAGGTGCTGGCGGTGTCCAGCGCGCAGCGCAGCCCCGCGGCGGCGGAGGTGCCCACGTTCGCCGAGCTGGGCTACGAGCAGCTCACCGTCAGCTCGTGGGTGGGCCTCTCGGCGCCCAAGGGGACGCCCGCGCCCGTCGTGCGCAGGATCCACGAAGCACTGGCTGCGGCGTTGAAGGACGGCCCCTTGCTTCGGCAGCTGGAAGCCGAAGGCATGACCGCGCTGCCGTCGTCGCCCGAGCACTACGCGCAGATGGTGCGCAGCGACGCCGAGCGCTGGGGGCAGCTGGTGCGCAGCCTCAAGCTCAAGGCGAACTGAAGGAACACCGCATGCCTTTCGCGCAGTCCCATGGCCGCGGCATCTATTACGAACGGCAAGGCGAAGGTCCGGCCGTCCTCTTCTGCCATGGCGCCGGCTCGAACGCGGCCACCTGGTGGCAGCAGCTGCCGGCCTTCGCCGCGCGCCACACGTGCCTGACGATGGACATCCGCTGCTTCGGCCGTTCGGTCGCGCCGACGGCGGAGTTCTCGCTCGAGAATTTCGTCGACGACGTGCTGGCGATCCTGCAGCAGGAGGGCATCGGGCGGGTCACGCTGGTGGGCCAGTCGCTGGGCGGCATGATCGGCCTGAAGCTGGCGTTGACGCATCCGGCGCGCGTGGCGGCCTTCGTCGCCTGCGACTCGTCGCTGGCGATCGACCATCCGGTGCTGCTCGACATCATCGCCACGCGGCAGCTCACCCACCGCGCCGCCACCATCGAGCAGCGCTCATTGGGACGATGGTTCCTGGAGAACCACCCGGACAGGGCTGCCCTGTACGCGCAGATCAACCACTTCAATCCCAGCGCGCACTCCATCCCCGCCGCCGAGTGGGGCGCCGCGATCACGGGGCTGATGCGGCCAGAACGGCTGATCCCGCGGGATGCGCTGCGCTCGCTCGCCTGTCCGGCGCTGTTCCTCGTGGGCAGCGAAGATCCCATCGTGCCGGTCGCCGTGATGCGCGAAGTCTCCGGGCTCGCGCGTGACAGCGAGGTGCTGGTGATCGAGGAGGCGGGACACTCCGCCTACTTCGAGCAGCCCGCCGAATTCAACCGCCACGTGCTGGACTTCATCCAGCGGCGCGCGGCGTACTGAGGCCCTCGACAGGACCTCGCGCGCGGGTCAGTCGACCCGCGTGAAATGCTGCCGCACGTGCTGCCGGTCGAGCATGTCGAAGTGCCACCACTCGTTGTCGACGCCCTGGAAACCGCCGCGCACCAGGACCCTGCGCAACAGCTCGCGATGGCGCACCTGCTCCGGCGTGAGTTCGCCGCTCGCCAGGTGCCGCGCCTCCAGCCGCGGGTGCGACCGCTCGGTCATTTCGTCGAAGCCGCTGCCCATGTCCAGTTCGCGGCCACGGGGGTCCAGCAGCGTCACGTCGAGCGCCATGCCGAAGGAGTGGATGGACCCGCGCGCGGGGTCGGCCACGTATTGCCGCAGGTCCGTGCCTTCGAGGTGGTCCCACAGCTGCACCTGCACGCGGTGCGGCCGCAGCGCATCGAGCACCAGGAGGCGATGGCCGGGTGCCTCGCGGGCCAGCAGTGCCGCGGCCAGCCCCAGCCCCGTGGCGGCAAGGCGATGCAGCCACGCGCAGTCGAGGGAGCCGTACAGGTCGCGGCCGACGAAGTTGTCCACGCCCGCATAGCGCAGGTCGACCGCGATGCCTTCCAGGGCCGACAGGTGCAGGAATTCCGGGCGGGAGGCGATGTCCTCGCAGCGTACCGTCATGCTTCAGGCCGCTCCATGGCACTTCTTGTATTTCTTGCCGCTGCCGCAGGGGCACGGATCGTTGCGTCCCGGCTCCGGGGCCTTGCGCACCGGCTCCACGCGCGGGCCCAGGCTTCGCCACAGCTGGCGCAGCGCGTACACCGCCCAGATGCCGGCGGCGAGGGCGTCGAGGCGCTCGTTGCTCACGCTGGGCGGGCCGTCCTCGGCGTACATCGAAACCGCGGGCTCGCCGGTGTCGGCTTCCGTCAGGGCGACGATGTCCTCCAGCGCCCCATCGAGCATCTCCGCGGCTTCGTCGTCGCGCGGCGGCTCCCAGTCCTCGGGCCAGCTCTCCACCGCGTACATGAAGCCCAGCGCCCACACCTGCGCGTAGGCGGGCAGGTTGGCCAGGTCGCCCTCGAAACGCTCCTCGGGCGGCAGGCTCAGGATGGCGCCCTTCGTGTCGAGCGCCTCGGGATGGTAGGTGCGCTCGTCTTCCAGCACTTCCACCGGCTGGTCCAGCGCGAAGGCGATCTCCTGCCAGCGGCGGCGCCAGCGCCAGGCGAACTCCATGTGCTCCATCGGCCGGAAGTCTTCGCCCAGCAGCACGGGCCAGTACTCCTCGGCAGGCACCTCGCGGCGCATGCACACGAGCGCGGCCAGGAAACCTTCGCAGAACTCCCACTGGGGGATTTCGTCGTCCTGCTCGCGCAGCAGGTCGAGTTCGGCGTCCAGGGCGTCGAAGTCTTCGGGGGTGAGCGGGCCGGGGCCGTTGGCAGTGGAGGCGGTCAAGGAGGGCGGGGCGGGAAGAGCGGAAGCGGGAATTATCCGCCGCGCCGCTGCCTCAGGCAGCGCGTCCCGCCAATGTCCTCACGCGCGCGGGCCGGTGCGGACCAGCGCCAGGTACTCGGCGCGGGTCTGCGGCAGCACCGCCGACAGCAACTGGTCGTACGAAGTGCGATGGCGCGAGAGCATGCGCGCGGAGGCGACCAGCCTCGATTTGCAGAACCAGTGGCAGGTGTGCTGCAGCAGCAGCAGTTCGGCCGAGATCGCGAAGGCCCGGTCGCGGGCCGAGGCGGAGTCGCTGGCCTCGATGGCCCGGCGGATGCCGCGCGCGTGGATCGCGAGCGCCTCGCGCATGTCGAAGGACGGCAGCAAGCTGGAAGCGAAGGGCGCCCACACCGGCAGCTTGCTCACGCGGGCCAGCTTCGGGTCGGCCGAGGCGAAATCCTCGGCCAGCCGGCTGACATGGGCGCTCAGCTCCCGCTCCGAGCCGGCCAGCACCGCCCAGACCTGCTGCTGGCGCGCCGGATCCGCTTCGCCGAGCGCGCGCAGGTAGCCCTGCGTGACCGTCTCCATGTTCTTCTCGATGCGGTAGCGGGACAGGAAGTGGCCGAGCAGGGCGACGCGCGCGCGCTGCTGCCGGGCTTTGAGCATCCAGCCGGCGGCGAATGAAACTGCGATGGGGAGGAAGGGATCCATGGGGGAGGGCTCGCGGGGAGGCGGCAGGATAGCCGAATCGCCGCGCGGCTCCTGTCGAGTTGGATGCATATTAATATGCATACATACGATATCATCCGCGCCGGACATCCCGTGTCCCCCCACGCACGAGAGGAAAAGCGATGCAATTCCACCTGAATGGCTTCCGGCCCGGCGATCCCCACGTGGCCGACGCGTCGGCGCAGGCGGCGCCCCACACCGATGCGGCGCCCGCGCAGGTCGACGTGTTGATCGTCGGCAGCGGCCCGGCCGGCCTCACGCTCGCCGCGCAGCTGGCGGCGTTCCCCGGCATCCGCACCTGCATCGTGGAGCAGAAGGACGGCCCGCTGCAGCTGGGGCAGGCCGACGGCATCGCCTGCCGCACCATGGAGATGTTCGAGGCCTTCGGCTTCAGCGAGCGCGTGCTCAAGGAGGCCTGCTGGATCAACGAGGTGACCTTCTGGAAGCCCGACGAGAAGGAGCCGGGCCGCATCGTGCGCCACGGCCGCGTGCAGGACACGGAAGACGGCTTGTCGGAGTTTCCGCATGTGGTGCTCAACCAGGCGCGCGTGCATGACTTCTACCTCGACCTCATGCGCAACTCGCCCAGCCGGCTCGAGCCGCACTATGCGCGGCGCCTGCTGGATGTGGCGGTGGACCGCGACGGCGGCGAATACCCGGTCACCGTGCGGCTGGAGCGCACGGACGCGGCGCACGCGGGGCAGGTGGAAACGGTGCGGGCGCGCTACGTCGTCGGCTGCGACGGCGCGCGCAGCGCGGTGCGCAAGTCCATCGGCCGGCAGCTGGTGGGCGACTCCGCCAACCAGGCCTGGGGCGTGATGGACGTGCTTGCGGTGACCGACTTCCCGGACATCCGCTACAAGGCGGCCGTGCAATCCGCCGAAGGCAACCTGCTGGTCATCCCGCGCGAGGGCGGCTACCTGGTGCGCCTGTACGTCGAGATGGACAAGCTGGGCGAGGAGGAGCGCGTCGCCAATCGCGGCATCACGCTGGAACAGCTCATCGCCGCGGCGCAGCGCATCCTGCATCCCTACATGCTGGACGTGAAGGAAGTGCCCTGGTGGTCGGTCTACGAGATCGGCCAGCGGATCTGCGACAAGTACGACGACGTCGATGCGCAGGGGACCGGCGCGCCGCTGCCGCGCGTGTTCATCGCGGGCGACGCCTGCCACACGCACAGCCCCAAGGCGGGCCAGGGCATGAACTTCTCCATGCAGGACACCTTCAACCTCGGGTGGAAGCTGGCCGCGGTGCTGCAGGGGCGGTGCGCGCCGGAGCTGCTGCACACGTACTCGGAGGAGCGCCAGGTCGTCGCGCAGCAGCTGATCGACTTCGACCGCGAGTGGGCGAAGATGTTCAGCGACCGCGCGAAGCAGGCCGCCGCCGGCGACACGGAAGGCGTGGATCCGAAGGAGTTCCAGAAGTACTTCGAACAACACGGGCGCTTCACCGCCGGCATGGGCACGCATTACCGTCCTTCGGTGATCTGCGGCGAAGCCACGCACCAGCAGCTGGCCAAGAGCTTCGTGATCGGCACGCGCTTCCATTCCGCGCCCGTGGTCCGCATCACGGATGCGAAGCCCTTCCACCTGGGCCATGCCGGCAAGGCGGATGGCCGCTGGCGCCTGTATGCGTTTGCCGGCGCGAACGACCACCTGGACGCGGGGGCGGGCGTGCGCGCGCTGTGCAAGTTCCTGGAGGAGTCGCCGGACTCGCCGGTGCGCAGGTACACGCGCGCGGGCGAGGACATCGATGCGGTGTTCGACCTGCGGGCGATCTTCCAGCAGGACCACCGCGAGCTGGCGATCGAAGCCATGCCGCCCCTGCTGCTGCCGCGCAAGGGGCGCCATGGCTTGCGCGACTACGAGAAGGTGTTCTGCCCGGACCTGAAGAACGGGCCGGACATCTTCGACCTGCGCGGGGTGGATCGCCAGCAGGGTGCGCTGGTCGTGGTGCGCCCCGACCAGTACGTCGCGCACGTGCTGCCGCTGGGGGCGCACGAAGCGCTCGCGAAGTTCTTCGCGGGCTTCATGCTGCCGGCCTGAGCGGCCCGGACTTCCCCTACAGCGCCGGCTCCCCGAGCCTGCGCAGCAACTGCCCGCCGCCGAAGCTCACCTGCTCCGGCGGCGTACCGCCGGCGGTGACGCGGATCGCGCAGTATTTCAGTTCGGGGATCTTCGCCACCGGGTCGAGCGCGTCGTTCGTCACGCGGTTGACTGCTGCCTCGTAGTAGCAGAAGGGCACGAACACGGCGCCGCGCGGCGAGCTCTCGTCGGCGCGGCCGTAGAGGCTCACCTTGCCGCGGCGCGACTCGATCGTGATCAGCTCGCCCGGCTTCACGCCCAGCGCCTCGAGGTCCAGCGGGTGCACCAGCGCCACCGGGTCCGGCTCGATCGCGTCGAGCACGGTGGTCCGGCGCGTCATGCTGCCGGTGTGCCAGTGTTCGAGCTGGCGGCCCGTGATCAGCACCCACGGGAACTGCGCGTCGGGACGCTCGGCCGCCGGGACGATGTCCGCCGGCACGAAGCGGGCGCGGCCGCTCTCGCGCGGGAAGTCCTCGATGAACACCACGGAATCGCCGGGGTCGCCTTCCTTCAGGCAGGGATAGGTGACCGCGTCCTCGCGCACCAGGCGCTCCCAGGTGATGCCGCCTATGCTGGGCATGCTGTGCCGCATCTCGTCGAACACCTCCGAGACGTGGCTGTAGTTCCACTGCAGGCCCATGCGCCGCGCGATCTCCTGGATGATCCAGAGGTCCTGCTTCGCATCGCCGGGCGGGTCGACCGCCTGGCGGCCCAGCTGCACCAGCCGGTCGGTGTTGGTGAAGGTGCCGTCCTTTTCGGCGAACGCGCTGGCGGGCAGGACCACGTCGGCGAGGGCGGCGGTTTCCGTGAGGAAGATGTCCTGCACCACCAGGTGGTCCAGCGCGGCGAGCATCTCGCGCGCATGGTTGGCGTCGGGGTCGGACATCGCGGGGTTCTCGCCCATGATGTACATGCCCTTGACCTTGCCTTCGCCGATGGCATGCATGACTTCCACGACCGTGAGGCCCGGCTTGTCGTCGAGCGTGCCGGGCTGCAGGCCCCACAGCTGCTCGAACTTGGCGCGGTTGGCGGGCTCCACGACCTTCTGGTAGTCGGGGAACATCATCGGGATCAGGCCGGCGTCGGAGGCGCCCTGCACGTTGTTCTGGCCCCGCAGCGGATGCAGGCCGGTGCCCGGGCGGCCGATTTGGCCGGTGAGCAGCGACAGGGCGATCAGGCAGCGCGCGTTGTCCGTGCCGTGAACGTGCTGCGAAACGCCCATGCCCCACAGGATCATGGACGCCTTCGACGTGGCGAAGGTGCGCGCCACTTCCTTCAGCGTCTCCGCCGGGATGCCGCAGACCTCCGCCATCTCCTCGGGGCTGTAGCCGATGAGGTTCTTCTTCAGTTCCTCGTAGCCGATGGTGCGCGCCTCGATGAAGCTCTGCGCCACCAGGCCCTCGTGCACGATGACGTGCATCATCGCGTTGAGCATCGCGACGTCGGTGTCGGGCTTGAACTGCAGGTGCTGCCACGCCAGGCGGGTGAGGTCGGACTTGCGCGGGTCCATCACGATGAGCTTCGCGCCGTTCTTCGCCGCGTTCTTCATCCAGGTGGCGGCCACCGGGTGGTTCACCGTGGGGTTGGCGCCGATGACGACGATCACCTCCGCCTTGGTCACGTCCATGACGGGGTTGGACACCGCGCCGGAGCCTATGCCCTCCAGCAGCGCCGCGACCGAGGAGGCGTGGCACAGCCGCGTGCAGTGATCGACGTTGTTGCTGCGGAAGCCGGTGCGCACCAGCTTCTGGAACAGGTAGGCCTCCTCGTTGCTGCCCTTGGCGGAGCCGAAGCCCACCAGCGCCTTCGGGCCGGCGGAATCGCGGATGTCGTTCAGCTTGCTGGCGGCGAGCGCCAGCGCTTCTTCCCAGCTCGCCTCGCGGAACACCTCGTGCATGCGATCCGGGTCGAGCGTGGCGTGCGGCAGCTTGGGTGCGTCGGTGCGGCGGATCAGCGGCTTCGTCAGGCGCTGCGGATGGTGCGCGTAGTCGAAGCCGTAGCGGCCCTTCACGCACAGGCGGCCGTGGTTGGCGGGCCCGTCGCGGCCCTCGACGTAGAGGATCTTGCCGTCCTTGACGTTGTAGGTGAGCTGGCAGCCGACGCCGCAATAGGGGCAGACGGAGTTCACCTGCTTGTCGGGCACGGGCAGCGCGGCGCCGCGCGCGGGCATCAGCGCGCCGGTGGGGCAGGCTTGCACGCATTCGCCGCAGGCCACGCAGGTGGACACGCCCATGGGGTCGTCCATGTCGAACACGATCTTGGCGTGCTCGCCGCGGAAGGCCAGGCCGATCACGTCGTTCACCTGTTCGTCGCGGCAGGCGCGCAGGCATCGCGTGCACTGGATGCAGGCGTCGAGGTTGACGGCGATGGCGGGGTGCGTGAGGTCGGGCGCGACCTGGCCACGCGAGGGGAAGCGCGGCTTGCCGACGCCGAGCTTCGCGGACCACTCGTCCACCTCGTTGTGGCGCGTGTACTCGGCCTCGGGCATGTCGGCCTGCAGCAATTCCAGCACCATCTTCTGCGACTTCACCGCGCGCTCGCTGTCGCTGGTGACTTCCATGCCCGCGCTGGGCGTGCGGCAGCAGCTCGGGGCGAGCACGCGCTCGCCCTTGATCTCCACCATGCAGGCGCGGCAGTTGCCGGCGGTGTCGAGGCCTGGCTTGTAGCAAAGGCGGGGGATCTCCACGCCTTCGCGGTCGGCCACCTGGATCAGGGTTTCGCTGGCGAGCGCCTCGACCTCGCGGCCATTGAGCTTGAAGCGCACCACGGGTGCGTCGATCTGCGCCAGTTCGGCGCGGGTGACGGCGTTCATTGTTTTCTCCCAGGCTCGTCGTGGCGTCGGGGTTCGGCTTCGCGCTCACCCCGACCTACGGGGCGGCGGGGCTCCTTGTAGGTCGGGGTGAGCCCGCAGGCGTTCGAGTGCTGCGTACGCGCAGCACGTAGCCCGAGGCGACGGCGAGAGCCAAGCCACGGACACCCCGACATGACTTCTTCACCCCAGTTCATGCGGAAAGTACTTGATCACGCAATCCACCGGATTCGGCGCCGCCTGCCCCAGGCCGCAGATCGACGCATCGCGCATCACCTGCGACAGCTCGCCCAGCAGGGCCACGTCCCAGCGCGGCGCATTGATGATCGCCAGCGCCTTCGCCGTGCCCGCGCGGCACGGCGTGCACTGGCCGCACGATTCGTCGCGGAAGAAGCGCATCAGGTTGCGCGCGGCGGCCACCGCCGAATCCTTGTCGGACAGCACGACCACCGCGGCCGACCCGATGAAGCAGCCATAGGGCTGCAACGTGTCGAAGTCCAGCGGGATCTCGTTCATGCTCGCCGGCAGGATGCCGCCCGACGCGCCACCCGGCAGGTACGCGTAGAACTTGTGCCCGTCGGCCATGCCGCCGCAGTGCTCGTCGATCAGCTCCTGGATGGTCACGCCCGCGGGCGCCACCTTCACGCCCGGATTGCGCACGCGCCCGGACACCGAGAAGGAGCGCAGCCCCTTGCGCCCGTTCGCGCCCTGCGAGGCGAACCAGTCGGCGCCGCGCTCCAGCAGGTCGCGCACCCAGTACAGCGTCTCGAAGTTGTGTTCCAGCGTCGGCCGGCCGAACAGGCCTACCTGCGCCACATAAGGGGGGCGCAGCCGCGGCATGCCGCGCTTGCCTTCGATGGACTCGATCATCGCGGACTCTTCGCCGCAGATGTAGGCACCGGCGCCGCGGCGCAGCTCGATGCGCGGCAGGCCCTTCGACGGCGGATCGGCCGCCAGCCGCGACAGTTCCTGCTGCAGCAGTTGCCGGCAGCCGTGGTACTCGTCGCGCAGGTAGATGTAGATCGCTTCGATGCCCACCGCCCAGGCGGCGATCAGCATGCCCTCCAGGAAGCGGTGCGGTTCGCGCTCGAGGAACACGCGGTCCTTGAAGGTCCCGGGTTCGCCCTCGTCGATGTTCACCGCCATCAGGCGCGGGCCGGGCTCGTTGCGCACGATGCGCCACTTGCGCCCGGTGGGGAAGCCGGCGCCCCCCAGGCCGCGCAGGCCCGAGGACTCCATCGTGGCGATCACCGATTCGACGTCGCGCTCGCCCGAGAGGCACTGCTCCAGCAGCTGGTAGCCGCCAGCCGCGCGGTATTGCGACAGGCCCATGTAGCCTTCCGGCTCGTGCTTCGTCGCGCCTTCCTTGACGCACTCGGCCACCTTCTGCGGGGTGGCGCAGGGCACGGGCTTCTGGCCCACCACGGCGGCCGGTGCCTGCTCGCAGCGGCCGATGCAGGGCGCCGGAATCACGCGCACGTCGCGGCCGAGGAGGGACGGCAGTTTCTGCAGCAGTTGCTGCGCGCCGGCCAGCTCGCACGACAGGCCGTCGCACACGCGCACGGTCAGCGCCTGCGGCGCCTCGTCGCCTTCCTTGACGATGTCGAAGTGGTGGTAGAAGGACGCCACCTCGTACACCTCGGACTGGGCCAGGCGCATCTCCTGCGCGAGCGCGGAGAGGTGCGCGGCCGAGAGGTGGCCGAAGTGGTCCTGCAGCTTGTGCAGGTGCTCGATCAGCAGGTCGCGCTGGCGCGACGCGTCACCGAGCAGCTGCCGCACTTCGGCCAGCGCCTGGTCCCCGGGCTTGCGGCCCTTGGGACCCTGGCGCTTGCGCTCCCTCAGCGGGAGCGCGGCCGCGGCGATGGGGATGACGCGATGTTGGGACATCCTGCGAGCTTACCGGCTTAGAGCAGGCCCGCCGCGCGGGCCCACTGGTACTTCGCGCCGAGCACTTCCACCGGGAGTTCCGTGGAATAGGCATACGCGGGAATGCCGTTCTCGTACAGGTACTGCGCGGCTTCCTCGACTTCCACGTCGCCGGCCAGCGAGGCCACGACGGGCTTGATCTTGCCCTTGGCCTTCATCTCGTTGACGATCTGCACCATATTCTTCGCGAACACCATGGGCGGCGTGACGATGGTGTGCCAGTAGCCCAGGATCAGCGCGTGGACACGGTCGTCCTCCAGGCCCAGCTTCACCGTGTTGACGTAGGTGATGGGCGGCTCGCCGCCGGTGATGTCGACCGGGTTGCCGGCCGCGCCGAAGGGCGGGATGAACTTGCGGAAGGCGGCGTCGAGGTCGTCGGGCATCGGCTTGAGCAGCTTCAGGCCGTTGTCGACGCACGCGTCGGACAGCAGCACGCCCGAGCCGCCGGCGCCGGTGATGATCACCACGTTTTCGCCCTTGGGGGTCGGCAGGATGGGCACGCCGCGGGACAGCTCCAGCATCTGGCGCAGGCTGCGCGCGCGGATCACGCCGGACTGCTTGAGCACGTCCTCGTAGATCTTGTCGTTGCCGGCCAGCGCGCCGGTGTGCGAGCTCGCGGCGGCGGCGCCCATCGCGGTGCGGCCGGCCTTGAGCATGATCACGGGCTTCTTCTTGGAGACGCGCTTGGCGACTTCGGCGAAGGCGCGGCCGTCCTTCAGGTCTTCCGCGTGCTGGGCGATCACCTTGGTGTTGTCGTCCTGCTCGAAGAAGAGGAGCAGGTCGTCCTCGTCGATGTCCGACTTGTTGCCCAGGCCGACGATGGCCGACACGCCCATCTTGGCGGAGCGCGAGAAGCCGATGATGGCCATGCCGATGCCGCCGGACTGCGAGCTCAGGGCGGTGGAGCCCTTGACGTCGTAGGCCGTGCAGAACGTGGCGCACAGGTTGGACGGCGTGTAGTAGAAGCCGTAGATGTTCGGCCCCATCAGGCGGATGTTGTACTCGCGCCCGATCTTCTGCAGTTCTTCCTGGCCTTCGATGTTGCCGGTCTCGCCGAAGCCGGAGGGAATGAGGATGGCGCCGGCGATCTTCTTCTCGCCGCACTCCTTGAGCGCGCTGGCGACGAACTTGGCCGGCACGGCGAACACGGCCGTATCGATCTCGTCCGGCACGTCCTTGACGCTCTTGTAGGCCTTCACGCCCATCACTTCCGCGTCCTTGGGGTTGATCGGATAGATCTTGCCCTTGTAGCCGCCGTTGATGAGGTTCTTCATCACCGAGTTGCCGATCTTGCCCGCCTCGTTCGAAGCGCCGACGACCGCGACGGCCTTGGGCTTCATGATGCGGTTCATGGACGTGACGACGTCCTTTTCCGAGGGACGGAATCGCGCCGGCTTCGGCGTGAAGTTCACGACGATGCGCACGTCCGCCGCGATCGCGCTGTCCTTGCTGGCGAACACCGGGTTCAGGTCCAGCTCGGAGATCTCCGGGAAGTCGCTCACCAGCTGCGACACGCGGACGATGGTGGAGGTGAGGGCCTCGCGGTTGACCGCATCGCCGCCGCGCACGCCCCTGAGCATTTCAGCGGCCTGGATGCCATCGAGCATGGACTCGGCGTCCTGCGTGGTGGCGGGGGCCAGGCGGAAGGTCACGTCCTTGAGCACTTCCACCAGCACGCCGCCCAGGCCGAAGGCGACCAGCTTGCCGAAGCTGTCGTCGCTGATGGCGCCGACGATGACCTCGGTGCCGCCCTTGATCATCTGCTGCACCTGCACGCCGACGATCTTCGCGTCCGCCTTGTACTTCTTCGCGTTCGCGATGATGGTCTCGTAGGCGGTGGCGGCGTCGTCGGCGCTCTTCACGCCCACGATCACGCCGCCCGCTTCGGTCTTGTGCAGGATGTCCGGCGACACGATCTTCATCACCACGGGGAAGCCCATGGAGGAGGCGAGGGTCATCGCTTCCTTGGCGCTGGACACGACGCCTTCCTTGGGCACGTTGATGCCGTACGCGTCGCAAACCAGCTTGCCCTCGGGCGCGGTCAGCGAGTCGCGTCCTTCCTTCTTCACCGCGTCCAGGATCGCGCGGACCTTTGCCTTGTCGCCTTGGAAGTTGGCCATGTGATGCCCCTTGAAAAATTGAATGGTGTCGCCGGGTGCGCGGTCAGATGACCTTGGCCGCGCGCAGTTCTTCGATCTGGTCCTTGCCGTAGCCCAGTTGCTTCAGCACTTCCTCGGTGTGCTCGCCCAGCAGGGGAGAGCGCGTCACCTCGGTTTCGCTGTCGGACAGCTTGATCGGGTTGCCCACCGACAGGTACTTGCCGCGGGTGGGGTGATCGACCTCCACGACGGTGCCGGTGGCGCGCAGCGCGGGCTCCTCGGCGATTTCCTTCATCGACAGGATCGGGCCGCAGGGGATGTCGTACTTGTTGAGGATCTCCATCGCCTCGAACTTGGTCTTGGTCTTGGTCCACTCCTCGATGCGGGAGAAGATCGTCTTCAGGTGCGGCAGCCGCGCCTTGGGCGTGGCGTAGCTCGGGTCGGTGATCCAGGTCTCCTCGCCGATCACCTTGCAGATCGCGCCCCACACCGGGGCCTGCGTGATGAAGTAGATGTAGGCGTTGGGGTCGTGCTGCCAGCCCTTGCACTTGAGGATCCAGCCCGGCTGGCCGCCGCCCGAGGCGTTGCCCGCGCGCGGCACGGCCTCGCCGAACTCGCCCTCGGGGAACTGCGGGTACTCCTCGAGCACCTTCTTGCGCTCCAGGCGCTGCTGGTCGCGCAGCTTGACGCGGCACAGGTTCAGCACGGCGTCCTGCATGGCGGCCAGCACCTTCTGGCCGCGGCCGGTCTTCTCGCGCTGGAACAGGGCGGTGACGATGCCCAGGGCCAGGTGCAGGCCGGTGCCCGAGTCGCCGATCTGCGCGCCGGTGACCAGCGGCGGGCCGTCGTCGAAGCCGGTGGTGGAGGCGGCGCCGCCCGCGCACTGGGCGACGTTCTCGTACACCTTGCAGTCCTCGTACGGGCCGGGGCCGAAGCCCTTGACCGACGCCATGATCATGCGCGGGTTGATCTGCTGGATGCGTTCCCAGCTGAAGCCCATGCGGTCCAGCGCGCCGGGCGCGAAGTTCTCCACCAGCACGTCGCACTGCTTGATCAGCTCGATCAGCACTTCCTTGCCCTTGGGATTCTTGGTGTCCAGGGTGATGGAGCGCTTGTTGTGGTTCAGTGTCGCGCAGCTGCCCGCGCGTGGCATCGCCTTCACCGGCCTTCTCCACCTTGATCACGTCCGCGCCGAACCACGCCAGCAGCTGCGTGCAGGTGGGCCCGGACTGCACGTGCGTGAAGTCGAGGATCTTGACGCCGTCGAGTGCTTTACCCATCTTGATTTCCTTTCGAGTCTTGGAATCTCTCACCGTCATTCCCGCGCAGGCGGGAATCCAGGGCGTTCAGGGAGCCCTGGGTCCCCGCCTCCGCGGGGACGACGGATTCATTTCTTCTTCGCCGCCGCCGGGTTCAGGCTCGTGATGCGGCCGGATTCCGTGCCGGCGTTCTCGTCGATCATCGCGTTGATCAGCGTCGGCCGGCGCGAGGCGACCGCTTCCTTCAGGGCGCGGTCCAGTTCCTCGGGGTTCTTCGCCGTGACGCCGACGCCGCCGAAGGCCTGCATCATCAGGTCGTAGCGGGCGTTCTTGACGAACTGCGTGACCGCCATCGCGTCGCCGCGCGGGTTGACGTCCGTGCCCTTGTAGATGCCGTTGTTGTTCATCACGACGACGCACACCGGCAGGTTGTAGCGGCAGATGGTTTCCACCTCCATGCCGCTGAAGCCGAAGGCGCTGTCGCCTTCCACCGCGATCACCTGCTCGCCGGTGATGGCGGCGGCCGCGACCGCGAAGCCCATGCCGATGCCCATGATGCCCCACGTCCCCACGTCGAGGCGGCGGCGCGGCTCGTACATGTCGACGATGGAGCGGGTGAAGTCCAGCGCGTTGGCGCCCTCGTTCACCAGGTAGGCCTTGGGGTTCTCCTTGACCGTGTTCTTGATGACGTTGAGCGCGCTGTGGAAGTTCATCACCGGCGGGTTCTTCGCCAGCGTCTCGGCCATCTTGGTGAGGTTCTTGTCCTTGCGCTCGGCGATCGCGCCGGTCCAGTCGGACGGCGGCTTGCTCCAGCCGGACGCGATGGCCTGGTTGAACGCCGAGATGCACGAGCCGATGTCGCCCACCACCGGCGCGGCGATGGCGACGTTGCTGTCCATCTCGGTCGGGGAGATGTCCACCTGGATGAACTGCTGCTGGCCCGGCTCCTTGGACGAGCCGGCGCCCCAGGTCTTGCCCTTGCCGTGCGACAGCAGCCAGTTGAGGCGCGCGCCCACCAGCATCACCACGTCGGCTTCGGCCAGCACGTAGGACCGCGCGGCGGAGGCGGCCTGGTTGTGGTTGTCCGGCAGCAGGCCCTTGGCCATCGACATCGGCAGGTAGGGAATGCCGCTCTTCTCGATGAAGCTGCGGATCTCGGCGTCCGCCTGGGCGTAGGCGGCGCCCTTGCCGAGGATCACTGCTCTGCGCGAACACCTTCGCGGGCAGGTCGAGGTACACGCCGCCGGGGCGGCCCGAGACGGCGGCGCGGATCGCGCGCGCGATGCCCACGCCGATGTCTTCGGCGTGCAGCACCCGGAAGGCGGCCTTGCACAGGGGCTTGGCGATCGCGAGCTGGTCCATCTCCTCGTAGTCGCCCTGCTGCAGGTCGACGATCTCGCGCTCGCTGGAGCCGGAGACCAGGATCATCGGGAAGCAGTTGGTGGTGGCGTTGGCCAATGCCGTCAGGCCGTTCAGGAAGCCGGGCGCGGAGACCGTGAAGCAGATGCCGGGCTTCTGCGTGATGAAGCCCGCGGCCGCCGCGGCGTTGCCCGCGTGCTGCTCGTGGCGGAACGAGATTACCTTCAGGCCCTCGGCCTGCGAGATGCGCAGGAAGTCCGTGATGGGGATGCCGGGCAGGGCGAAGATCGTGTCGATGTCATTCAGCTTCAGCGCATCGATGACGAGGTGGAAGCCGTCGGTCGTATCGCGATCTTGCGTGTCGGTGGTCATGGTGGAATCTCGTCCAGGTTGAGAGTGAGAGAATGGTAGGAGTCGCCTCCCGGAAACCCTCTTGACCGCAGTCAATTTTCGAAAATTTGCCTGCGTCCCCCGGGGAACCCCCGCCTCCCGCAAACATGTCGTCGATCGAGAAACATCCCGAACGCAACGTGATCCGCGTGCAGCTCGCGCACAACCTGGTGCTCAAGGGCATGACGGCCGCGCAGATCACCGAACTCGAGCCGCTGCTGGTGGTGGTGGACTGCCAGAAGGGCGAGGCGCTCCTGAACCAGGGCGTGCACGAGATGGAACAGTACTTCATCCTCGAGGGCATCCTCAAGCGCATGGTCACCAACCAGGAAGCCAAGGAGATGATCCTGCGCTTCGCCGACGAGGGGCAGATGGAGACGAGCTACGCCGCCTGGCGGCTGGGCACGCCCGCCCCGTACAGCATCGTGTGCGTGACGCGCGCCCGTGTCGCCAAGTTGCCGCTGCGCGACTGGGTGGCCTTCATCGAGCGCCACCCCGGCCTGAAGCAGGCTTTCGAGTACGAGGTGATGCACCACATGAGCGAAATCATGGCGCACACCATCACGCTGCACCTGCTGGATGCGCCGGGGCGCGTGAAGCGCTTCCTGCGCAAGCATCCCGAGCTCTTCGAGCGGATCCCCAAGAAGGAGCTCGCTTCGTACCTCAACCTTTCGGCGGAAACGCTGAGCCGGTTGAAGCAGCGGGGGAAGATCTAGTCGTCGTCCCCGCGGAGGCGGGGATCCAGGGCGCCCTGGATTCCCGCCTCCGCGGGAATGACGGGGTCAGGTCTTCGCGTAGGTGAACTTGCGCGTCACCTTCATCAGGTGCAGCTTGTTCTCCACCTTGCCGACGCCGGCGACGGCGCTCGCCACCCGCTCAGCTTCGTCCTTTTCCTTCTCGTTCGCGACGATGCCGCTGAGCGTCACGCGGCCCTCGCGGCCCTCGATCTGCACGTCGACGTTCTCGGTGGCCTCGTTCGCCTTGAGCGCCGCGCGCACGCGCGCGCTGAGCGCCAGGCCCGCGAGCGTGGCGCGCGATTCCGGCGTCTCCGCGAACTCGGGCCGGCGGGCCAGCTGCAGGATCTGCTCGGCGCAGCTGTCCACCGACACGCGCTCGGTGTTGAGCACCAGGTCGTAGAGCAGGGGGTCACCCCAGGTCACGCCGAACTGCGCGTTCATGCGGGACGCATGCGCGGCGTCGCTGCGGCGCAGCTCCGATTCGGCCGCGTCGCGGTCGTCGGTGCCCAGGTGGTCCATCAGCCAGGCCAGGCGCAACGGGAAGGGCCGCGTGACGCGCACCCGCACCACGTGGCTCACCGGGCGCAGCAGGCAGGTGGCGCCCCAGCCGCGCAGCACCACGTTGCCGCGCTCCGCCTGGGCGAACACTTCCTCCGCGGTGTACAGCGCGACCTGCTGCTTGTCGGTGGAGAAGCGCTCCACGAGTCCGGCCTTGCCTTCGCGGATGCGGCGGATCAGGCTGGCGGGCACCTGCATGCGGCCGGCGACGTTCTCCACCACTTCGTTGCGCATCACGCCGAGGCCGGCGGCCTCGCCGAGCCGCACGGCGACGTCCTTGGCGAGCGATCCCATTTCCTGGGTCAGGGCGATCACGGGCATGGGGCGGTCCTCCTCAATCCACCGGCTGTTCGGCCGCGAAAGTCGGCGGCTTCGGGCGCACCTTCGCGATGATGCGCGAGAGCAGCGGCCACAGGAGCATCAGGAGTGCCAGGCCGGTGATGGAGCCCACCAGCGGGTTGGCCACCATGATCGACAGCTCGCCCTGCGACAGCAGCATGGATTGCCGGAATGCGTCCTCCGCCTTGTCGCCCAGCACCAGGGCCAGCACCAGCGGCGCGAGCGGGTAGTCGAGCTTCTTGAACACGTAGCCGAGCACGCCGAACAGCAGCATCAGCCAGATGTCGAACATCGCGTTGTGCACCGTGAAGGCGCCGATCGCGCAGATCACGATGATCACCGGGGCGATGATGGAGAAGGGAATGCGCAGGATGGACGCGAACAGCGGCACCGTCGTGAGCACCACGATCAGGCCCGCCAGGTTGCCCAGGTACATCGAGGCGATCAGGCCCCACACGAAGTCCTTCTGCTCCACGAACAGCAGCGGCCCCGGTTGCAGGCCCCAGATCAGCAGGCCGCCCAGCAGCACGGCCGCCGTCGGCGAGCCGGGGATGCCCAGCGCCAGCATCGGCAGCAGGGCGGCGGTGCCGGCGGCGTGGGCGGCGGTCTCGGGCGCGACCACGCCCTCGATCTGGCCCGTGCCGAACTTGGCGCCGTCGCGCGACATCTTCTTCGCCAGGCCGTAGCTCATGAACGATGCGGGCGTGGCGCCGCCGGGCGTGATGCCCATCCACATGCCCACCACGGAGCTGCGGATGGAGGTGACCCAGTACTTCGGCAGTTCCTTCCAGGTGTCCAGCACCACGCGCGCGCTGATCTTGGCCGTCTTGCCGGAGAAGGCGAGGCCTTCTTCCATCGACAGCAGGATCTCGCCGATGCCGAACAGGCCGATCACGGCGATCAGGAAGTCGAAGCCGCGCATCAGCTCCTCGAAGCCGTAGGTCAGGCGCAGCTGGCCGGTGACCGTGTCCATGCCCACCGCCGCGAGCGCGAAGCCGATCGCCATGGAGCCGAGGATCTTGAAGGGCGAGCCCTTGCCCATGCCGACGAAGCTGCAGAAGGTGAGCAGGTACACGGCGAAGAATTCGGGCGGGCCGAACTTCAGCGCGAACTTCGCGACCAGGGGCGCCATGAAGGTGATCATCACCACCGCGACGAAGGCGCCGATGAACGAGGAGGTGAAGGCCGCGGTGAGCGCCGCGCCCGCCTGTCCCTTCTGGGCCATCGGGTAGCCGTCGAAGGTGGTGGCCACCGACCACGGTTCGCCGGGGATGTTGAACAGCACCGAGGTGATGGCGCCGCCGAACAGCGCGCCCCAGTAGATGCAGGACAGCATGATGATCGCCGAGGTGGGCGACATCGAGAAGGTGAGCGGCAGCAGGATGGCGACGCCGTTGGCGCCGCCCAGTCCGGGCAGCACGCCAATCAGCACGCCGAGGGTGATGCCGACGAACATGAGGAGCAGGTTCATCGGCGTCAGGATGACGCTGAAGCCGTGGAACAGGGCGCTGAGTTCGGTCATGACGCTGGTGGGGATGCGTGGATCGTGGAAGGCTCAGTAGCCGAGGAAATCGAGCGGGTTCAGCATGCCCTTGTGCAGCGGGATCTTGAACCACACCTCGAACATGAGGAAGAAGAACACCGCGATCGCGAGGCCCAGCACGATGGACTTGGCCTTGGAGAACTTGCCCAGCACGATCATGAAGCCGGCGATGTACACGGCCGAAGCGATGTAGATGCCGAACAGCTGGATCGCCAGCACGTAGAAAGCCGCCGGGATGAGCACCGACAGCACGCGCTTGAGCTGCTCGCCATCGACGAAGATCTCGGTGTTGCGCTTCTTGCCCAGCAGGGCCTGGTACAGCGTGCCGGCGCCCGAGATGCAGAGGATCAGGCCGATGTAGAAGGGGAAGTAGCCCGCGCCGGGGCCGTCGGTCGTCCAGCCCGAGCCGAGATTGCGGCTGCCGACCAGGACCACGAGTCCGAAGAGGATGACGAGCGCCGCGACCGCGGCCTCGACGATGAAGGTGGGCACGCCGGTGCGTTCCGGTTCTGCGGCCTGCTGGGGGGAATCCATGCGCTTGTCTCCTGCCGTGACTGCCGGCATTTCTTTCGGGGGCGGAATGGGGAAAGAAGCGGCACGCCCCCGGGCGCGGGGGCGTGCGTGGAGGCCTTACTTCGCGAGGAAGCCGGCGTCCTTCATCAGTTCGCGGTGGCGCTGCTCCGCCTGGCCCAGCCACTGGTTGAACTTCTCGCCGTCCATGGAGGTCTGGTTGAAGGCGCCCTTCTCCATGTATTCCTTCCATTCCGGCGTCTCGCGCACCTTCTTGAGCAGCGCGAGGTAGTAGTCGGTCTGCTCCTTGGTCACGCCGGGCGCCGCGAAGATGCCGCGCAGCATCGTGTACTCGGTGGGAACGCCCGATTCCTTGCAGGTGGGCACGTCGCCCCAGGACTGCGTGTCGGTGATCTTCGCCTTGTACGGCATGCGCTCGTTGTCGAACACGCACAGCGCGCGCAGCTTGCCCGCGCGCCACTGCGCAACGGCCTCGGCGGGGTTGTTCACGCTGGAGTCGACGTGGCCGCCGACCAGCTGCACCGCGACCTCGCCGCCGCCCTTGAAGGGCACGTAGATGAACTTCGCGCCGGTGGCCTTCTCGACGCCCACCGTGAGGATCTGGTCTTCCTGCTTGGAGCCGGTGCCGCCCATCTTCATCTTGCTGGGGCCCGCGGCCTTCACGGCGTCGAAGTACTCCTTGGCGCTCTTGTACGGCTTCTCGGCGTTGACCCACAGCACGAAGTTGTCGAGCGCCATCATGGAGACCGGCGTCATGTCGCGCCAGTTGAACGGCACGCCCGTGGCGAGCGGCGTGGTGAAGAGGTTCGACAGCGTGATGATGAGCTTGTGCGGATCGCCCTTGGCGCCCTTGACGGCGAGGAAGCCTTCCGCGCCGGCGCCGCCCGACTTGTTGACCACCACGAGCGGCTGCTGCATCAGGTTGTGCTTGACGACGATGCCCTGGATCAGGCGCGCCATCTGGTCGGCGCCGCCGCCGGTGCCGGCCGGGACGACGAATTCGACGGGCTTCGACGGTTCCCACGCGGCGTGCGCGGCGGGCGCCGCGAACATCGCGGCCGAGGCAAGGACGGCGGCGGCGGCGGCCGTCATCCGGGTCCTGAGAGAGGCTTGTTTCATGGCGTTTGTCTCCTGCGTTGTTCGACTCGCCCGTGCCATCTGTCCGTGATGACATTCATCGCGAGACCGCGGTCGCATGGTCCTCCCATCGGACCGCGAACTCTCTTGACTGCGGTCAATTTTTCGATATGAAGGAGGGCTCCTAGGGTTTGTCCCGGGGCCCGTGCGCAGGAGCACGCAGGCGTGCGTGCGCGACGTTGGCGCGATGCGCGCCAACGTCGAAACGCGTTAGGGAATTTCCTGCTTCAGCGCAGGCCGCCGGCCTGGGCGCGGGTGGACTCGATGGCGTTCACCAGGAAGTCGGCGTCGTAGGCGCGCAGCAGGTGCGGGTGTTCCTTCTCGAGGTAGGCGCGCAGCCCCTCGCGGCCGCTGCCGTAGGTGGAAGGGTCCCACTGCTGGGTGAGGTCCAGCTCGAAGGCGGCATCGTAGGGATGGGCTTGGGCGGTGGCGGCTTGCGGCATGGCGGGTCTCCTGCTTCTGGTGTGTCCGATGCAGCCACTCTAGGTGCCGCGAACGATAAAAGACAGTGAAAGTATTTGATTGTTTGCATTCGCTTATGCTTATGATCCGGCCACGATGAAACACGCCACCCTGCGCCAGCTGAAGGTGTTCGAGGCCGTCGCCCGCCACCGCAGCTTCTCCCGCGCCGCCGACGAACTGCACCTCACGCAGCCGGCGGTCTCCACCCAGGTGCGCAAGCTCGAGGACCACGCGGGCCTGCCGCTGTTCGAGCAGCTCGGCAAGAAGATCCACCTCACGCCGGCGGGAGCGCAGATGCTGCAATGCAGCCGCGAGATCATCCAGAAGTTCCAGGAAGCCGAGGAGGTGATGGCGCAGTTCAAGGGCGTCTCCGGCGGGCGCCTGAACGTCTCGGTCATCAGCGCCGGCGACTACTTCTTCCCGCGCCTGCTGGTGGCGTTCGCGCAGAAGCATGAGGGCGTGACGCTCAACTTCGGCGTGTGCAACCGCGAGGAGCTGCTGGCGCAGCTGAAGGAGAACGTGACGGACCTCGCGGTGATGGTGCGCCCGCCGGAAGACGAGGACACGGTGGCCGAGCCCTTCGCGCCGCACCCCTACGTGATCGTCGCCGCGCCCACGCACCCGCTCGCGCGCAGCGCGCGCATCCCCATGTCGCGCATCCTGCGCGAACCCTTCATCGTGCGCGAGAAGGGCTCCGACACCTGGAACTCGATGGCGGACGCCTTCGGCGACTGGCTGCCGGGGCTGAACGTCGCGATGGAGATCCGCAGCACCGAGACCATCAAGCAGGCGGTGATGGCGGGCATGGGCGTGAGCTTCCTGTCCGCGCACACCGTCAGCCGCGAGCTGCAGGCGGAGAGCCTGGTGGTGCTGGACGTGCAGGGCTTCCCGCTGATGCTGAACTGGTACGTGGTGCACCGCCACGGCAAGCGCCTGCCCCCCGTGGCGCAGGCCTTCAAGAACTTCCTGCTGCAGGACGGCGCCGGCCTCGTCGACGAGGCGCTGGGCATGTCGCGCGTGGCGCTGCCCGCCGTGAAGTCCAGGCGCGCTAGCGCAGCGCCCAGGACTGCCAGTCGGTCGAGATAGCCAGCCCGCGCTGTTTCGCGAAGTCGCCGGCGGACATCTTCGGGCCGCCTTCGGGCCGCAGCTTGAGGATCTCGATCAGGCCGCCCTGCGCCCAGATCACGATCGAGCTTTCCGTCACGCCCGCGACGTCGCCCGGGCGATGCCCGCGCGAGACGAAGCGCCCGACCACGTGCTTGCGGCAGTCGTACACGCGGACCTTCACGCCTTCCAGCATCATCCAGGCGCCGGGCGCCGGGTTGCACGCGCGGATCAGGTTGTAGATGGTGTCCACGTGGCCGGGCCAGTGGATCTCGCATTCCTCATCGTGCATCCAGCCCTCGTAGGTGGCCTGCCTCTCGTCCTGCAGCTTCTCCTCGTGCCGCCCCGCCATCACAAGGTCCGCCGCTTCGAGCAGCGCGGAGACGCCCCGCGGGAACAGCTTGTTGAAGTACACCTCGCCCAGCGTGTCGTCGGCGCCCACGGCCACGCGCTTCTGCAGGATCACCGGTCCTTCGTCGAGGCCGTCGGTGGGCCGGAAGATGGTGATGCCGGTCTCGTCGCGGCCCAGCGCGATCGGCCAGCTGATGGACGAGGGCCCGCGATGCAGCGGCAGCAGGGAAGGGTGGTACTGGATCGTGCCGTGCTTCGGGATGTTCACGAAGGACTGCGGCGCGAACTGCAGCACGTAGGCCATGATGCCGATGTCGGCGTCCAGCGAACGCATCGCGGCTTCGGCTTCGGCGCTGCGCAGGCTGGCGAACGAGAACACCGGCAGGCCGCGCGCGAGCGCGTCGGCCTTCAGCGCATCGGGTTTCGCGCCGGGCTTGTCCGGGACGCAGAACACGCCGGCGACCGTGTCGCCGCGGGCGAGGAAGGCCTCGAGGACGGCCTTGCCGAAGTCCTGTTGTCCGATGAAGGCGATGCGGGCCATGTGAGCTTTCTTTTCTTCAGCGAAGGAGGAAGTAGGCGGCGAGCGCGTACAGCACGCACGCGAAGACCTTCTTCAGCGGGCGGATGTCCATGCGGTGCGCCGTGCGGGCGCCGAGCGGCGCCATGAGCATGCTGGCCGCGGAGATCACCACGAGGCCGGGCAGGTAGAGGTAGCCGACGGAGCCGGGGGGCATCTGCGGCAGTCCCATGCCCGCGTACACGTAGCCGATGGTGCCGGCCAGGGCGATCGGAAAGCCCAGCGCCGCCGACGTGCCCACGGCGTCGTGGATCTTGATGTTGCACCACGTCATGAAGGGCACCGAGACGAACGCGCCGCCCGCGCCGACCAGCGAAGACAGCAGCCCGATCACGTTGCCCATGCCGAACGTGGCCAGGCGCCCCGGCAGCGTGCGGCTGGGCTTGGGCTTGCGATCCAGGAACATCTGCGTGGCCGAGAAGGCCACGAAGATCGCGAACAGCACGCCGAGCATCTTGCCGGGCAGCGCATGCGCGATCTGCGCCCCGAGCACCGAGCCGAGCAGGATGCCCGGCGCGAGCACCTTCACCACCGGCCACAGCACCGCGCCGCGCCTGTCGTGCGCGCGCACGGAGGACATCGAGGTGAACATGATGGTGGCCAGCGAGGTCGCCACCGCCATCTTCACCGTGTAGTCGGCGGGGTAGCCCTTCTGCGTGAGGATCATCGTGACGAAGGGCACCATGATCATCCCGCCCCCGATACCCAGGAGGCCCGCCAGGAACCCCGTGCCGGTGCCTATGGCGGCCAGTTCGAGGATGAGGAGGGGGTCGAGCAGGGACATTCGTTCTTGTGCGAGGCGTGCAACCCGGCATTGTCGCAAACGCGGGGATGGATCCCGGGTCGAGCCCGGGATGACAGCCTGCGGGCGGCTTCCCCGCATTCCTCCGCGCAGCGGCCCGTGGACTGCGCGGAATAACATGCAGCGCAGTCCCCCTTGCGGAAAGGATCCGGCTTTGCCGGTCCTTTTCGCACTGATCAAAAAAAACTCCAGAAAGTCGCTTGCGACTTTCTGGAGTTGGCTGTTGGTGTCTGCTGTGGCACCGGACCGCATCCTGAACCGGGGTTCAGGTGGGCGAGGTCAGCTTCGGCGTTGGGATCATCTGACGCGAGATGTTCACGCTCGCCGGGCGATGTTCCAAGCCCGTGCTCAATGAGCATTGGTTCAAGGAAATATAAAGCCCGATACGCACTGCAGACGAAGCCATTCTAGGACGCAAAACCGGCCCGTGGTGCAAACGTTCCGTGAAGCCATGAAATCGTTCCGGGCTTGACAACCCGCTGCCAAGCCCAACGGTGGAAACCGTCTTCCTAGAGCAGGCGGCCGTCGTCGCCGAGGGCCTGGTCGAGGCGCACCATCAGCTGCGCGATGCGCACTTCGTCGGCGAGGTTGCGCATGCCGGTGAGCGTCTGCTCGCCGTTGGCGAAGCTGTTCGCGTGCAGCGGCTGCGCGGGCGCGCGCGCCGGCGTGTCGAAGGCGAGGTTCAGCGCCGCCAGCACCGCGATGCGGTCGCGGGCCTTGACCTTGCCGGCGTCGCGGATCTTGCACATCGCGGTGTCGACCTTCTCCACGGCTTCGAGCAGGCGCTGCTCGCCGCCTTCGGGGCATCCGAGCAGGTAGCTCTGGCCCATGATCTGGACTTCCAGCTGCTTCATGCGGGGGTGTTGAGGTCGGGCAGGCGCTCGAGCAGCGCGTCGACGCGCGAGCGGGCGGCGGACAGGCGCGACTTGAGCGAATCGCGTTCCTGCGTGAGCAGCTCCACCTGTTCGGCGAGCAGCGCGTTGGTGCGCTGCAGCTCCTCGTAGCGAACGAGCAGGCGCTCGACGCGTTCGACGAGGGGGTCGATGGGGGAGCCGCTGGCCATGGGGCGAATTGTAGGGATATGTGAATGAAGGCGCTTTAGAATCAAGGCGTTGGTGCTCGCGGTGTGGTTCGCATGCCGCAGTTCAACGGGAAGCAGGGAGCCTACGCCGCCCACGCGCGAAGGCCAACCTGCGCTGCCCCCGCAACGGTAAGCGGAGGTGTGTTTCGGCACGCCGCTTCCATCATCGAAGCCACTGGGGCCGCCTGAAACAGCGGCCCCGGGAAGGCGATGGAAGTTCTTCCGCCAGCCCGGATACCGGCCAACGAGGTGGCGGCGTGCGCCTGCAGGCGCGCGCCGCCGTGATCGCCCAGCATGCCGGCGGGGAAGCCGGCGAGGGCAGCGAGCCTTGTTCTTCCACAATGACAACGAACGTGCATCCCCTGCGCACGCCAGCCTGCCTGATGGCAGCGGCCGCCGCATTCTCCGCGCCGGTCCTGGCGCAACCCACCCTCGCCGAGACGCGCGTGACCGCCACGCGCTTCGCCGAACCCGGCGCCTCCCTGCCTTTCGGCGTGAGCGTCATCACCGCCGACGAGATCCGCGCCAGCGGCGCGAGTTCGGTCAACGACGCGATCATGCGGCTGCTGGGCGCACAGGGCCGGCAGGACCTCCTGGGCGGCGGCGAGTACAGCCTCGACCTGCGCGGCTTCGGCACGACGGCCGACAACAACCAGCTCGTCATCCTCGATGGCGTGCGCATCAGCGAGGCCGACCTCGGTGGCACGCGCCTGTCCGGCATCCCCATCGACGCGGTGGAACGCATCGAGGTGCTGCGTGGCAGCGGCGCCGTCCTGTACGGCGAGGGCGCGACGGGCGGCGTGATCGTCATCACCACCAAGGCCGGCGCCGGACGGGGACGCCCTTCCGGCGGCTCCCTGTACGGAGCGGCAGGCTCGCACGGCCTGCGCGAGGCGCGCGGCGGAGCGACGGTGAGCGCCGGCAGCTTCACGCTGGATGCCGACGGCCAGGCCCGTCGAACCCACGGCTGGCGCGAGAATTCGGCGGCGCGTTCGCGCGCCGGCACCGTCACCGGCCAGTGGTCCAACGATTGGCTGCGCCTGGGCGCGCGCCTCGGCGAGGACGAGGTGCACGCCCGGCTGCCGGGGCCGCTGAGCGCGGCGCAGTACGAGGCCGATCCCCGGCAGACCACGCGCCCCAGCGATTGGGCGCGGCTGCGCAGCGACCGGGCGGCCTTGTTCGCGACGGCGGACCTCGGTGCCTGGCAGTTCGCCTTCGACGCCGCGCAGCGCGACAAGGTCGTGCGCAGCATGAACGGCGGCTTCCCCTACGACTACGACATCGCGACCGACACCTACTCCCTGCGCGCGCGCCACGAGGGCGCGCTCGGCGGCGTGAAGAACGCGCTGGTGCTGGGGGTGGACGTCGCCGATTGGCGGCGCGAGGTGCTGGGCGCGTTCGGCGCCCAGGCCACGCAGCAGTCGCGCGGCTTCTACGTCAAGGACGACGTCACCTTGCGCAGCGGCACCCGGCTGTCGGCGGGGGCGCGGGCCGAGCGGGTCGAGAAGGACAACAGTTCCACCGCCACCGGCTTCACGGGCAGCATCAATGCCTGGGAGCTGGGCGTGAGCCATCCGTTCGGGGCCGGCTGGACGGGCTACGCGCGCGTCGGCCACAGCTTCCGCTTCGCCAACGTGGACGAGTTCAACTTCACCACGCCGGGCGTGGACCTGCGGCCGCAGCGCTCGCGCGACGTCGAGATCGGCGCGCGCTGGGTCCATGCGAAGGGCGAGCTGGAAGCGCGCCTGTATCGAAGCGCCCTCACCGACGAGATCGGGTACGACCCCAACGCCGTCGGCCCGAACAGTCCGTTCGGCTTCAACGGGGCCAACATCAATTTCGATCCCACCCGGCGCCAGGGCCTCGAGCTCGACTGGAAGCATGCCGCCAGCGCGAGCTTCACGGCCCGTGTGCACGCGGCCTGGCGGCAGGCCACCTTCCGCTCCGGCCCCTATGCGGACAGCGACGTTCCCCTCGTTCCGCGGCGCACGCTGGCGGTGCGGGGCGACTGGACCCCGGTGGCGGGGCACCGCTTGAGCGGCGGCGTGAACTGGGTATCGTCGCAGCATCCGGATTTCGCGAACACCTGCACCATGCCCTCGTACACCACCGCGGACGCGCGTTACGCCTGGCAGCTCCTCCCCAACGCGGAACTGGCGCTCGGCGTGTCGAACCTGTTCGACCGCAAGTACTCCACGCAGGCCTTCGGTTGCGCCGGCGGGCAGACGCAGTCGATCTACCCCGAGCCGGGGCGGCAGTTCACCGCATCGCTGCGCATGCAGTTCTGAGGATCGCGATGGACCTGGCCATTCCGCGCGGGCCCGCCCGCATCGTCTGCCTCACCGAGGAGGCCACGGAATGGCTGTACCTGCTGGGCGAGGAGGCGCGCATCGTCGGCATCTCCGGCTACACGGTGCGGCCCCGCCGCGCCCGCGAGGAGAAGCCCAAGGTGAGCGCCTTCCTCACCGCGAAGACCGACCGCATCCTCGAATTGAAACCGGACTGCGTGTTCGGCTTCTCCGACCTGCAGGCGGACATCGCCGCGGAGCTGGTGCGGCGCGGCGTGCAGGTCACCATCTTCAACCAGCGCAGCGTGCAGGAGATCTTCGCCATGCTGTACCAGGTGGCGGCGATGGTGGGCCGCGCCGAGGACGGGCTGCGCCTGCTGGAGGGCATGCGCGCGCGGCTGCTGCAGGTCGAAGCCGCCGGCCGCGCGCTGCCGCGCCGGCCGCGCGTCTTCTTCGAGGAATGGGACGAGCCGCACATCAGCGGCATCCGCTGGGTCTCGGAGCTGCTGGCCATCGCCGGCGGCGACGACATCTTCCCGGAGCTGGCGCGCGAGCCGCTCGGCAAGGACCGCATCGTGGCCGATGGCGCCGAGATCGTGCGCCGCAATCCCGACATCGTCATCGGCTCCTGGTGCGGCAAGAAGTTCCGCCCGGAGAAGGTCGCCGCGCGGCCGGGGTGGGAGGCCGTGAACGCGGTGCGCGACGGCCAGCTCTTCGAGATCAAGTCGGCCGACATCCTGCAGCCGGGGCCGGCTGCGCTCACCGACGGCGTCGAGCAGCTGCACCGCATCGTGCTGGCATGGAGCAGGGCGCATGGGTGAACGCTTGATGCGTGGCTTGCTGCTGGCGCTGGCGCTCGTGGCCGGCATGGCGCAAGCCCAGGTGCAAGTGCGCGACGACCGCGGCCGTGCCGTCACGCTGCCGCGCCCGCCACAGCGCATCGTGAGCCTGCTGCCCTCGCTGACGGAGACGGTCTGCGCGCTCGACGCGTGCGGGCGGCTCGTCGGCGTGGACGACTTCTCCAACTGGCCCGCCACGGTGCTGGCGTTGCCGCACGTGGGCGGCGTGGACGATGCGCGCATCGAGGGCATCGTGGCGCTCAGGCCGGACCTGGTGCTGCTGTCTTCCAGCGCGCGCGCCTTGCCCCGGCTGGAAGCGCTGGGCGTGCCGGTGCTGGGGCTGGACCTCAAGACGCTGGGCGACGCCGAGCGCGTGCTGCGCACGGTGGGCCACGCGATCGGGGTCGATGCCGCGCCGCAGTGGCGGCGCATCCAGTCCGGCATCGCGGCCGCCGCGGCCGGGGTGCCGACTTCGGCCCGCGGAATGCGTGTGTACGTCGAGGTGGGTGGTGGCTACGCGGCCAGTGCGTCCTCGCACGTGGGCGAGTTGCTCGCACGGCTGGGCGCAGCCAACGTGGTGCCCGGCGAGCTCGGCACCGTGCCGCGCCTGAATCCGGAATTCGTGGTGCGCGCCGACCCGCAGCTGCTCGTGGTGCCCGCGAGCGCGATGGCCGAAGTGCGGCAGCGACCGGGCTGGTCGCGCATCGCCGCTCTGCGCGAGGGACGCGTGTGCGTGCTCGATCCGCAAGAGGGCGACGTCGTGATGCGGCCCGGCCCGCGTCTCGCGGACGCAGCCGGCGTGCTGGCGCGCTGCCTGGGCGCCCCGCGTACGGGGCGGTTGCCATGAAGCCGCTGCTGCACCCGCCCGCCGTGGTGGCCAGCCTGCTGCTGCTCACGCTCGTGGCCGCGTTCGCCGGCCTGGCGGTCGGCAGCCTCGGCTGGGAACCGTTGTGGGCGGGCGGCGGCATGGCCGATACCGTCTTGTGGGAGATCCGCATGCCGCGCACCGCGGGCGCGTGGCTGGCCGGCGCGTTGCTGGGGCTGGCCGGAGCGATCGCCCAGGGCCTGTTCCGCAACCCGCTCGCCGATCCCTACCTCCTGGGAAGCGCCACCGGCGCGGCCTTCGGCGTGGCGGTGCTGCTGATGCTGCTGGGCGCCGCGCCTGCTGCGCTTTCGGGCTGGGCGGCCCACGTGGGTCTCGCAGGCGCGGGCTTCGCCGGTGCGCTGGCGGCCGTGCTGCTCACGCTGGCGCTGGCGCGCGGCGTGCAGCACACGCTGCGCCTGCTGCTGGCCGGCGTGGTGGTCGGCATGGTGTTCGGCGCCTTCGCGGCGCTCGTGATGTTCTGGGTGCCCGAGATCATGCGGGCGATGCAGGCCTTCATGCTGGGCACCACGGGCTTCATCGGCTGGCCGGGAGTGGGCATGCTGGCCGTCGTGCTGTGCATCTGCCTGGCGCTGGCCGTCCTGTCGGCCCCGGCGCTGGATGCGCTGGCGCTCGGCGAGGGCACCGCCTTGAGCCTGGGCGTGCCGCTCGCGCGCGTACGCTTTGCGCTGGTCGCGGCCCTGGCGCTGGCCACCGGCGCGGCAGTCGCGCAGGTGGGCCTGGTCGCCTTCGTCGGCCTGATGGCGCCGCATGCCGTGCGCCTGGTCGCGCGGCCCACGCACCGCTGGCTGCTGCCGCTCGCGGCCCTGGCCGGCGGCGTGTTGCTGCTGGCCGCCGACGTGCTGGCTCGCGCGGTGCTGGCGCCGCGCGAGCTGCCAGTGGGCGTGCTGGTGGCGCTGGTGGGCGGCGGCTACCTGCTGTGGCTCATGCACCGGAGGATGCAGTGAACGCCGCCCTTGCCGCGCGCGGGCTGCGCGTCGCCCTGGGTGGGCGCGAGGTGCTGCACGGCGTGGATGTGGCCTTGTCCGCCGGGCGCTGGACCGCGGTGGCCGGCCCCAACGGCGCCGGCAAGACCACCTTGCTGAAGGCGCTCGCGCAACTGCTGCCGTCGCACGGTGAAGTGCAGATCCTCGGACGGCCGGCGCATGCCTGCGCGCCGCGGGCGCGGGCGCGGATGCTCGCGTGGCTCGGGCAGGCCGAGGAGGGCGCGGCGGACCTGCTGGCGCGCGACGTCGTGATGCTCGGGCGCCTGCCGCACCAGTCGTGGCTGGCGACACCCAGCGCGCTCGACGAGGACGCCGTGCGTGCGGCGATGGAGGAGACGCAAAGCTGGAGCTGGCGCGATCGCGCCCTCGGCAGCCTCTCGGGCGGCGAGCGCCAGCGCGTGCTGCTGGCGCGCGCGCTGGCCGTGCAGGCGCCCCTGCTGGTGATGGACGAGCCGCTGTCGCACCTGGACCCGCCGCACCAGGCCGACTGGATGGCGCTGGTGCGCCGGCACGTGGCGCGCGGCGGCACGGCGGTGAGCGTGCTGCACGAGATCGGCATGGCCCTGCAGGCCGACGACCTGCTGCTGCTGCAGGACGGCCGGATCGCGCACCACGGTCCCACGTCCGATGCGGCCACGCATCGCGCGCTCGAAAGGGTCTTCGATCACCGCCTGCAGGTGCATGCCGTCGCGGGGCGCTGGGTGGCGCTGCCGGTGGAGGCGACCGCATGACGGCCCGCTGCATCATGGTGCTCGGCACGAGCAGCGGCGCGGGCAAGAGCTGGCTGGCCACGGCGCTGTGCCGCTGGTACGCGCGCCAGGGCCTGAAGGTGGCGCCCTTCAAGGCGCAGAACATGAGCAACAACGCGCGCGTCGTCGCGGGACCGGGCGGCGTCGCCGGCGAGATCGGCAGCGCGCAGTACTTCCAGGCGCTGGCCGCGCGGGCGGAACCCGACGTACGCATGAATCCCGTGCTGCTCAAGCCGGAGGGCGACACGCACAGCCAGTTCGTGCTGCTTGGGCAAGTCCATCCGGAGCTCACCGCGACGCCGTGGCGCGAGCGCAGCGCGCTGGCCTGGCCCGCGGTGCGCGATGCGCTGGACGCGCTGCGGGCCGAGAACGACGTGGTCGTCATCGAAGGCGCGGGCTCGCCGGCCGAGATTAACCTCGCGGACAGCGACTACGTGAACCTGCGCGTGGCGGCCCATGCGCAGGCGCGCTGCCTGCTCGTGACCGACATCGACCGCGGCGGCGCCTTCGCCCACCTGTACGGCACCTGGGCGCTGATGCCGGAGGCCGAACGCGCCCTGCTGCAAGGCTTCGTGCTCAACCGCTTCCGGGGCGACCCCGCGCTGCTGGCGCCGGGACCGCAACAGCTGGAGCGGCTCACGGGCGTGCCCACCGTCGCCACGCTGCCCATGGTGTGGCACCACGGCCTGCCCGAGGAGGACGGCGTGTTCGACGCCTCCGGTGGCGCGGCGGGCGCGGTGCGCACCACCGTGGCCATCGTCGCCTGGCCCCGCATCAGCAACCTCGACGAATTCCAGCCGCTGAAGAACGTGCCGGGCCTGCGCCTGCGCTGGGTGCGCACCCCCGCGGAACTCGCCGGCGCCGACTGGGCGATCCTGCCGGGCTCCAAGAACACGATGGCCGATCTTGCGTGGCTGCGTGCCCAGGGCCTGGACCGCGCCGTCGCTGCGCACGCGCGGCAGGGCGGCCGCGTGCTGGGCATCTGCGGGGGCCTCCAGATGCTCGGCGAGGCGCTGGTGGACCCGGACGACATCGCCGGCAATGCGCCGGGGCTCGGCCTGCTGCCGCTCGTGACGCAGTTCGCCGCGCAGAAGACGGTGTGCCGCACCAGCGTTGCCTTCGAGTCGCTGGCGCCTCCCTGGGACGCGCTCTCGGACTTGCAGGTGGGCGGCTACGAAATCCACCATGGCGTCACCGTGCAGCACGCCGGCATGGCGCCGGGGCGCGTCGCCTTGCCCGGGGGCCTCGGGTGGCAGGACGCTTCGGGCAACGTGCTGGGCGTGTACCTGCACGGCCTGTTCGAGGATCCCGCGGCGCTGCATGCGCTGTTCGGCGCCACCGCGCCTACGCTGGACACGGTGTTCGACGGCCTGGCCGATGTCGTCGATGCGCATTTCGCAGCCGGCGTGCTGCCGCGACTGATTGCTTGCTAGTTTCTAGGGGTAATTGCCCAGTTCCGCGCGTTGCCCATCGTCATGAAGCCGGGCCATACTCCGCCGAGCCGCGGCACGGGGCCGCGGCGCGTCCTTGGGGGACTGCCATGTACAAGAAGATCCTTCTCGCCTATGACGGCTCCGATGCCGGCCAGAAGGCGCTGCTGGAGTGCCGCGACCTCGCCAACTGGAGCCAGTCCGAACTGCACCTGGTGGCCGTGATGCCCTCGGCCATGAGTTTCGTGGGCCTCGAGGGCGGCGTGTACGACGTGGAACTCGAGGAGCGCGAAAAGAAGAAGTACCGCGGCGTGCTCGACGACGGCCTGCGCCGCCTGGCGGACGCCGGGTTCAGCGCCCGCGGCGAGGTGGTCACGGGCGAAGCCATCGACGAGATCAACAAGTACGCGCGCAAGATCGGCGCCGACCTCATCGTGGTCGGCCACAAGCACCTGGACAGCTGGGCGGCGCGCTGGTGGCGCGGCTCCATCTCGGGGACGCTCATCGAGCACGCGCATTGCAGCGTGCTGGTCGTCATCATCCACTAGCCGTTTTCCCGCAGCACCATGCCTTTCCGCCCCGGCCCGGCCCGGCGGCCCGGCGCATCGCTGTCGCAGGCGCGGTCGCAGTACCGCGGCCGCGCCGCGCGCTACGACCTGGAACTGCTCGCCTTCGAACCAGTGCGCAATGAAGCCATCGCGTGGCTCGCCCCACGCACCGGCGACACGGTGCTCGACGTCGGCTGCGGAACCGGCCTGAGTTTCGAGGGGCTGCAGGAGCGCATCGGTCCCACCGGCCGCATCGTGGCCTTCGACCCCTCGCCCGACATGCTGGACATCGCGCGCGAGCGGGTCGAGCGCCACGGCTGGAGCAACGTGGAACTGCTGGAGGCCGGCGCGTCGGATGCACCGCTTGCCGGCCGCGCGGACGCGGCGCTGTTCCACTTCACGCACGACGTGCTGCGCGATCCCGAGGCGCTGGACCACGTGCTGGCGCACCTGCGGCCGGGCGCCACGGTGCTGGCCTCGGGCCTGAAGTGGGCGCCGCCCTGGATGCTGCCCGCCAACCTGTTCGTGTGGGGCGCCGCCTTGTATTCGGTGACTTCGCTGTCCGGCCTGGACGCGCCGTGGGACCTGCTGGCGGCCCGGCTGCGGGACGTCCAGCTGCGCGAACGCGGCCTCGGCGGCATCTTCCTGATGCGCGGCCGCACCGTCGGGGTGCACGGCGGCCCGGCCCGGGCGCACTAACCGCTGCGCCGGGGCGCCCGGCGGCATCTTCACGCAAGCGCAACAATATGCACATCTGCGATTGACGCCGGCGGGCCAAGCTTGGCAGCCGGAAGCAAAGCAGAAGAGCTCCTACAAAGCGTCGAGCCAGGGACTGTAGCCGCGACCCGCCTTGCGCTGGCACGCTCGGCGCCTGCTGACCTGCTTGCCCGGACAGAACAAGAAGGACACCGATGCCCACACCCCCGCCGAATCCGGCCGAGCCCACCGAAT
>SEAY01000178.1 GCA_004144865.1 Comamonadaceae bacterium
CGGCCCAGGTCACGGTGCCCACGGCGAGCCTGGACAGCGGCTTCGTGCTGGAGCGCAACACCCGCTATTTCGGCCGCGACTTCCTGCAGACGCTGGAGCCGCGCGCGTTCTACGTCTACACGCCGTTCCGGGCGCAGAACCACCTGCCGAACTACGACTCGGCGCTCACCGACTTCAACTTCGCGACCATCTTCACCGAGAACTCCTTCGGCGGCGACGACCGCATCGCCGACAACAACCTCCTGACCGTGGGCGCCACCACCCGGCTGCTGGACCCCGAGACCGGCGCGGAGGCGGCCAAGTTCGCGCTGGCCCAGCGGCTGCGCTTCAAGGACCAGCGGGTCGTGCTGCCGGGCCAGGAGCCGGTGAGCGAGCGCCTGTCGGACGTGCTGTTCGGCGCCTCCGTCACCCTGGTGCCGCAGTGGTCCGTGGAAGGCACCGTGCAGTTCAACCCGAAGACCCGCCGTTCGATCCGCTCGGTGCTGGGCGCCCGCTGGACGCCGGGCGACTTCCGCACGATCAGTGCCGCCTACCGCCTGCAGCGCGGTTCGAGCGAACAGATCGACGTGGGCTGGCAATGGCCGCTGAGCGACCTGTTCGGCCGCCGCGCCACCGCGCCGGGCCCGGGCTGCAGCGGCCGCTGGTACAGCGTGGGGCGGATGAACTGGAGCCTGCGCGACCGCCGGCTGGTGGAAGGCATCCTGGGCTTCGAGTACGACGCCGGGTGCTACATCGGCCGGATCGTGGTGGAGCGGCTGCAGGCCGGCACCACGACGGCGAACAAGCGCATCCTGTTCCAGCTCGAATTCCTGGGCCTCAGCCGGCTGGGCTCCGGGGCGCTGGAGACCCTCAAGCAGAATATCCCGCACTACAAGTACCTCCGCGAGGAGGTCGAGACGCCCAGCCGCTTCACCAACTACGACTAGACTGCACCGATGAAACCCCGTTCCCTGGCCCTGGCCGCCCTCGCCTGCGCGCTGGCCTTCCCGGCGCTGGCGCAGAGCCTGCGCGTCGTCCCCCAGCTCGGATTGGGCCAGCCGGCGCAGCGAGAGTCCGGCCCGCGTGCAGCCGACTTCATCGTGGCCGTGGTGAATTCCGAGCCCATCACGAACAACGAGGTGCGCACGCGGCTGCTGCGCTACGAGCAGCAGCTCGCCCAGCAGGGGTCGGCCATGCCGCCGCGCCCGCAGCTGGCGCGGGAAGTGGTCGAGCGCCTGATCACCGAGAAGGCCCAGCTTCAGCTGGCCCGCGAGATGAACATCCGCGCCGACGATGCGCTGGTGGACCAGGCGGAGCTGACGGTCGCGCGCCAGAACGGCATCCCGGTGCCTGAACTGCGCCGCCGCCTCGCCGCCGATGGCGTGGACCTGAAGCAGTTCCGCGAGGACCTGCGCAACCAGATCCTGCTGCAGCGCCTGCGCGACCGAGAGCTGGAGCAGCGGGTGAAGGTCACCGAGCTGGACGTCGACAACTTCCTGCGCGAGCAGCAGGCCAACGGCGTCGATCCGGCGCTGCTGGAGATGAACCTGGCGCACATCCTGGTGGCGGTGCCGGAGAACGCCAGCGAGGCGCAGGTCGCCCAGCTGCAGGCCAAGGCGCAGCAGCTGCTGCAGCGCGCGCGCGGGGGCGAGGACTTCGGCAAGCTGGCGCGCGAGAACTCCGACGCGGCCGGCGCCGCGCAGAACGCCGGCGCCGTGGGCCTGCGTACCGCCGACCGCCTGCCGCCGCTGTTCGTGGACGCGACGCGCAACGTGGCGGCGGGCGGCGTCACCGACGTGCTGCGTTCGGCCGCCGGCTTCCACATCGTCAAGGTGGTGGAGAAGCGCCAGGTGGGGCAGCCGGGCATCGCGGTCACCCAGAACCACGCCCGCCACATCCTGCTGCGTCCGGGCGGCACCCTCACGGAGCAGGCCGCGCGCCAGCGGCTGGCCGACTACAAGCGCCGCATCCAGGCCGGCCAGGCCGATTTCGCGCAGCTCGCGCGCGAGAACTCGCAGGACGCCAGCGCCCGCAACGGCGGCGACCTGGGCTGGGCCAGCCCCGGCATGTTTGTGCCGGAGTTCGAGGACGTGCTCGAGGACCTCAAGCCCGGCGAGATCGCGGATCCCATCACCAGCCGCTTCGGCGTGCACCTGATCCAGCTGATCGAGCGCCGCCAGTCCACGCTGGGCCCGAAGGAACAGCGCGAGGTGGTGCGCAACCTGGTGCGCGAGCGCAAGCTCGACGAGGCCTACGTGCAGTGGGCGCAGGAAGTGCGCGGCCGCGCGTACGTGGAATTGCGGGAACCCCCGCAGTGACGCGTTCGCTTTTGTTGTCATTGCGGGCTTGACCCGCAATCCATGGATCCCGGGTCAGGCCCGGGATGACAGCCCTTCATGAAGCACATCGCCCGCAAGCGCTTCGGCCAGCATTTCCTGGCCGACGATGCCGTGATCGACGCCATCGTGCGCGAGATCGCGCCGCGTGCCGGCCAGGCGATGGTGGAGATCGGTCCCGGGCTGGCCGCGCTCACGCAGCCGCTGGTGGAGCGCCTCGGCCAGCTCACGGTGATCGAGCTCGATCGCGACCTGGCCGCGAGGCTGCGCCAGCACGCGCAGCTGCGGGTCGTGGAATCCGACGTGCTCAAGGTGGACTTCGGCGCCCTCGCCCGCGACATGGGCGTGGCGAAGCTGCGCATCGTGGGCAACCTCCCGTACAACATCTCCAGCCCGATCCTGTTCCACCTGCTGGAGCAGGTGGCGCACGTGCAGGACCAGCACTTCATGCTGCAAAAGGAAGTGGTCGACCGTATGGTGGCCGCGCCGGCGACCGCGGACTACGGGCGGCTTTCGGTCATGCTGCAGTGGCGCTACGCGATGGAGAACGTGCTGCACGTGCCGCCCGAGGCGTTCGATCCGCCGCCGAAGGTGGACAGCGCCGTGGTGCGGATGGTGCCGTGGGAGCAGCCGGCGGCCGTCGACGTGGCGCTGCTGTCGCAACTGGTGCAGGTGGCCTTCAGCCAGCGGCGCAAGATCCTGCGCAACACGCTGGGGAAGTGGCTGCAGGAAAAGGGGTTCGCCGGGGAGTTCGACGTGCAGCGGCGCGCCGAGGAGGTGCCGGTGGCGGAGTACGTGGCGCTGGCGCAGGAGCTGGCCTGAGCGTCATCCCCGCGCAGGCGGGGATCCAGGGCTTCCCAAAGAGAAATCCCCGCCGTGGCGGGGATCTCGAACGCTCTGGTTTCCCGCCTGCGCGGGAATGACGGGGGCTTACGCCGCCGCCAGCCAGTACCCCGCATTGAAGGGGCTGCTCATGCGCAGTGCCAGGGGCGAGACGTCCAGGATCTTGTCCGTGGGCATCTTCTCTCCTTCGGCGGCGACCGGCTGTTGCACGGGTTCGCCCTGGGCCTCGTTCGCCCGTTCCGCTTGGCCTTGTTGTGCGGAACGGGCTACCGAAAAGAATAGAAACAGCGGAAAGGGACTTTCCTGTCTGCCCAGAAATCGGCGGTGTCGCGGAAGATGTCCAGCAGCTGCTCGCGCGCTTCCTTGTCGAACTTGCCGTTGGCAGGGATGTGCTCCAGCACCACGATGAAGCCGGGCTGCGGGCCCGACTTGTGCAGCGGGTCGGTCATGCAGTCGTACAGCGCGTCGAAGTTCTTGCCGAAGTGCTGCGGGAAGGTGAACTGCTGGGCGATCATGTCCAGCACGTCCTGCTTGCTCTGCGCCGTGGCAAGGTTGGCGTACAGGAAGTGGTGCCCCAAGGCGGTGGCGGTTTCCTGCAGGTCCTGCACGCGGTAGGCGCGGATGGACTGCACGATGTTGCCGCGCACGCCTTTCAGGGGCGTCTCGGAAATGTCAGGACGGATTGGTTGGGCCATCTCCGTTTCTTTCTCGGTGGTCAAGAACAGGTCCCGCTTCATTGCTTGGGTGACTCCACGATCTGGCGAAA
>SEAY01000081.1 GCA_004144865.1 Comamonadaceae bacterium
ACGAGGGCGAGCGGTGGAACCTGCATCGTCAGGGGTTCAGGAGCGCCTCCAGGTCCTGCAGTGTATTGGCCTCGTGCAGAGGCTTGTCGTGCCGGATGCGAAGCATCCGCGGAAAACGCACGGCGATGCCGCTTCGGTGCCGCGTGCTGCGGTTGATGCCCTCGAACCCCAGCTCGAAGACCAGGCTGGGGCGCACGCTGCGCACCGGACCGAACTTCTCGATGGTGTTCCTGCGGATGATGGCGTCCACCTGGCGGAACTCCTCGTCGGTGAGTCCCGAGTACGCCTTGGCGAAGGGCACGAGCTGCAGCGCTCCGGCCTGCGGCGGCTCCTTGCGCGCGATCGCCTCCAGCACGGCGTCGGCCTCCTCGCGGCTCGCCGGCTCGCGGTTCCACACGGCGAACGTGTAGTCCGTGTACACCGAGGAGCGCCGCCCGTGCCCCGCCTGCGCGTACACCAGCACGCAGTCGATGGTCATCGGGTCGATCTTCCACTTCCACCATAGGCCTTCGGCCTTGGTGCGGCCCGTGCCGTAGGCGGCGTCCAGGCGCTTGAGCATGAAGCCTTCCACGCCCCGTTCGCGCGACTGCTCGCGGCGCCGGGCGAAGTCCAGCCACGAGGAGGCCGTCTCCACCGGGGAAACGCGAAAGTCCGTGCCGGCGAGCAGCGCCTCCAGGCGTGCGCGGCGATCGCGCTGCGCCAGCCCGCGCAAGTCCGCCCCGCCCTCCTCCAGCAGGTCGTAGGCGATGAAGCTCACGGGCGCATCGGCGAGGATCTTCTTCGTGAGGTTCTTGCGGCCTATGCGCTGCTGCAGCAGGGCGAAGGGCGCCGGGCCCTCCACGATCTCGCCCGTTTCCGCATCCGCCTGTTCCTTCCACACGAGGATCTCGCCATCGAGCACGGTGCCGTCCGGCAGCGCGCGCGCGAGTGACTCGATCTCGGGGAAGCGCTCGGTGACGAGTTCCTCGCCCCGCGACCAGATCCACACCTGGCCTTCGCGCCGCACCACCTGGCCGCGGATGCCGTCGTACTTCCACTCCACCATCCACTCGCCGACGGGCCCGAGCTTCGAGGAGAAGAGCTCCGGCGGCAGGTCGAGCTGGTGGGCGAGGAAGAAGGGATAGGGCTGGCCGGCATCGCGCTGCTCCGGCACGCCCTCTTCCGCTTTCGCGATGAGCGCCTGGTAGCGCTCCGGCGACGGCGGCACCTTGCCGTCCGTGTAGCCCATCATGCGCTGCGCGACGCGCTTGGCGTCCACGCCGGCATGCGTGGCCAGCGCGCGCTGCACCAGCAGCTTGCTGACGCCGACCCGGAAGCCGCCGCCCACCAGCTTGGTCAGGAGGAAGCGCCCCAGCGTGTCCAGCTCCTGCCAGTACGACGCGACGCGCTGCGCCACCTCCTCGTCGGGCAGCCCGCGCAGCGGCAGCAGCCGGTCTTCCACCCATTCGGCGAGTCCGACGTCCGAGACCGTGTCGCCGCGCGGCAGCACCAGCGCGATCGTCTCGGCGAGGTCACCGACGGACTGGTAACACTCGTCGAACAGCCACGGCTCGATCTGCGCCATCTGGCACGCCAGGCCGACCAGCGAAGCGGTCTTCACCACCTGTCGCGGCTTGCCGCCCGAGAGGAAGTACACGGCCCAGGCCGCGTCGTGAGGCGGCGCCTCGCCGAAGTAGCGCGTGAGCGCCTCCACCTTCTGGTTGGTGGAGGTCGTCGCATCCAGCTCGCTGAACAGGCGTGCGAAGCGCTTCATGGTTCAGCGGAAGTAGCCCCGCGTGACCATCAGGACGAAGAGCCCCATCACCCCGAGGAAGGCCGGCCACCCCAGCGCGAACCAGGTGCTGAAGCGGCGGTGGAAGCGCGCGTCGAGCTGGCCCACCGTGCGCGCCTGCAGGGCCGCGTTGCGCAGCTGCACCTGCAGCCAGACCACCGGGAGCCAGCAGGCGCCGACGAAGACGTACAGGGCCAGCACCCACAGCAGCCAGGGATCGGGCCACTGCCCGCCACTCATGCGCCAGAGGAAGTAGCCCGTCACCGGCTGGAGCACGGCGGCCGTCGCGGTGAACACCGTGTCGGCGACGACGGTGAGCCGCAGCACGCCGCGGATCAGCCCGATGTCGCCCTCCTCCATGCCGCGGCGGTAGCCGAACCAGGCGAAGAAGGCGATGCCCAGCCCGGTGCCGAACAGGAGCGCGGCGCCCACCAGGTGCAGCCACAGGAGGACGAGGGAGGTCACGGCGCCGGCTCCTGGCCGGCCTGCAGGTCGGCCTCGACGACATCGTCGCCGTACTCGGTGTCGAAGGCTTGCGCCTGCAGCCCGCGCTCGCGCAGGTGGCGCACCAGCACGGCGGCGCTGCCGTGCGTGACGATCACGCGGCCGGCCCCGGTGGCGGCGATCGCGGAGAGCAATCCGGGCCAGTCGGCGTGGTCGGACACCACGAAGCCGCGGTCGTAGCCGCCGCGCCGGCGGTTGCCCCGCACCTGCATCCAGCCGCTCGCGAAGGCCGTCTGCAATTCGCCGAAGCGGCGCAGCCACGGGCTGGCCGCGGCGCCCGGGGGGCAGACCACCAGGCAGCGGCGCAGGTCCGCCTTGTCCTTCACTTCCGTGACCATGCGCGTCTCGGGCAGCGACACGCCGGCGGCGCGGTAGGCGCGGTTCAAGGGTTCGACCGCGCCGTGCACGACGATGGGGCCGATGGACGGATCGACGCCCGCGAGCGCGCGCTGCGCCTTGCCGAAGCTGTAGCAGCACAGCACGCTGGCGCGCCCGTGCAGGGCGTTGCGCGCCCACCAGGCGTTGATGTCGGCGAACACTTCCTCGTCGGGACACCAGCGGTAGATCGGCAGGCCGAAGGTGGACTCGGTGATGAAGACGTCGCAACGCACCGGCTCGAAGGGCGCGCAGGTCGGATCCGGCGCGACCTTGTAGTCGCCGCTGGCCACCCACACCCGGCCCCCGTGTTCGAGCCGCACCTGCGCGGAGCCGAGCACGTGGCCGGCGGGATGCAGCGACACCTTCACGCCGTGGTGCAGCAGGGGCTCGCCATAGGGCAGCAGCTGCAGGGCGATCTCCCCCAGGCGCGCGCGCAGCACGCCTTCCGCGGGACTGGCCGCGAGATAGTGGCCGTTGCCGTAGCGCGCATGGTCGGAGTGGGCGTGCGTGATCACGGCGCGCGGCACCGGCCGCCACGGGTCGATGTAGAAATCGCCCGGCGGGCAGTACAGGCCCTCGGGGCGCTGCACGATCAGGTCGCCGTCTCCGCTCACAGGTACTTCTTCCCCTGGATGGCCAGCAGCAGGCGCATGACGACCCGCGCGAGCCACTCCTTGGCACGGGCCGTGGTGGAGCGGTTCTCGTAGATCGCGGGGTCCATGCGCCGGCCTTCGTGCTGCACGGCGTGCAGCAGGCGACCGCGCAGGCGGGCGGCGAAGGCGGTGTCATGCACCACGACGTTGGCTTCGCGCGCGAGCAGCAGCGACAGCGGATCGAGGTTGGACGATCCCACCGTTGCCCACTGGCCGTCGACCACCGCCACCTTGGCGTGCAGGAAGCTCGGCTCGTACTCGATGATGTGCACGCCGGCCCGCAGCAAGGCGCCGAACACCGGGCGCGCGGCGTAGTACTGCATGAAGTACTCGTAGCGACCCTGCACCAGCAGCGTGACCTGCACGCCGCGCTTCGCCGCGTTGACCAGCGCGCGCCGCATGCGGCCGCCCGGCACGAAGTAGGCGTTGGCGATGAGGATCTCGCCGCGCGCGCGACCGATGGCACGCAGGTAGGCGCGCTCTATGCTGGCGCGGTTGCGCACGTTGTCGCGCAGCAGCAGGGCGGCCTTGGCGCGTGGCAGGCCGTGGCTGAGGACGGCTGCCGCCGCCACCGCGCCGCGCGTGGCCGATGCACGCAGCGTCAGCAGCGATCCGCTGAGCTGCGCATGCCGCAGCTGGCGGACCGCCACGATGCGCAGCCACAGGCGCTCCATCGCCGCATGCATGCCGCGCACCAGGGGGCCGGTGACGCGCACGGCGAAGTCCAGTCGCGGTGCCGCGAGCGGGCCATGGTTCGGATCGTGGAAATCGTCCAGGATGTTGATGCCGCCGCAGAACCCGACGGCGTGGTCGACCACGCACAGCTTGCGGTGCAGCCTGCGCCACTGGCCGGGCCACAGCAGCCCGAAGCGGCCGGGCGGCGAATACACGTGCCACTGCACGCCCGCAAGTTCGAGGCGGTGCAGCAAGGGCTGCGGCAGTGCGGCGGATCCCACGCCGTCCACCACCACGTGCACGGCCACTCCGCGCCGCGCGGCGCGCTCCAGCGCATACGCGACCTCTGCGCCGGTGTGGGTGAAATCGAAGATGTAGGTTTCCAGCCGCACCTCGGCCTGCGCGGCGTCGATCGCAGCCACCATGGCGGGGAACAGCTCCCTGCTGCCTTCCAGCAGCTGCAGGTGATGGCCGCTGCGCAACGGGGGAATGCGGTGCGCCACCCGGGCCTTCCTAGATCTTGAACTCCGCGATCAGCGGCAGGTGGTCGGACATGCGCCACCAGATGCGGCCGCGCGGGATCTCCATGCCCACCGGCTTGAGGCCGCGCGCGTAGACGTAGTCCAGCTGCGTGAGCGGCAGGCGCGAGGGATAGGTCAGCGCGCGCTCGGCGACGAAGTCCTGGAAGCCATGCTGGTTCAGCAGGGGCCGCAGCTTGCCGCCCCAGTCGTTGAAATCGCCGGCGACGATGACCGGAGCGGTGCGCGGGACCTCGCGCTCGATGAAGCGCACCATCTGCTCCACCTGCCGCGCGCGGCTGCCGGCGATCAGGCCGAGGTGCAGCACGACGACGTGCACCGTGCGCCGCTTCACCTTCAGCTCCACGTGCAGCAGTCCGCGCTGCTCGAAGCGGTGGTCCGACATGTCCTCGTGGCCGTGCGTCACCACGGGCCATCGAGAGAGCAGCGCGTTGCCGTGCTCGCCGTGCTTGGTCTTCGCATTCGTCTGGTAGACGGCGTAGTAGCCCTCGGGGCAGAGGAACTCGGCCTGCGGCAGCTCGGGCCAGCGGTTGAAGTAGCGTTCCTCGCGCCGGTGGAGCTTGCGCACTTCCTGCAGGCACACCACGTCGGCATCGAGCTGCTCCACCGCATGGCCCAGGTTGTGGATCTCCAGGCGCCGCGCCGGCCCCAGGCCCTGCACGCCCTTGTGGATGTTGTAGGTGGCGATGCGCAGCAGGCTCATTCCATGAATTCTGGCAGCATCAGGATGGCTTCGGCGTTGGACGGCGAGAAGCAGGTGTCGGCCGCCTGCCGCCAGGGCAGCCACTGCCAGGCCGTGTGTTCCCGCGGGTTCAGCACCACGGCCGTGCCGGCGGGCACGCACAGGCCGAACACATGTTCGCGGTTGCGCGTCACGCCGGGTGCGTAGCGGTGCAGGTAGCGAGGGTAGATGTCGTAGACGTTCTCCAGCCCCCAATCGGCGAGCGTCCCGGCCGCGGCATCGATGCCGGTCTCCTCGCGCACCTCCCGGATCGCCGCCTGCTCGTAGCTTTCGTCCTCGAAGTCCAGCGAGCCGGTGACGGACTGCCAGTGGCCAGGCGAGTCGGTGCGGTTGATCAGCAGCACGTCGAGCGCGGACGTGTGGATCACGACCAGGACGGACTGCGGGATCTTGAAGGGACGGGAGGGCACGGGTGCATTCTGCCGTGCGGTGCCTCCCGTCGGGGTTCGGCTTCGCGCTTGTATGTTTATGGCGCTGGGGTGGAGTGACTTTGCGCGTTATCGGCCAGCAATGGACCGACTGGGTGAGATCTCTCCCACCCCCGCCTCGAGCGTCGATGAGGAACTTAGCGGCATTGCGACCGCCGATCTGAACGCAAGCTAACGCCTTGGCGGGACTCACACCCCAGCACGGTAATTCTGTGATTGGAGGTGCCGCCATGCAATCGATTTCCATGATCCACGGAGTGGACGTGGCCAAGGATGAGTTATTCATCCAGTGTGCTGACCAAACAGCCCTTGTTCGCTTGGGCAATAACGCCGGTGAGATCCGCTGCTGGCTTCGCCAATTACCCAAGGGCAGCGTCGTGGCCATGGAGTCCACGGGCAAGTATCACCAGCTGCTGGCGCGGCTGGCCCACGCCGCCGGCATGCAGGTTTACGTGCTCAATGCACGGCGCCTGTACTTCTATGCCAGGGGGCTGGAGGTGCGAGCCAAGACCGACCGGGTCGATGCCGGCGTGATCGCCCGCTATGTTGCCGAGCATCGCCACAAACTGCACCCGTGGCAGCCCGCGAGCGAACAGCACCGCCGGCTCGATGAACTCATTCGTCGCCGCGCTGTCGCAGTTGTCAAGCGCGAGTCGATCCGTCAGTCGTTGGGGGACTGCAAGGACCTCAAGGCGGAGTTCAGGAAGCTCGATCGCGCGCTCCAAGCCTTCGTGCACTCCGTGGATCGCAAGATTGACGAATTGCTCAGGGCAGATGACCAACTGCGCAGTGCCCGCGCGTTGATCGACAGCGTGATCGGCTTCGGGCCCGTGGGCAGCGCTGCGCTGGCGGTCTTGCTTGAACGCCTGCCCTTTGCCAGTTCCGACGCCCTGGTGGCCTACAGCGGCTGCGACCCGCGGCCCGACGACTCAGGCCGCAAGCGCGGCAAGCGTAAGCTGACCAAGGCCGGACCTGGCTACCTGCGTAAGCAGTGGTTCATGGTGGGATTCAGCGCCGCCAGGGCCAAAGCCCTCAAACCCATGTACCAGGCACTGCTGGCACGCGGCCTGGCAACTACCGAGGCCACAATAATCCTTGGGCGCAAGCTGCTCAGAGCCGCCTACGGCGTCTGGAAAACAAAGAGCCCCTTCGATCTACAGCTCTTCCTCCACCACTGAGAACTGCTTGACGGGAAACATAGAACCTCACCCCGACCTACCCGGTTCACCCCGACCTACCCGGCTTCGGCCCGCGCCACGGCCGTAGGTTGGCGGTGAGCGCGAAGCCGAACCCCAACGCTGGGGCGGGGAGGCGGCGCCTACTCCGCCTGCGGATTGCGCAGCTTGATGTGCAGTTCGCGCAGCTGCTTCTCGTCGACCGGGCCCGGCGCCTGCGTGAGCAGGTCCTGGGCGCGCTGGGTCTTGGGGAAGGCGATCACGTCGCGCAGCGACTCGGCGCCCGTCATCAGCATGACGAAGCGGTCCAGGCCGATGGCGATGCCGCCGTGCGGGGGCGCGCCGTACTGCAGCGCATCCAGCAGGAAGCCGAACTTGAGCTTGGCCTCCTCCTCGCCGATCTTCAGGGCCCGGAAGACCTTGCTCTGCACTTCCTCGCGGTGGATACGCACCGACCCTCCGCCCAGCTCGATGCCATTGAGCACCGCGTCGTAGGCCTTGGCCAGGCAGCGGCCCGGATCGGTCTCGAGCCAGTCCTCGTGGCCGTCCTTGGGCGAGGTGAACGGATGGTGCACCGCGTTCCAGCGCTGCGCGTCCTCGTCGAACTCGAACATCGGGAAGTCCACCACCCACAGCGGCTTCCACTGCCCCTCGATGAGGCCGCGCGACTTGCCGAACTCGGAATGGCCGACCTTCACGCGCAGCGCGCCGATGGCGTCGTTCACCACCTTGGCCTTGTCGGCGCCGAAGAACACGAGGTCGCCGTTCTGCGCGCCGGTGCGCTTCAGGATCTCGGCGATGGCGCGGTCATGCAGGTTCTTCACGATCGGCGACTGCAGGCCGTCGCGCCCCGCCGCCACGTCGTTGACCTTGATCCACGCCAGGCCCTTGGCGCCGTAGATCTTCACGAACTCGGTGTAGCCGTCGATCTCGCCGCGGCTCATCTCGCTGCCGCCCGGCACGCGCAGGCCCACCACGCGGCCGTCCTCGGCGTTGGCGGGGGCCGAAAACACCTTGAAGTCCACGTCCTTCATCACGTCGGTGAGCTCGGTGAACTCCAGCTTCACGCGCAGGTCGGGCTTGTCGGAGCCGTACAGGCGCATGGCGTCGGTGTGGGTCATCACCGGGAACGCCGGCATGTCGACGCCGATGACGTTCTTGAAGGTGCTGCGGATCATGCCCTCGAACATCGTGCGGATCTCCTCCTCCGTCATGAAGGAGGTCTCCACGTCGATCTGCGTGAACTCGGGCTGGCGGTCCGCGCGCAGGTCCTCGTCGCGGAAGCACTTGGTGATCTGGTAGTAGCGGTCGAAGCCCGACACCATCAGCAGCTGCTTGAACAGCTGCGGCGACTGCGGCAGCGCGAAGAACATCCCGTCGTGCACGCGCGAGGGCACCAGGTAGTCGCGCGCGCCTTCGGGCGTGGACTTGGTCAGCATCGGCGTCTCGATGTCGATGAAGCCGTTGGCGTCCATGAACTTGCGCACTTCCATCGTCACCCGGTAGCGCAGCATCAGGTTGTTCTGCATGTACGGGCGGCGCAGGTCCAGCACGCGATGCATCAGGCGCGTGGTCTCCGACAGGTTCTCGTCATCGAGCTGGAACGGGGGCGTCACGGAAGGATTGAGCACGGCCAGCTCGTGGCACAGCACCTCGATCTTTCCGCTCTTGATGTTGTCGTTCACGGTGCCCTGCGGGCGCGCGCGCACGATGCCCTTGACCTGCACGCAGAACTCGTTGCGCAGGCCCTCGGCCGTCTTGAACATCTCGGGGCGGTCCGGGTCGCACACGACCTGCACGTAGCCCTCGCGGTCGCGCAGGTCGACGAAGATCACGCCGCCGTGGTCGCGGCGGCGGTTGACCCAGCCGCAGAGCGTGACCGCCTGGCCCATCAGGGCTTCGGTCACCAGGCCGCAATAGGTCGTTCGCATGGATTGGGACATGGGGAATGCTTTCCAGGAATGGCCGGCGCGCGCCGGCTCAGCGGTTCGTGATGGCGGGGGCGACGACGCCCATGGACACCACGTACTTGAGCGCGTCGTCCACGCTCATCTTGAGTTCGATGCAGTCGCTCTTGCGCAGCATCACGAAATAGCCGCCGGTGGGGTTGGGAGTGGTCGGCACGTACACGCTCACGTACTCCTCGCCCCGCAGGTAGTTGGTGACGTCGCCGCCGGGCGCGCCGGTGACGAAGCCGATGGTCCAGACGTCCGCGCGCGGCCACTGCACCAGCACCGCGGTGCGGAAGGCGTTGCCGCTCTCCGAGAAGAGCGTGTCGGAGACCTGCTTCACGCTGGAGTAGATGGAGCGCACCACCGGGATGCGCGCCACGATGCGGTCACCCAGGTGGACCAGCTTCTTGCCCAGGAAGTTACTGGCGCCGGCGCCCACCAGCAGCAGGATCGCGAGCGTCAGCAGGACCCCCAGGCCGGGGATGTGGATGCCGAGGACCCGGTCAGGGTGCCAGGCCTCGGGCAGGATCAGCAGCGTCTGGTCGAGCGTGTCGATGACCCAGCGCAGCACGGCGACCGTGATGGCCACCGGCACCATGACGAGCATCCCCGCCAGCAGCCATTTGCGCAGGGCGTGCATCCGGGTCAGTGGCAGGCGCAGGACGAGCCGCAGCCGCCGGCGGACGCGCTCGGGGCGTCGGATTTGGCCGGCGCCGGCGAGCTTTCGGCAGGCTTGTCGCCGGACTTGTCGGCCGGCTTGTCGGCCGCGGGTGCGGCGGTGCTGCCGCCGCGGAAGTCCGTGGCGTACCAGCCGGAGCCCTTGAGCTGGAAGCCGGCGGCGGTGATCTGCTTGGCGAAGGATTCCGCGCCGCACGACGGGCAGACGGTCAGCGGCGCATCAGAGACTTTCTGCAGGACGTCCTTGGCATGGCCGCAGGACCCGCATTTGTAGGCGTAGATGGGCATGGCGTCAGGCGGTCGTTAAAGCAAAGCCCTCAATTATAGGCGGGGACCCCTTTTTTCCAGTCTCCGGGCCCCCGGAGACCCTCAGGCGGCGGGGCTGCCCTGGGGCGTGCCCTCGAAGTGGTGCACGTGGCCCTTGTGGTCGGCCACCCACTGGGGCGCCAGCGAACCCGCCACCATGCCCACGAGGGCGGCGATCAGGCCGGCCAGCTGCTGCGGGAAGGCCTCGGCCAGCGGCGGCGTGACCACGAAGAACAGCCAGGTGCCCAGGCCCAGCACCACGGAGGCCAGCGCCCCCTGGGTGGTCGCCCGCGACCAGTACAGGCCGAATACCAGCGGCACGAAGGCTCCGACCAGGGGCACCTGGTAGGCGCCGGACACCAGTTCGTAGATCGACGTGCCCTGCATGGCGATCGAGTACCCCAGCACCAGGGCCGTGAACACCAGCACGCTGAAGCGCATGGCGCGCAGCGTGGCGCGGTCGCTCATGCCCGGCTTGATGTTGCGCAGGATGTTCTCGACGAAGGTGGTGCTGGGCGCCAGCAGCGTCGCCGAGGCGGTGGACATGATGGCGGACAGCAGCGCGCCGAAGAAGGCCACCTGCAGCAGCACGGGCATGCGCTCCATCACCAGCGTGGGCAGCACCTTCTGCGGGTCGTCGGCCAGCAGCTTCGTGGCCTGGTCGCCCATCACGATCACGGCGGCCGTCACGATGAACATCGGGATCAGCGCGAACAGCAGGTACAGGGATCCGCCGATGATGGGGCCGCGCACCGCGGTGTCCTCGTCCTGCGACGACATCACGCGCTGGAACACGTCCTGCTGCGGGATCGAGCCGAGCATCATGGTGATGGCCGCGGCGAAGAAGAAGACCCACGTCTTCGGTTCGCCGTCGCCCGGGAAGAACTGGAACTTGCCGTTCTCGGACGCATAGGAGATCACGCGGCCGGCGCCGCCGGCCAGGTCCGCCGCGAACCAGGCGATGGCCAGCAGCCCCAGCGCGATCACGATCATCTGCACGAAATCGGTGAGCGCCACCGACCACATGCCCCCGTACAGGGTGTAGACGAGCACGATCACGGTGCCGATCACCATGCCCGCCGGCACCGACACCAGGTTCGGCAGCAACAGGTGGAACACCAGGCCCAGGGCGGTGATCTGCGCCGCGACCCAGCCGAGGTAGCTGAGCATGATCATGACCGAGCAGACGATCTCGATCAGCTTGCCGTAGCGCTGGCGGTAGTAGTCGCCCAGCGTGATCAGGTTGCGGCGGTACAGCTTGCGGGCGAAGAACAGGCCCACCAGGATCAGGCACATGGAAGCACCGAAGGGGTCCTCGACCACCTCGCCCAGGCTGCCCGAGACGAAGCGCGCCGAGACGCCGACCACCGTTTCGGAGCCGAACCAGGTGGCGAAGGTGGTGGCGATCACCACCGCCAGCGGCAGGCTGCGGCCCGCCACCGCATAGTCCGCGGTGTTGTGCACACGGCGCGCGGCAAGCAGCCCGATCGCTATGGACACGAGCAGGTACAGGACGACGAAACCAACGAGCATGGACCCCTCCGTAGGTGGGCGGGCAGCTCATCCGGCCGCCGCGCTGCCGCGCATTATGGGCGAAGCTCCGCTCAGAACAAGCCGACGCGCATCCAGAGCTGCATGGCCAGCAATCCCAACGCAAAACCGATGCCGCCGTAGAGGAACGACTGCAGCAGCCGGTTGGTCCGGCGCAGTTCCGTGATCACTTCGTCGGCATCGCGGCCCGCTTCCGGCGCGTGCGTGGACAGGTAGCGGTGCAGCAGCAAGGGCAGCTCCGGCAGGATCTTGGCGTAGCGCGGCGCCTGGTCGCGCAGCTCCTGCCACAGCTTCTGCGGGCCGATCTGCTCCAGCATCCAGCGTTCCAGGAAGGGCTTGGCGGTGCTCCACAGGTCCAGTTCGGGATCGAGCTGGCGCCCGAGCCCCTCGATGTTCAGCAGCGTCTTCTGCAGCAGCACCAGCTGCGGCTGGATGTCGACGTTGAAGCGCCGCGACATCTGGAACAGCCGCATCAGCACCATGCCCAGCGAGATCTCCCGCAGCGGCCGGTCGAAGTACGGCTCGCACACGGTGCGCACGGCGGCCTCGAGTTCGTCCACCCGCGTGTTCGGCGGCACCCAGCCGGACTCGATGTGCAGTTCGGCCACCCGCTTGTAGTCGCGCCGGAAGAAGGCGGCGAAGTTCTGCGCCAGGTAGTCCTTGTCGGACTCCGTGAGCGTGCCGATGATGCCGAAGTCCAGCGAGATATAGCGCCCGAAGGTGCCCGGCGCCACGCTCACCTGGATGTTGCCCGGGTGCATGTCGGCGTGGAAGAAGCCGTCGCGGAACACCTGGGTGAAGAAGATCGTCACGCCGTCGCGCGCCAGCTGGCGCAGGTCCACGCCCGCTTCCTGCAGGCGCTCCACCTGGCTGATCGGCAGGCCCACCATGCGCTCCATCACGATCACCTCGGGATGGACGAAGTCCCAGTACATCTCCGGGATCATCACCAGGTGCAGGCTCGACATGTTGCGGCGCAGCTGCGCGGCGTTGGCCGCCTCGCGCACCAGGTCGAGCTCGTCGTGGAGGTACTTGTCGAACTCGGCGACCACCTCGCGCGGCTTCAGGCGCCGGGCGTCCCGCGACACCTTTTCCATCCAGCGCGCCATCAGGCGCATCAGGTCCAGGTCCTTCTCGATCACCGACAGCACGCCGGGGCGCAGCACCTTCACCGCCACGTCGCGGATCTCGCCGTTGCGCATGCGCAGCGTGGCGAAGTGCACCTGCGCGATCGACGCGCTGGCCACCGGTTCGTGGTCGAAGGTCTCGAAGATGGCCGCCAGCGGCCGCCGGAACGAGCGTTCGATGGTCGCCACCGCCACTTCCGACGGGAAGGGCGGCACGCGGTCCTGCAGCAGCGCGAGTTCGTCCGCGATGTCGGGCGGCATCAGGTCGCGGCGGGTGGACAGCACCTGCCCGAACTTCACGAAGATGGGTCCGAGGTGCTCCAGCGCCTGGCGCAGGCGCTGCCCCCGCGGCGCATCCAGCTGCCGCCGCCGCCCGACGGTGATGATGCGGGCAAGCCACCCCAGCCGGAAGCCGGAGAGCGCCAGCTCGTCCAGCCCGTAGCGGAGGATCACCCAGAGGATGAAGGTGGCGCGCAGGTAGCGCGTCATCCGCCGGCCTGCCCGGGAGGTACGGGCGCGACGGGCGCGGCGGGCGCGGCGGGCGCCGGGGTTCCCGCGGGCGCGCCGCGGCGGCCCGCGAACTGGCGCAGCGCGTCCGCCATGCGGTGCAGCGCCTGCCCGATCGCATGCGCCGGGGCATCGCCGAACACGCGCGCGAGGTCTTCCTCGATGTCCCAGCGGACGTGGTCCACCAGCCACTGGACCTCGGCGGCGAGCTGGACGTCGCCGGCGATGCGCACGGCAGGCTTCTCGCCGCGCAGCGCCGCCTGCGCCAGGGAGAACGGCGAATCCTGGGTGAGGGTCAGGGTCAGGTCCGGTTGCTGCGTCGCCGCGGCCAGGTCCAGCAGCCCGGCCGGCGTGGCCTGCAGGCGCATGCTGAACTGGCGCCAGTGCGCCTCGACCACCCGTCCCGCCTGCCGCTTCAGGCGCGCCTGCGCCTCCGGCTCCTGCTGCAGCACGTGGTTGAGCAGCAGGACCGTGCGGTGCTGCATCTCGTGCACCAGCCACGCGGGGGGCTGGAACACCTGGCCGGCGCGCTCGAAGATCTGGTCCAGGAAGGAAACGGGGGACTGTGTCGCCATAGTCCCCCGATTATTGATGATGGCAGGCGCGGGCGGGCCGCGCCCGGAAGCCCGCTCTTTACTGCAAGGCCTGCACCCCGGCGACCAGCCAGCCGGCCGAACCGGCCTTCGGCTTGACCATGTTCCACACCTCGCGGAACGGGGCGGGGCCGGCGGAAGGCTCCTCGCGGATCATCCCGGAGAACTCCACGCTGGCCAGGTAATCGTCGGCCGTCTCCTGGATGCCGAGCAGCTGCGCCTCGAGCATCACCACCTCCGTGTGCGCGCCCGCCGGAGCCGGGCTGCGGTCGCGCTCGGCCATCTGGGTGCGCAGCTCGGAAAGCATGTCGTCCGTCATCATGCTGCGCAGCGTGCCCATGTCGGAACGATCCCAGGCATCCTGCAGCGTGGTGAAGTTGCGCTTGGCGGCCGCCAGGAAGCCTTCAGTGTCGAAGCCGACGGGCACGCCCCAGTCCTGCGAGCCTTCCAGCGTGCCGCGGGGCTGGCCGCCCAGGGCCGAGCCGATGCGCACGCCACCGGCATCGGCGTGCTGCCCGAAACCGGAAGTCGGGTCTTCCCAGGGGCGGGCCGAGGCGTCGTTGCCCACCTTCGCCGGGTTGTAGGTCCGCGGCGAGGCCGGCGCGTCCGCGGTGGCGCCTGCGCCCTGCCACGCGAGGCCGCCGCGCTGCATGGCGGCGGGCTGCTGCCGGCGCCGCATGATCATGCCGATCACCGCCATGGCCACCACGGCCAGCAGCGCGAACAGCAGGATGTTGGCGAACATCGGGCCGAGCCCCAGGGAGTTGGCCAGCCAGGCCAGGCCCAGGCCGGCCGCGAGGCCGGCGAACAGGCCGCCGAAACCCCGGCGCGGCTGCGCCGCCGGCGTGTTGGGCGCGGCCGCGGGCTGCGTGGCATTGCGCTGCTGCTGCGCCGTGTTGGGCGCGGCGGGCGACGCGGGCGGGGTCGACTGGCGCTGCGTCACGTTGGGCGACTGGCGCCCGAAGGAGCCGCCGCCACCCAGGCGGCGCGCCGCCTCCGCGTCCATGGCCCCGGCGACCAGCACGCCGGCGAGCAAAACGGTCCAGAGTTTCATCGGTGTCTCCTTACTTCCCCAACATGCGGGCTCAACACTTGATTGCAACGTGCAGTGCCGCCACGCCGCCTGTCAGGTTGTGGTAATCCACGTGGCCGAAACCGCTTTTCTTCATCATCGCCTTCAGCTCTTCCTGCCCCGGGTGCATGCGGATCGACTCGGCGAGGTAGCGGTAGCTCGCCTCGTCGCCGGCGACCATGCGCCCCAGGCGCGGCAGCACCGAGAACGAGTACCAGTCATACGCCCTTTCCAGCGGCCGCGCCACCTTGGAAAACTCCAGCACGAGCAATTTGCCGCCTGGACGCAACACCCGGTGCATCTCGGCCAGCGCCAGGTCCTTGTGCGTCATGTTGCGCAGGCCGAAACCCACGCTCACCCGGTCGAAGCTCTCGGACTCGAAGGGCAGTTTCTCCGCATCGCACACCACGGTCGGCAGGACGAGGCCCGCATCGAGCAGCCGGTCGCGTCCGACACGCAGCATGGAGGCGTTGATGTCGGTGTGCACCACCAGCCCGCCGCTGCCCACCTTGCGGGCGAAGGCCTGGGCCAGGTCGCCGGTGCCGCCGGCGAGGTCCAGCACGCGCTGCCCGGGCCGCAGGTCCGCCACCATCACCGTGTAGGCCTTCCAGGCGCGGTGCAGGCCGAGCGACATGAGGTCGTTCATCACGTCGTAGCGCGGCGCCACGGAGTCGAAGACGCTGCGCACGCGCCGCGCCTTCTCCTTCTCGTCGACGGACTGGTAGCCGAAATGGGTCTGGGTCATCGCGCGCGCCTCAGTGCCCGCAGGCGTGGCCGCCATGCCCTGCAGCGGCAGCCATGGGCGCATCGCGGTCGGCGCCGGCCTCGCGCAGGCGGCGCTCGTAGTCCTGCCACAGCTCGGCCTGCTGCGAGCCGAGGAAATACAGGTAGTCCCACGAGAAGATGCCGCTGTCGTGGCCGTCGGAAAACGTGGGCTTCACGCCGTAGTTGCCGACCGGCTCCATGGACACGATCTCGACGAGGCGCTTGCCGGTCTGCAGCACTTCCTGTCCCTGGCCGTGGCCCTGGACCTCGGCGGAAGGCGAGCAAACGCGCATCAGCTCGAAGGGAATGCGGTAGGTGGAACCATCCGAGAACCCCACCTCCAGCACGCGCGATTGCCCGTGCAGGGTGAGGGATTCAGGGGTGGGGGTTTCTTTGCTGAGGCCGGCCATGCGCCCGAGTTTAGGCCAGACCCGCGCACCGGGTGCGTGACGCTCAGAAACTGACGCCGACCGAGATGTAGAAGCGTTCGTCGCCGTCCTGCGGCGAGGCCGAGTTCACGCTCTGCGGCACCCGGCTGCCCTTCACGAGGCGGCCGTAGTCGGCCGAGGCGACGAACGCGCCGCGCGTGTAGCGCAGCCCGCCGCCGACGCTGGCCAGCGTGTCCGACGCGGGCCGGTTGAAGCCGTTCGCCTTGTGGTTGCGCAGGGTGCCGGCATCGACGAAGCCGAGCAGGCGCAGGCCCGGTGCGAGTTCCGGCGTGAGCATCTCGATGCTGGCGGACACGCCGCTGTCGCCCGAGACCGGCCGCTCGATCTCGGTGCCGCGCACGGAACCGAAGCCGCCCAGGCCGAACTGCTCGCCGGAGATGAGCACGTCGGGGCTGAGCTGGAAGGCGCCGCGCGCGGTCCAGATCCAGGTGTCCGCGAACGGCGCGCTGTAGCTCACCCGCCCGCGCAAGGCCTTCCAGTGCACGGTGTCGATGCGGGGATCCTCGCTCTGGTACGAGGCGAGGTCGTTGTTCGCGCCCGTGCCGGTGTTCCAGGCGAGGTCGACGTTGTAGCCCCACACGGCAGTGTCGGTCTCGGTGCGCGCCGCGTAGCCGAGCACCAGCGGGCGGCTGCGGCGGTCGAGCGCGCCGGGCACGACGATGTCGTTGATGCGGGCCGCATCGAACAGCCGGCGGTGAAGTAGCTGCGGCGGCCGCCCACGGGCGCCAGGTACTGCGTGTAGTCGAGGCCGACGGTGTGGCCCGCACCCGTGCTGGTGAAGGCGCCGAAGTTGCCGACCACGTCGGAGCGCGTGTAGCTCGCCCCCACCACCGCGCCCTGCGCATACAGCGGCACCTTGTAGGCCAAGCCGAACTGGCGTACGTCGTCGCTCTCCTCGAAGGAGGTGGTGTACGCGGCAACGAACTGGTGGTCGCGGTCGAACAGGTTGGTGTGGCCGGCGGTGACGGTGAAGCGGTCGTTGCCGGTGGTATCGGAACCCGCGTTGGACCAGGCCATGCCCAGCGTCCAGGGGCGCTGCTCCTTCACGGTGATGGTGGCGTCGATGCGGTCCGGCTGCTCGGACTCGCGCAGCCCCACCTGCACCTGCTTGTTCGGGTTCTCGTTGGCGATGGCGGTCTGGATCGCCAGCGTCTTGAAGTTGGGGCTCTCGCCTTCGCGCAGCTCGGGCAGCGTGCGGCGGACGTTGCCTTCGCCGTAGATCCGCGCGCCCTCGATGGCCACGCGGCCCACGGTGAACTTCACGATGTCGAGGCGCACCGTATCGCCCACTTCCTGCGGCGGCAGCGCCACCCGGTGCAGGCCGAAGCCCCGCGCGCGCAGTTCCGCCTCCAGCGCCGCGGTGGCCTGCTGCAGCGTCTGCAGCGTGGCGTCGGCGCGGACGAAGGGGGCCAGCACGCGTTGCGCGTCTGCCGGCGGGATCGGGTTGTCACCCTCGATGCGAAAGCCGCGGATAGCGAACACGGGGGACGGCGCCGCGCTGGCCATGGGCGGCGTGGCACGCGCTGCAGCGGGCGGGGCCGCCGGCGCCTGCGCCCCGGCGGTGGTCGCGGCCGCGAGCAGCACCAGCAGGGCGGGCCGCGCGGCCCGCGGCGGAAGGAGGCCTCTGTTCATGTTTCTTGCCGCTCGTTTTTCTGGGTCGGCCATTCTCGCGGCGGGTGAACCCGTTGTCACCCGCCGGACGGGGGACTCACTTGCAGACCTGTCCGCTGCGCACGCCGGATTCGCTCAGGATGCTGGAGAGCATGGGGTTGCGCGAGTTCGGCAGCGGGATGCGGTCGAAGTCCAGGAACTTGGGGATCACGTTCGGGCGCAGCGTCTCGCCGGCGGTGCCGGCAAAGCCCGCCTCGCCGCGCCCCAGGTGCAGCACCTCGCTTGCGTTGGCGATCTCGATGTGCCCGTCGCGCACGAACACGAACAGGCCCTGCGACTCGTCGGAGACGTCGGCGCCGGAGAACAGGTTGCCGGGCACGGGCACCTGGTCGGGACGCGGCGTCTCGAAGTTCGGCTGCACGGTGACCGGCTGGACCGGGCCCGCGGCGGGGATGAAGAGGCCCTGCCCCGCCTGCAGCACCTGCAGCGCGGTCTGGCCGGCCTGGCCGACCTCGATGGAGCCGAGCCAGGTCCACAGCGTCAGCCCCGCGTTGGGGCCGCCGCCCTCGCCGGCGCACGCGCCGGTGCAGTTCACGTCGAAGCCGGTGCCGCGGATGCCGATGGTGGCGGTGGCGGTGCTGAAGCCGACGTTGCGGTTGTTGGCGCGGGCGATCAGGCCGGTGAGCGCGCGCACGGAGCCGCGCAGGATGGACGCCAGGAAGCGCCCCTCGCCTGCATTGGCGCCGTCGTAGACGAAGTTGTCGAGCCGAAAGCGCGTCTGCGAGCCGAGCGTGATGCGGGTGTCGTCGCGGAAGGCGAGAACCGCCTGCGCGCCGCGCGCCGTTTCCACCACGTCGCCCGGGTAGACGCTGCCGCCCGCCACCAGGCGGCGCCGCTCGCCGGCGCCGTTGACGGCCGCGATCTCGCCCTGCGCCGTCACGATCCTGGCACTGGCCTGCACGGCGTTGGGCCGCGCGGATTCCTGGATGCGATTGGATTCCTGCGCGCAATCGCCGGAGCACACGCGCGCGTCAAAGTCGGTGCCGCGGATGCCGATGGTCGCCGTCTGGGTCTGGATGCGCGCGGCGTTGGGCGAATTCTTCGAGATCACGCCGGTCACCGCGCGGAAGCCGCCGCGCACGAGCTGCATGAGGAAGCCATTGTCCGGCGCGTTCTCGCGGAACCGGTATTGCTGCAGCACCAGCTCGGAATGCGGCCGCAGGGTCATGCGCGTGCCGTCCTGCAGCCTGATGATGGCACTGGCCCCTTCGGAGGTCGTCAGGCGGTCGCCCTCGCGCAGCGGCAGGCCGCGGCCCAGGGTGCGCGGTGCCTCGCCGGCGGTCTGGGCGAAGCCGACTCCGCGCGCGAATTCCACTTCCCCGGCCGCCTGGGCACGCGCTGCTCCGGCCGACAGGAACAGCACGGCGGCCAGGGTCGCAAGCCATGGAAGGGAACGTGGGGCGTGCATCGGGCGAACCTCCGGTAACCGGTGTTTCAACCGGACAGTGCTGACCCAGCGGGTTATACACGGTAGTCGCAGAGCTACGCCCCCCCGTGCGGGTGAGGCTCAGCAGCGGGTCGTGGCGGATTTCACGATGCCCTGCCTTTCAGGACTGCCGCAGCCGCACCACCAGGTCCGCCTCCAGGGCGGGCAGCCGCTCCTCGACCTGCTGCAGGCGCGCGGGGTCGGCCGCGCGCGCTGGCTGCGCCCACGCCGGGCCGGGGAAGTGGCTGTCCCAGTCGAAGCGGGCGATCACGTGCCAGTGCAGGTGCGGCACCATGTTGCCCAGGGTTGCCAGGTTCACCTTGGCGGGGTGCAGGTGGCGCAGCATCGCCTCTTCCACCGCGGTGACGGCATCGATGCACGCGATGCGCTCGTCGCGTGGCAGGTCCGAGAACTCACGCACGTGGTCCTGCCAGACCACGCGGTAGAAGGCCGGGAAGCCCGCCTCCTGCGCATGGATCAAGCGCCACTGCGCCGCCTGGACCACGACGCGGCCGCCGGGGCCTTCGCAGAACGGGCAGCCCGCCGCGGCGCTCATACCAGCACCCGCTCGATGCCGCCGGCGTTGGCGGCCTTCACGTAGTCCTTCATCCAGTCGGCCCCCAGGATCTTGCTGGCCATCTCGATGACGATGTAGTCGGCTTCCAGCAGGCCGTTCTGCAGGTCGTGGCTGTAGCGGTGCATGCCCTGCAGGCAGCTCGGGCAGCTGGTGAGGATCTTGATGTTGTCCTTCTCGCCGACGGCGCCCGAGGCGCGCAGCGCGGCTTCATCCTTGCGCAGTTCCTCTTCCTTGCGGAAGCGCACCTGCGTGGAGATGTCGGGCCGCGTCACCGCGAGGGTGCCCGACTCGCCGCAGCAGCGCTCGGACTTGCGCACGTTCTCGCCCACCAGCGCCTTCACCGTCTTCATCGGGTCCTGCAGCTTCATCGGGCTGTGGCAGGGATCGTGGAACAGGTAGCCGCCCGCGCCTTCCAGCTTGATGCCCTTCTCGAGCAGGTACTCGTGGATGTCGATGATGCGGCAGCCGGGGAAGATCTTGTCGAACTCGTAGCCCTGGAGCTGGTCGTAGCAGGTGCCGCAGGAAACCACCACCGTCTTGATGTCCAGGTAGTTCAGCGTGTTGGCCACGCGGTGGAACAGCACCCGGTTGTCGGTGATCATCTTCTCGGCCTTGTCGAACTGGCCCGAGCCGCGCTGCGGGTAGCCGCAGCAGAGATAACCCGGAGGCAGCACGGTCTGCACGCCCGCGTGCCACAGCATCGCCTGCGTGGCCAGGCCCACCTGCGAGAAGAGGCGCTCCGAGCCGCAGCCCGGGAAATAGAAGACAGCCTCGGACTCGGGCGTGGTCGCCTTCGGGTCGCGGATGATGGGGACGTAGTCCTTGTCCTCGATGTCCAGCAGCGCACGCGCCGTCTTCGTCGGCATGCCCGCGGGCAGCTTCTTGTTGACGAAGTGGATCACCTGTTCCTTCACGGGGGCGGTGAAGTGCGTGTCGGGCGGCTTCTTCACCTGCAGGTGCGCCAGGCCGCGCAGTACCGTGTTGCCCAGGCGTTGCGCCTTGTAGCCCACGCCCACCACCGCCGCGCGGATCGCCTTGATGCTCTCCGGATTGGTGGCATTGAGCATCAGCATGGCGGCGGCGTTGCCGGGCCGGAAGCTCTTCTGCCCCATCTTGCGCAGCAGGTTGCGCATGTTCATGGTGACGTCGCCGAAGTCGATCTTCACCGGGCACGGGTTCAGGCACTTGTGGCACACCGTGCAGTGGTCGGCCACGTCCTCGAACTCCTCCCAGTGCTTGATCGACACGCCGCGGCGCGTCTGCTCCTCGTAGAGGAAGGCCTCGACCAGCAGCGAGGTCGCCAGGATCTTGTTGCGCGGGCTGTACAGCAGGCTGGCGCGCGGCACGTGGGTGGCGCACACCGGCTTGCACTTGCCGCAGCGCAGGCAGTCCTTGATGGAATCGGCGATGGCGCCGATGTCCGACTGCTGCATGATGATCGACTCGTGCCCCATCAGGCCGAAGGACGGCGTGTAGGCGTTCGTCAGGTCGGCGTACACGGAAGTGTCCGCGTCCACCTCGCCGGCGGCCGACGGGCGCAGCAGCTTGCCCTTGTTGAAGCGGCCTTCGGGATCGACCCGCTGCTTGTAGTCGGCGAAGGGCGCGGTCTCCTCGTCGGTGAGGAACTCCAGCTTGGTGATGCCGATGCCGTGCTCGCCGGAGATGACGCCGTCGAGCGAGCGGGCGAGCGCCATGATGCGCTTCACGGCCTCGTGCGCCGTCTGCAGCATGCGGTAGTCGTCGCTGTTCACCGGGATGTTGGTGTGCACGTTGCCGTCGCCGGCGTGCATGTGCAGCGCCACCCACACGCGGCCCTTGAGCACGCGCTGGTGGATGGCGTTCATCTCGGCCAGGATGGGCGCGAACGCATTGCCGGCGAAGACGGCCTGCAGCGGCGCGCGGATCTGCGTCTTCCAGCTCGCGCGCAGCGTGTGGTCCTGCAGCTGCGGGAACAGCGCTTCCACGCCGGCCAGCCACTGCTGCCACTGGCCGCGCACCTCGCGCACCAGCGCCAGCGATTGCTGCACGCGGTCTTCCAGCAGTTCCGCCGACGGGATCTCGCCGGCGTCGTCCTGCCGCCCGAGCGGCAGGTTGCCGCGCGAGAAGAAGGCCTCGAGCTCATCGGCGAGCTGGATCTTGTTGCGCAGCGACAGCTCGATGTTGATGCGCTCGATGCCGTCGGTGTATTCCGCCATCCGCGGCAGCGGGATCACCACGTCCTCGTTGATCTTGAAGGCGTTGGTGTGCTTGCTGATGGCTGCCGTGCGCTTGCGGTCCAGCCAGAATTTCTTGCGGGCCTCCGGGCTGACGGCGATGAAACCCTCGCCGCTGCGCGAGTTGGCCATGCGCACCACCTCGGAGGTGGCGCGCGCCACGGCATCGGGATCGTCGCCGGCGATGTCGCCGATCAGCACCATCTTGGGCAGGCCGCCGCGCTTGGACTTCGTGGCGTAGCCGACGGCCTTCAGGTAACGGTCGTCCAGGTGCTCCAGGCCGGCGAGCACGGTGCCGCTGCGGCCCTGCTCGCCGAACATGAAGTCCTTGATCTCCACGATGCTGGGCACCGCGTCCCTGGCATTGCCGAAGAACTCCAGGCACACCGTGCGGGTGTGCTGCGGCATGCGGTGCACCACCCAGCGCGCGCTGGTGATCAGGCCGTCGCAGCCTTCCTTCTGGATGCCGGGCAGGCCCGAGAGGAACTTGTCGGTGACGTCCTTGCCAAGGCCTTCCTTGCGGAAGCGCGCGCCGGGGATTTCCAGGCGCTCGGTGCGCGCGGGCTTCGTCCAGTCGACCTTGTTCGCGGCATCGAAGTAGCGCAGCTCGAAGGTGGCGACCGGCGCGTCGTGGATCTTGCCGAGGTTGTGGTCGAGGCGCACCACTTCGAGCCACTGCGCGTCCGGCGTCACCATGCGCCAGGACACCAGGTTGTCCAGGGCGGTGCCCCAGAGCACGGCCTTCTTGCCGCCGGCGTTCATGGCCACGTTGCCGCCGATGCACGAGGCCTCGGCGGAGGTCGGGTCCACGGCGAACACGAAGCCGGCGCGCTCGGCCGCGTCCGAGACGCGCTGCGTCACGACGCCGGCCTCGGTCCACACCGTCGGCACGGGCTGCGCATGGCCGCCGATGGCCACGCGCTCCACCTCGGTCATGGCCTCGAGCTTCTCGGTGTTGATCACCGCGCTCTTCCACGTCAGCGGGATGGCGCCGCCCGTGTAGCCGGTGCCGCCCCCGCGCGGGATGATGGTCAGCCCAAGCTCGATGCAGCCCTTCACCAGGCCGGCCATCTCCGCTTCGGTATCGGGCGTGAGCACCACGAAGGGGTACTCGACGCGCCAGTCGGTGGCGTCCGTCACGTGCGAGACGCGCGACATGCCGTCGAACTTGATGTTGTCCTTGGCCGTGTACTTGCGCAGCAGGCGCTGGGTGCGCGTGCGCAGTGCCGCGGTCTCGGTGAAAGCCGCGTCGAAGCGGCCCACGGCCTTGCGGGCGGCGACCAGCAGCTCGCCGACCAGGCCGTCGCGTTGCGCGTCCTCCTGCGCATCGCGCCGTTTCTCCACCTCGTGCAGCCGGTGGTGAAGCGCCTCCACCAGCAGGCGGCGGCGCTTCGGGTTGTCCAGCAGGTCGTCCTGCAGGTACGGATTGCGCTGCACCACCCAGATGTCGCCCAGCACCTCGTACAGCATGCGGGCCGAGCGGCCGGTGCGGCGCTCCTCGCGCAGGCGGTTGAGGACTTCCCAGGCCCGCGAGCCGAGCACGCGGATCACGATCTCGCGGTCGGAGAAGGAGGTGTAGTTGTACGGGATCTCGCGCAGGCGCGGCGCGTCGTCGCCGACGGCGGCCATGAGTTGTTCGAGTGTCGTTGGCGCGTTCATCGAGTCAGGAGCTTGTCAGCCAACGGGGCCCACCGGCTGAGAGGGGATGTTACCGCAGTGCAGCAAGCCCTCGCGGGGGCGTCATGGGAAACCCGCTTGCCGCAGGAAGTTCGCGTCTGTCTAATCGCCGTCACAAAGAAACCGTAGAGTTACGGCCTTTCCAGGCTCAGTTCAGGAGTTGATCTAGATGAAACGAAAGCTTTCCCTGCTGGCGCTGTCCGCCGCATTCTTCGCGGCGGGCCCGGCCCAGGCGCAGACCGAAATCCAGTGGTGGCATTCGATGGGCGGCGCGCTCGGCGAATGGGTGAACGACCTCGCGAAGGAGTTCAACGCCAGCCAGAAGGACTACAAGGTCGTGCCCACCTTCAAGGGCAGCTATGCGGAATCCATGACGGCCGGCATCGCGGCCTACCGCGCCGGCAACGCGCCCCACATGATCCAGGTGTTCGAAGTGGGCACCGCGACGATGATGGCCGCCAAGGGCGCGATCGTGCCGGTGGCCCAGGTGATGAACCAGGCCGGCCTGAAGTTCGACCCCAGCATCTACGTGCCGGCGGTGGCGGGGTATTACACCGCCCCGAACGGCCAGATGCTCAGCTACCCGTTCAACAGCTCCACGCCGGTGTTCCACTACAACAAGGACGCCTTCAAGGCAGCGGGCCTGGACCCCGAGAGCCCGCCCAAGACCTGGCCCGAAGTGGCGCTCGCCGCGGCCAAGCTGAAGGCCTCGGGCCACAAGTGCCCGTTCACCACCAGCTGGATCAGCTGGACGCAGCTGGAGAGCTTCTCGGCCTGGCACAACGTGCTGTACGCAAGCAAGAACAACGGCTTCGGCGGCCTGGACACGCGCCTGGCGTTCAACAGCCCCCTGCACGTGCGCCACATCGAGAACCTGGCCAACATGGCCAAGAGCGGCCTGTTCGTCTACAAGGGCCGCGAGAACAAGGCCGATGCCACGTTCGTCTCCGGCGAGTGCGCGATGGCGACCGGTTCCTCGGCGATGGCCGGCAGCGTGAAGCGCAACGGCAAGTTCGCCTACGGCATCGGCACCCTGCCCTACTACCCGGACGTGCCGGGCGCGCCGCAGAACACCGTGATCGGCGGGGCGAGCCTGTGGGTGATGGCGGGCAAGAAGCCGCAGGAATACAAGGGCGTGGCCCAGTTCCTGAACTACCTGTCCAAGCCGGAAGTCGCGGCCGCCAGCCACCAGCGCACGGGCTACCTGCCGGTGACCAAGGCTTCCTTCGACGTGACCGAGAAATCCGGTTTCTACAAGCAGAACCCGGGCTATGACGTCTCCGTGAACCAGATGGTGCGCAAGACCACCGACAAGTCGCGCGGTGTGCGCCTGGGCAACTTCGTCCAGATCCGCACGATCATCGACGAGGAGCTGGAAGGCGTGTGGCAGGGTTCCAAGCAGCCGAAAGAGGCCCTGGACAATGCCGTCAAGCGCGGCAACGAGCAGCTCGAGCGCTTTCAGAAGGCGAACAAGGGCTGACGCCCTTGCCGGCCTTCTGGCGCGCTCCGCTGCTCGCATCTGATTGACGGCACCCCCTCCCCAGCCCTCCCCCGCCAGGCGGGGGAGGGTTCCGGGATGATCATGAATCCGTAGGGTGGGCAAGCTCCGGCTTGCCCACCATTCTTTTTTTTCCCGCCTCGACAGTTCATAGACAATACGCGCCCATGGAGAAGAGGGTCTTATTCAAATCGGCGTGGCTGCCGTGGGTGCTGATCGCGCCGCAGATGGCCATCATCCTGGTCTTCTTCTTCTGGCCCGCGGGCCAGGCGCTGTACCAGAGCGTTCTGCAGGAAGACGCCTTCGGCGCCACCAGCGAGTTCGTGGGCATGGAGAACTTCCAGCGCCTCTTCAACGATCCCGGCTACCTGGACTCGTTCCGCATCACCGCGATCTTCTCGGCGCTGGTGGCGGTAGGCGGGCTGGCGATCTCGCTGCTGCTGGCGGTGATGGCCAACCGCATCGTGCGCGCCGCGGGCATCTACAAGACCCTGCTGATCTGGCCGTACGCCGTCGCGCCGGTGGTCGCGGGCGTCATGTGGCTGATGCTCTTCGCATCGCCCTACGGCGTGATCCGCTACGCCCTCATCGAGATGGGCTTCGAGTGGAACCACCTGCTCAATGGCAACCACGCCATGGCGCTGATCGTCATGGCGGCGATCTGGAAGCACATCTCCTACAACTTCCTGTTCTTCCTCGCGGGCCTGCAGTCGATCCCGCACTCGCTGATCGAGGCCGCGACCATCGACGGCGCCGGCCCCTGGAAGCGCTTCTGGAGCATCGTCTGGCCGCTCCTGTCGCCCACCACCTTCTTCCTGCTGGTGATCAACGTGGTCTACGCCTTCTTCGAGACCTTCGCGATCGTGGACGCCGCCACCAACGGCGGCCCGGGCAAGGACACCTCGATCCTGGTCTACAAGGTCTACTACGACGGCTTCAAGGCCATGGACATCAACGGCTCCGCGGCGCAGTCGGTGGTGCTGATGGCGATCGTCGTGGCCCTCACCGTCATCCAGTTCCGCTTCGTCGAGAAGAAGGTGCATTACTGATTTCCGCCATGGTCCAGCGCACTCCCATCCTCGATTTCTTCTCGCACCTGATCCTCGTGATCGGCGTGGCCGTGGTGTTCTTCCCGATCTACGTGACCTTCATCGGCTCCACGCAGACCGCGCAGCAGATCTCGTCCAGCGTGCCCATCTCGCTGCTGCCCGGCGACAACATCGCCGAGAGCTATCGCTTCGCCCTGTTCGGCGGCAAGACGGAGGCCGGCGCCACCGTGGCACCGGCGCTGCCGATGATGGGGATCAGCCTGGCCAGCGCGCTGATCATCGCCATCGGCAAGATCGCGATCTCCATCCTGTCGGCGTTCGCCATCGTCTACTTCCGCTTCCCGGCGAAGAACCTCGTGTTCTGGATGGTGTTCGTCACGCTGATGCTGCCGGTGGAGGTGCGCATCGGCCCCACCTACGAGGTGATCTCCGACCTGCGGATGCTCAACTCCATGGCCGGCCTGACGGTGCCGCTGATCGCATCGGCCACCGCGACGTTCCTGTTCCGGCAGTTCTTCCTGACCGTGCCCGACGAACTGGTGGAGGCCGCGCGCATGGACGGCGCCGGCCCCATGCGCTTCTTCAAGGACGTGCTGCTGCCGCTGTCGAAGACCTCGATGGCCGCCCTGTTCGTCATCCAGTTCATCTACGGCTGGAACCAGTACCTGTGGCCGCTGCTCGTGACCACCGACGAGCGCATGTATCCCATCGTGATGGGCATCAAGCGCCTGATCTTCGGCGAGGTCTACATCGAGTGGAACGTCGTGATGGCCACCGCCATCCTCGCCATGCTGCCGCCGGCGGTGGTGGTGATCCTCATGCAGAAGTGGTTCGTCAAGGGCCTGGTCGATACGGAAAAATAAATGGCAAGCATCTCCCTTCGGAACGTCGTCAAGAAATACGGCAAGGGCAAGCAGGAACTGCAGGTGATCCACGGCGTGGACGCCGAGATCGCCGACCGCGAATTCGTCGTCATCGTCGGGCCTTCCGGCTGCGGCAAGTCCACGCTGCTGCGCATGGTCGCGGGGCTGGAGGAGATCAGCGGCGGCGAGATCGCCATCGGCGGCCGCGTGGTCAACAACCTCGAGCCGGCCGAGCGCGACATCGCGATGGTGTTCCAGAACTACGCGCTCTACCCGCACATGAGCGTGTTCGAGAACATGGCCTACGGCCTGAAGATCCGCAAGCTGCCGGCCGAGGAGATCAAGGCGCGCGTCGACAAGGCCGCCGGCATCCTGGAGCTCGGCCACCTGCTCGATCGCAAGCCGCGCCAGCTCTCCGGCGGCCAGCGCCAGCGCGTAGCCATGGGCCGCGCCATCGTGCGCCAGCCGCAGGTGTTCCTGTTCGACGAGCCGCTGTCCAACCTGGACGCCAAGCTGCGCGCGCAGACCCGCCTGGAGATCCAGAAGCTGCACCGCGAGCTGGGCATCACGTCGCTCTTCGTCACGCACGACCAGGTGGAAGCGATGACGCTGGCGCAGCGCATGATCGTGATGAACGCCGGCCGCATGGAGCAGTTCGGCACGCCCGAGGAGGTGTACCACCGGCCAGCCTCGACCTTCGTCGCCAGCTTCATCGGCTCGCCGCCCATGAACCTGCTGAAGGACGTGCAGGGCGGCCGTGCCGGCGCCATCACCGGCATCCGCCCGGAGCACCTCGACGTGGGCGACAGCGGCTGGGAAGTGCGCACCGAAACGGTCGAACTGCTGGGCGCGGAACGCCTGGTCTACGGGCGCCTGAACGGCGAGCAGGTCATCGTGCGCATCGAGGAAGGCCGGCCCTCGCCCGTCGCGGAACAGGTGATCCGCCGACGGCGTGCCCTTCCTGATGCACGACGCCACGCTGGAGCGCACGACCAACGGCATCGGCACCGGCGGCGACCAGCCGTGGGCGCAGCTCGCGCGGCTGGACGCCGGCAGCTGGCACTCGCGCGCGTACGCGGGCGAGCCACTGCCCACCTTCGAGAACATCGCGCGTTTCTGCCTCGCCAACCGCTACTTCCTGAACATCGAGATCAAGCCCACGCCCGGCGTGGAGGAAGAGACCGGGCGCGTGGTGGCCGACCATGCCGCGCGCCTTTGGAGCGGGCAGGACGTCCCGCCGCTGCTGACGTCCTTCCGGCCGGAGTCGCTGCACGGCGCCATGCAGGCGCAGCCGCAATTGCCGCGCGGGCTGCTGGTGGACTCGCTGTGGGAAGGCTGGTGGCACTACGCGCAGCAGCTGCAGTGCGTGGCGGTCGTCTGCAACCACGCCTTGTGGGACCGTGCGCTCGTCGCCCAGGTGCAGGGGGCGGGCATGCGGTGCCTGAGCTATACGGTCAACGATGATTGGGCGGCGCAGCGGCTGATCGCGTTGGGCACCGACGGGATCATCACGGACCGCGTCGACCTTTTCTCGCCGGCGTGACGGCGGGGTTCGCCTGCGGGCTCACCCCGCCCTACAGGACAGGATGAGCCCGCAGGCGAATCCCGACACGCCATTCACCGGGGTCCGTAGGTCGGGGTGAGCGCGAAGCCGAACCCCGACGCCACCCCACACCCCTACCGCAAGTCCCCCGCCAGCGAGGCCAGCGTCTCCGGCGCCAGCGTCACGTGCGCCGGGTAGTTCGTGTGGTCGCAC
>SEAY01000004.1 GCA_004144865.1 Comamonadaceae bacterium
GGCCACCGACTTCGTGGGCGATGCGCGCACTTCCATCTTCGACGCCGACGCCGGCATCGCGCTGGACGGCACCTTCGTCAAGCTGGTGAGCTGGTACGACAACGAGTGGGGCTACTCCAACAAGTGCCTGGAGATGGTTCGCGTGGTGGCCAAGTAGGCCAACGCCGCGCGCCGCAAGGACAAAGGGGCTGCATCCGCAGCCCCTTTTGCATTCCGGACGCCTCGTTTCAGGCCGACAGCCGCGATTCGCCGATCGCCTGCGCCGCGACGCTCGCCAGCAGCGCCACGCCCTCGCGCTCGGCCGGCGTCGGCCGGCGCTGCTCGCGGAAGTAGGTGCCGAAGGTGCCGAGCACCTCGCCGCGGGCGGACTTGATCGGGAAGCTCCAGGCGCCGACGAAGCCCAGGGCCAGCGGCAGGTGGCGCAGCTCGGCCCATTTCTCGTCGTCGTAGAAGCTGGGCGTTTCGACGATCTCCCCCGTGGCCGCGGCCGCAGCGCAGGTGCCGAGCTTCGGGTTGGGCTTGAGCCTGTCGATGGCGTCGAGGTAATCGGCCGGCAGGTTGGGCGAGGCGCCGTTGCGCAGCAGCCCTTCACGGTCGAGCACGAGGATGGACGAGACCACGCGCTCGCGCGTCAGCGCCTCGGCGGCCGTGGTCAGCTGGGCGAGCACCTCGCGCAGGGGCGCACCCTCGCGCAGCAGCCACAGCGCGCGCTCCTGGGCGGAGGCGACGAGCTTGCGCTCTTCGGGCGCTAGGGCGGCAGGCGGCACGGCGGACATCGGACAGAAGTATAGGCGGGCCGTCCTGTCGGGCCAGCCGGGGATTCCCGCCTCCGCCGTCTCAGCCGGCCGGCGTCTCCTCGCGCCCGTCCGGATAGCGCGCGAACCGCTTCGGCTCGCTGCCGTGCACCGGCGCGGCGTCGCCGAAGCTCCAGCCGCCGAATTGCGTGCGGCGGTAGTCCTGCATCGCCTGCATGATCTCGGCCTGCGTGTTCATCACGAACGGGCCGTACTGCGCCACCGGCTCGCCGATGGGGCGGCCCTGCAGCAGCAGGAACTCGCACACGGTGTCGCCGGCGGCCACGGCGACTTCGACGTCGGCTTCCAGCGAGATCGCCACCGGTCCCTGCACGGGCTGGCCGCCCACCATCGCGGCATCGCCCTTGAAGAAGTAGAGCGTGCGGCGGGTGCCGGCCAGCACGGCGGGCGGCAGTTGCAGCGTGGCGCCCGGTTCCATGCGCAGCGTCCAGATCGCGACGTCGGCTTCGTCCTGCGCGGCCCAGGAGTCGGGCGGCGGCGGCAGGGCCTGCGCGTCGCCGAAGTGGCCGGCGATCACTGCCACTTCGCTCTTGCGGCCTTCGGCGTCGGCCAGCACGCGGCGCGGCACCTGCTCGTTCCACAGCATCGTGAAATGAGGCTCCGCCATCTTGTTGCGCTTGGGCAGGTTCAGCCAGATCTGGAACAGCTCCAGCGGGTTGTCCTGCTCCGTCTCCAGCAACGGGAACATCTCCGAATGCACGATGCCCTTGCCTGCGGTGACCCACTGCACGTCGCCGCCGCCGAAGCGCGCCACCGCGCCCAGCGAGTCGCTGTGGTCGATCAAGCCCTTGCGCACGATGGTCACCGTCTCGAACCCGCGGTGTGGGTGCGCGGGAAAGCCCGGCACGCCGTCGCCGTGGTACATGCTCCAGCCGTCCTTGCGGCTGAAGTCCTGCCCGATGTCGCGCCCGGCGAGCGAAGCCGCCGGCCCCAGCTGCCCGTTGCCGCGCGGATAGGCGTCGTCGTGGTACGCGCAGAACAGGAAGGGATCGGCGGTTTCCCAGGGGAAGCCGAGGGGGCGGATGGCGAGGACGGGCGAAGTGGACATGATGGACAGGTGGGGGCGAAGCCCCGCTTCGTCAATGATGGTGGCCGTGCTCGCCGTGGACGTGTCCGTGCGCAATCTCCTCGCCCGACGCCATCCGCACGCCGGTCACCTTCAGGTGGAACTTGAGCGCCCGGCCCGCCAGCGGGTGGTTGCCGTCCAGGTGCACTTCCGGCCCCTTGATCTTCATGACGTGGAAGACATGCGGCGTGCCGTCGTCGGCGCGGCCTTCGAGCTGCCCCCCGACCTTCACGCCGGGCGGGAACTCGCTCTTGGGGATCACGCGCACCAGCGCCTCGTCGCGCTCGCCGAAGGCGTCGGCCGGTTGCAGGTCCAGCGTGACCTCGTGGCCGGCTTCCTGGCCTTCGAGCGCTTCCTCGATCTTCGGCAGCGTGTTGTTGTAGCCGCCGTGCAGGTACACCATGGGTTCCTTGCTCTGCTCGATCAGCTTGCCGCTGGCTTCGGACACCCGGTATTGCAGGGTGACGACGGTGTCTTTCGTGATTTTCATGAAGCCGATTGTGACGGCTCGCCCGCCGCCGTGCTGCCCGGCGCCGGGCCCGGCAGGAAGCGGTAGAAGCAGGTGCCGAGCACCAGGAAGAAGGCGATCGCCGCGAACACGGCCGTGTACGTTTCGACGCCCAGCACGGCGGCGGCGGAGGCGGCCAGCCCGGTCAGCCACTGCATCAACGCGACGCCCAGGAACATGGCCATGGTGAACACGGCCATCGCCCGGCCGGTCATCAGCGCGGGATAGCTGGCGCGCACGTCCGCGTACTGCATCACCATGTAGCCCGAGACCAGGCCGATGGAGAGCGACAAGGCCACCTCCGGCACCGCACCCAGGGGCAGCGCCATGGTGCCGAAGATCGCCGCGCAGCCCAGGGTGTAGCCGGTGATCCAGCGGCGGCGGCGCCGTGCATCGCCGGGATCGAGCCGCCCGAACAGCGGCGGCGCGATCATGCCGAGCACCGACAGCGCGAAGGCGACGTGCCCGCTCTGCACCAGGCTGAAGCCGTAGCGGTCGATCAGCAGCGGGCCCAGCCACAGGCCGCGCAAGGCCAGGAAGGAGGCGTACGTGAAGAGCGACAGGCCGATGATGCGGAAGGTCTGCGGCAGCCGGAACAGCTCCCCGTAGCCACGCAGCGCGGCGAGCACGTTCGGGCGCTGCGCGGGCGCCGTTGCGGGCTCCTCGCGCACCAGCAGCAGGATCGCGAGCCAGGCCAGCGCCGCGCATGCGGCCAGCGCTATGAAGCCCGCGCGCCAGCCCCAGGCGGAGATCACCCAGGCCAGCGGCGTGCCGGTGAGCAGCAGGCCCACGGAGCCTATGCCCAGCGCGGCGCCGTTGACGGAGGCGTATTGCCCGGAGGGAAAGCGCCGCGCGATGAAGACCGTGCAGGCCAGGAAGGCAGGCGCGCAGCCGATGCCGGTGATCACCTGGCCGGCGAGGAGGCCGGCGTAGGAGTCGGCGCTGGCGGTGACCAGCCCGCCCACCACGGTGAGCGGGAACACGGCCAGCACGGTGCGGCGCGGCCCGTACACGTCGATGCCCATGCCCATGAAAAGCTGCAGCGCGCCGAACGCGAAGTGGAAGGAGCCGGCGAACAGGCCCAGCTGCTGCGGCGTGAGCGCGAAGGCCTGCGCCAGCGGCGGCGCCATGATGCCGGCGGCGGTGCGGAAAGCCTGGCTGAGGGCGAAGCCCGAGATCAGCACCAGCAGCATGATCCAGGCCGAGCGCAGGGAGCCGGCGCTCACGGCCAGGCGCGCCACGGTGACGGACTCGCTCGCGCGGGGCATGGCAGGAATGACTGGTTGGTTGCAGGAATGGCCTTAGTGTAGGCGGCCCTCCGTGCCCACACTGGCTGCCAACCCAGCCTACCGATTCCGGACTAGAGCTGGACCTCCGCCTCCCCGATCCCCTCGAACACCGCCCGCACGCGGTCGCCCTTGCTTGCTTCGAGCAAGCCGCACCACGTGCCCGTGGTCACCACCGTCCCGCGCGGCGCCGTGGCGCCGTTGCGCGTCACGTGGCGCAGCCACACCGGCAGCAGCCAGGCGGGGTCGCCGAACGAATGCGTGCCCTGGAAGGATTGCGCTGGCGCGTCACCAACGTGCACGACGCATGTCTGCTGCGCCCAATCCCGCGCCGCGAAAGGTTTCCATTCGCCCAGCGCCAGCGCCCCGTGCGACTGCAGGTCGGCCAGCTTGAGCAGCGCGCCGGCCTCGCGCGCCTGCTTCCAGCGCGAATCGACGACCTCGATCGAGACCGTCATCGCATCCACCAGCGCCAGTGCAGTTTCCGGCGTGAGCGCCGCCGCATCCGCCGGCGTCACGTCGCGGCCGAGTCGCAGCGCGACCTCCGCCTCGATCAGCCGCAGGTGGAAGGGAATGTCCCGCATCTGCGCCGGCGAGGCCCGCACGTTCGCGGGCGGCAGCGGCGCATGCGTGAGCGGCGCGGTCCGCGACGGCCCGCCGGACTTCCAGTGCCGCGGCGCGCCGGCGCCGAACCAGCCCAACTCGCGCGCCACCTGCTCCTGCGCCGCATAGGCGTCCTCCGGCGACTTCAGCACGGCTTCCAGCGGCGCCGCATCCGCCACCTCCCTGCTGCGGTAGGCTTGGACGAGGGCGGCGGCGACGGCGCTGGACATGGGCTTCCTTGTACGGGCAAAAGCCGCGATGCTACTGCTTCGCCTTCTCGCGGTTGGCGTGCAGGCGCGTGTCCACCAGATCCACGATGCGGTCGATCTCCGGATGGCGCAGCCCGAGCTGGCGCGCCACCAGCTGCACCAGCTTGTCGGCGCGCTCGATGTAGGGCGCGCCGTTCTGCAGCGCGCGCGCGGCCGAGGCGGGACGCGACAGGCTCTGCGCCGCGGCGGCGTACTTCTCGAACGGCACCAGGTCCTCGTCGCGCGCGCCCAGGCGCTTGCACACGTCGTAGACGAAGTCGTAGACCGACTTCGATTGCGCGATGTCCGAGTGCACGGCCTCCTGCGCGGTGCGCATGCCGTCGGCCGTGATGCAGCGGTAGTTGCCCGCCAGCAGCATCGACCACTTGGCCAGCGGCACGAAGATGGATTCCGACAGGCGCAGCTTCACCGGCAGCTCGATGGGGCCTTCCGGCGCCTGGAAGCGCACCGCGTCCACGTCCTGCTCCAGCTGGCGCAGCAGCGCGGTGTGCTTCGGGTCGTCGAAGCGCGCCACCTTGAAGTTGGTGGGCAGGGTGACTTGCAGCACGTTGACCTGCTCGTTCGGCGGGCGCACGGCCTGCGGGTCGGGGCTGCACAGGGTGAGCAGCTTCGGGTCGAAGGTGTCCCAGACGCTGGCGTCGGTGTACGCGGGCTTGAGCGCATCGGCGTCCAGGCCCGGGATGCGCCGCAGGTACGGCAGCGGCGGCATGTTCATGATCGACATGCAGGGCACGCGCGAGCGCCCCACCTCCGCCAGCAGCTCGCGCACGCCCGGCGAGCGGTACTGCGGCTCCTGCATCGCCAGGCCGACGAGGTCGTAGTCGGCCGGGTTCACGTCGCCGGTGCCGCCGGCCGACACCTTGCCGGGCAGCTTGCGCGAATCGATCTCGACCTGTTCGGCGCGGCCGCGCACCGGCATGCGGACGCGGAAGCCCTCGCTGTTGATCAGGTCGGCCTCGGCCGGCAGGCAGACGAGCTTCACCTCGTGGCCGCCAAACAGCAGCTTGGAAGCCAGCAGCGAGCCGTAGGAAGCGCCCAGGATCAGGATCTTGGCCATGTCAGTCTCCTCTTTCTCTTGGTTGGCATGCCACCTCGGCGTGCGGGGGCAGACTACGCCTGCACCCGCCGCATGCCAAGTCGAAACGCTTTTGCCTGAAAGGGATGGACTCGCTGCAGCGCAGCAAAGCCCGCTACAGGGCAGGCCACCGGTGCGACCACGGATGCGCCGCCTCGTAGGCCGCGCCCAGGTCCAGCAGCACGTCGTCGCCGCCGTAGCGTCCCACCACCTGCATCCCGATCGGCAGGCCCTCGCGCGAGGGCTCGCAGGGCAACGCCAGCGCGGGCAGGCCCGCCGCATTGACCCAGCCGGTATAGACCGCGTGGCCGCGCGGTCCGACTTCCTGGCCGGCGATGTGCGTGGGATAGGCATCTTCGGCCTTCCACGGCAGGGCCGCCGCCGCGGGCAGCACGATCGCGTCGAAACGGTCGAAGAGGCCGGCGGCATCGCGCCGCAGCTTCTTCACCTGCTCGAGGATCTGCCACAGGCGCGCCGCGGGAATCGCGCGGCCCTTCTCGGCCATCTCGAGGTACTTGCCCGAGGCCTCGCGTGCCCACGCCGGATGGCGGTCGAACATCTGTGCCAGGCCGGCCTGGCCGATCTGCGGCCAGGCTTCGGCGAAGAAGTCGAGGTCGAGCGGCAAGGCGCCAGCTTCGACCGGGTGGCCCAGGTCCGCGAGCCGGCGCACCGCCTGTCCCACGCTCGCGGCCACCTGCGGATCCAGGGGCGCCGTGCCGAAGCGCTCGACGTAGAGGATGCGGCGGACGGCAGGCTGGCCCTGCGCCCGCGCCTGCTCCGCCGCGAGGGAGGAGCGATCCACGGCAGCCGGCCCGCGCATGATCTCGAACAGCAGCCGGGCGTCGGCGACCGTGCGCGCAAGCGGCCCGATCACCTCGAAGTCCAGCAGCAGGCTGGGCAGCACGTGCTCGCGCGGCACGGCCGACAGGCTGGGTTTGAGCCCGACCAACCCGGTGTGCGAGGCCGGCCGGCGGATCGAGCCCCCGCCGTCCTGGCCGATCGCGAGCGGAGCGATCCCGGCCGCCACCGCGGCCACCCCGCCGCCGGTGGAGCCGCCCGGCGTCAGCGCCGGGTTCCAGGGGTTGCGCGTGACCCCGAACACCGGGTTGGCCGTGTAGCCCTCCAGCGCGAACTCCGGCACATTGGTCTTGCCGACGATCAGCGCGCCGGCCGCGCGGGCCCGCGCCACGGACAGTTCGTCCTGGCCGGTGGCGTGCTCGCGCAGCGCGCGGCAACCCCAGGTGGTCGGCAGGTCGGCGGTGTAGAGGCTGTCCTTCACCGTCAGCGGGATGCCGTCCAGCGGCGAAAGCGGCCGGCCCTGTGCGTGGCGCTCCGTGGACACCGCGGCCTCGCGCAGGAAGTCGGGGTCGCGCCGCGCCACCACGGCGTTCAGGCGTGGGTTCACCGCCTCCAGCCGCGCCAGGCAGGCCTGCGCCACCGCGACCGGGGTCAGGCTGCCGTCGCGGTAGCGGCGCTGCAGTTCGGTGGCGGGCAGGCGCCACAGGTCTTGCGTCGGCATGGGGCTCACATCCTCGAGGGCAGGAAGGTCACGAGCTGCGGCACCGCCAGCAGCAGCAGCGTGAACGCGATCATGATCAGCGCGTAGGGCAGCGCGCCCCAGATCGCGTCCTCGATCCCGCCCTGGTCGGGGCGGATGCCGTGCACCACGAACAGGTTCATGCCCACCGGCGGCGTGATCAGGCCCAGCTCGCACATCAGCACGATGAAGATGCCGAACCAGATCGGGTCGATGCCGACCGCCACCGCGATCGGGTAGGTGATGGGAATGGTGGCCACCTGCATGGACAGCACGTCCATGAACATGCCCAGGACCAGGTAGAACACGATCAGGGCCAGGATCAGCCCCGTCGGCGTCAGCCCCAGGCTGGTCACCCACTTGGTCATCGCCTCGGCAACCCCGGTCAGGCTGATGGCCAGGTTGAGGACGAAGGCGGCCGTCATGATCAGCAGGATCATGCCGCTCACCCGCGCGGTGGAAATGAAGCAGTTGCGCAGCAGCTCGCGGCTCATCTTGCCCGAATGCCAGACGAAGCCCAGCGCGGCCATCACGCCGAGCGCCGCGCTCTCCGTGGTGGTCGCGATCCCGAAGTAGAGGCTGCCCATGACGATGCCGAACACCACCAGGGGCGGCACCAGGTGCACCAGGCTGCGCAGCTTGTCCGCCAGCGGCACCTTCGCCTCGCGCATCACCTCGCCACTCATGATGCTGGAGATGCCGATGTACAGCATGAACAGCGCGGTGAGCAGCAGGCCGGGGATGATGCCGGCGATGAACAGCTGGCCGATCGAGTTGTTGGTGAGCGAGCCGTAGACGATCATGTTCACGCTGGGCGGGATCAGGATCCCCAGCGTGCCGCCGGCGGCGAGGCTGCCGAGCGCACCGCGCATCGAATAGCCGCGCCGCTGCAGCGAGGGCAGGGCCACCGTGCCGACCGTCGCCGCGGTCGCCACCGAAGACCCCGAGGTGGCCGCGAACAGCGCGCAGCTGCCGATGTTGGTGTGCAGCAGCCCGCCGGGCAGGCGGCCCAGCCAGGCCGACAGCGCGATGTACATGCGGTCGGCGATGCCCGAGCGCAGCAGCAGCTCGCCGAGCAGCACGAACAGCGGGATGCAGGTGAGCAGGTTCTCGTTGTGCACGCCCCAGACCACGGGCGCGATCGAGTCCATGAAAGGCGCGCCATAGGCGGCAATGCCGCCGATGATGCCCACCAGAGCCATGGAGACGGCGATGGGCAGGCCGACGAGCATCATGCCCAGCATCGCCGTGAAGGCGAGGCCGAAGAAGGGAAGGCTCATGGCTTGACTCCTTCGGCGGCCTGCCGGCTGGCCAGGTCGTCCAGTTCTTCCTTGAGCTCTTCCTTCGCGCTCTTCGGATGGAAATCGGTGTTGAGCGTCGCGATGCGGCCTCGCGCCAGCAGCAGCGTGGCGCGCAGGGCGTAGCCGGTGGCCACCAGGGCGAAGATCACCAGCCCGGCGTACCACACGGATTGCGGCCAGATCAGGGGCGTCGCCCAGGGGGTCTGCGCCGTACTGCCGTACTCCAGGGTGTCGGCAACCACCTTGGTCGCCACCCAGGCGACGAAGGCGCCGAAGGCGGCCATGCTGACGATGGAGATCCAGTTCAGGAAGGCTTGCGCCCGGGGCGGGAACATCCCGTGGAACACGTCCACGCGGATATGGTTGCGGCCCATCAGGGCCAGGCTGAAGGCGATCGTCGAGCCGACCGCGAGCGCGTAGCCTCCCAGCTCGTCGGCGCCCTGCAGCGACACGTTGAAGACCTTGCGCGAGATCGTCTCCACCGTGACGACCAGGGCCAGCGCGATGAAGATGCCGCCGAACAGCCAGGCCAGCACGGTCTCGATGTGCTCCTTCACGCCGGCGGCCGCGGGGGAGGACGCGCGCGGCGCGCCTTCCTCCTGCTCCACGAGGGACGCGCCGTGGTTCACTTCAGCCCCAGCACCGGTGCGACGGTGGCTTTCCATTGCCTCGAGCAGTCGGCGTTGGACTTGTCGCACACCTCGGACCAGGCCGGCAGCGACACCTTGCTCACTGCGCTGCGGATCAGTTCGCCGTCGGCGGGCGAGACGGGCACGTTCACCAGCTTGAACTTCTTGCCGGTGGTACAGGGGTCCTTGCCGGCGTTGCAGTTCAGGGCGTCCTGGAACAGCTGCTCGGAGTAGGTCCAGATGTCGCTGGTCAGGCCCTCGAAGGCGGTCTTCAGCTTGGCCTGCTGGTCGGGCTTGAGCTGGTTCCAGGCCTTCAGCGAGATCGCATAGCCGTTCAGCGCCATCTGGAAGCCCAGGGGCAGCTGGTGTGTCGTCACCTCCGGCCAGCCGGCGGAGTTGGCGGAGCTGGGGCCGGTGATCGCGCAATCGACCACGCCCAGCGACAGCGACTGGTGGGTGTCGGCGAAGGACACGGGCACCGGCGTGCCGCCCACCATCTCGATGAACTTGGCCAGGTTCTGGTCGTACACGCGGACCTTCATGCCCTTCACGTCGGCCAGCTGCGTGATCGGCTTCTTGCAGAACAGGATCTGCGGGCCGAACGGCCATACGCCCAGCAGCTTGACGTTGAACTGCTTCTGCAGGCGGGCGTCGATGGTGTCGAAGTAGGCCGCGGCCACCTTGCGCCCGGTGGCGTAGTCGGGCGAGGCGCCGACCAGGTCGAGGCCCAGCAGCGTGGGCTCGTCGCGCGAATTCTGCGACACGCGCAGCGACACGATGTCGAACAGGCCGGCCTTCATCACGCGCAGCTGCTCGGTGTCCTTCAGCCCCAGCGTGTCGATCGGCTTGTAGTCGACGTCCGCCGCGATGCCCGTGCGCTGGGCGAAATTCTCGAAGAAGGGCTGTTCCTTGTTCTTCTGGATCAGGCCCGTGGCCAGCGGCTGGCCGATGGCCTTGAACTTGATGCGCTCCTGCGCGGCAGCGGGCAGCGCCAGGGCGGCGGCGACCGCGAGGGCGGCCAGGGATCGGAGGGAGAGGGCGGACATGGGACTCCTCGGGAGTGGCGGAAGGGATCAGTAACCCAGCGCGCGCGGCAACGCGGTCACCAGGGGCGGGAACAGCATGCAGGCCGCCAGCACCGCGTACATCAGCGCGATGAAGGGCCAGACGTTGGCGACCAGCTCGCGCATGCGCACGCCGGTGATGCCGCAGACGACGAACAGCACGACCCCCACCGGCGGGGTCAGCATGCCGATCACCAGGTTGAGCACGAAGAGGAAGCCGAAGTGCAGCGGGTCCAGCCCGAACTGCAGGGCGATGGGGTGCAGCAGCGGCACCAGCATGATGTAGGCGGCGTTCGACTCGAGGAACATGCCCACCACGAACAGCAGCACGGACACCAGCAACAGGTAAACCAGCCCGCTGTCGGTGAAGCCGGTGAGCAGCGCCGTGAGCTTCTGCGGCAGCAGGTCCACCGTCATCAGGTAGGTGATGACGGAGGCGAAGGCGATCAGCGCGCCCACCATGGCGGTGGTGATCGCCGCCCGCACCACGATGCCGGGCAGGTCCGAAGGCTTGAGCGTGCGGGTGACGAAGAAGCCGAGCAAGGCGGCGTAGACCACCGCGATCGCGGATCCCTCGGTGGCGGTGAAGGCGCCGCCCACGATGCCGCCGATCACCAGCACCGGCATGGCCAGCACGATGGCGGAGCGGCGCAGCTCCGCGAGTACCACGCGCAGGCGGAAAGGCTCGCCCGTGACGGCCCAGCCGCGGCGAGTGGCGATCCACGAGCACAGGGCCATGAAGCCCACGGTGATGATGAGGCCGGGCACGACGCCCGCCATGAACATGCCGCCCACCGACACCGAGGAGCCCGCCATGAAGGCGTAGACGATCATCGCGCCGCTCGGCGGGATGATGGGGCCGAGGTTGGCGGCGGCGGCCACGATCGCGGTGGCGAAGCCTTTGTCGTACACCTTGGCCAGCGAGGGCACCAGCGTGGCGGACAGCGCGCTCGCGTCGGACACCGCCGCGCCCGACACCGTCGCGAGACCGGCGCCGGACAGCATGGTGACTTGGGCGAGGCCACCGCGCACCCGCCCGACGATGGCGTTGGCCAGCGTGATCAGCCGCTCCACGATGCCCGCCTTGATCATCAGCTCGCCGGCGAGCATGAAGAAGGGAATGGACATCAGCGGGAAGGAGTTGACCGCGTGCATCATGCGCTGAGGCACCATGGTCAGGTCGACGCCGGTGGCCAGCAGCGCGAGCAGCGCGGCCACGCCCATGGCGAAGGCGATCGGCAGGCCCAGCAGCGACAGGCCCATGAAGCCGGCGATCACGGCCCCGCTCATTCCGCACCTCCCGCGCGCTTGACGGGCGGCCCGGCGACGACGACGTGCAGCAGGTGGAAGGCGCTGAACAGCGCGCCCACGGCGACCGGCACGATGAACCAGGCGACGCTGATGTCCACGGTGGACATCAGTTCGTCCCATTGCTCCAGGCACGTTCGGATGGCGGCCCAGCAGATCGCGCCCATCATCGCCGCGCCAAGGGCGGCGCCCGCGCGGCGCAGCAGCGACTGGCCGGTGGCCGGCAGCTTGTCCACCAGCAGGTCGATGCCGATGTGGGCCCCGTCGCGTACGCCCAGCGGAATGGCCAGGAAGATCGACCAGACGAAGGCGAGGCGGCCCACTTCGTCGGCCCAGTCGATGGAGCGGTTGAAGCCGTAGCGCAGCGCGACCTGTGCCGAGACCACGGCCACCATCGTGGCGACGGCCGCCACCAGCACGGCGGTGAGGGCGCGGTCGGCGACGCGCAGCAGGCGCAGCGGCCAGGCGGTGGGCGCGCTCACGGCCGGCAGGGGCAGGGCATGTTCCACGGCTTCGGTCTCCATGGCTTCAGTGCTTGGCGGCCTCGCCCAGCACCTGGTTCACCAGCTCGGCGCCGGCGCGCTTCTTCACGTCCTCGATGACGGGCAGCGAAGCCTTGCGCATTTCCTCGCGGGCGGCCGGGGTGACTTCCGTGAAGGTCATCTTCGCCTTCAGTTCGGCGAACTTCGCGGCATCCTGCTCCGCCGCCAGCTTGCGCTGGTAGGTGATGGTGGCGGTCATCGCCTCGCGCACCGCCTTCTGGTGCTCGGGCTTCATCTGCTCGAAGGCCTTCTTGCTGGCGACGACGGCGATGAAATCGAAGAAGTGACCCGTGTTGGACAGGTGCTTCTGCACTTCGCCGAAGCGGCTGGCGGAGATCACCGTGTAGGGGTTCTCCTGGCCGTCCACCACGCGTTGCTCGAGCGCGGAGTACAGCTCCTTCACGTCCATAGCCACCGGGTTGGCGCCCAGCGCGCGGAAGGTGTTGAGGTGGGTCTCGTTCGGCTGCAGCCGCACCTTCAGGCCCTTGAGGTCCGCCATCGTGCGGATCGGCCCCTTGCTGTTGGTGACGTGGCGCATGCCCAGCTCCATCCAGCCCAGCGAGACGAAGCCCTTGGCCTGCAGCTTCCTGTCGATCGCGTCGCCCACGGGGCCGTCGATCACGCGAAAGGCCGACTCGCGGTTGGCGAACACGAACGGCAGGCTCACGGCTTCCAGCTCGGGCGCGATGCGCGAGAGGAACGCCGCGCCGACCCAGGTGAGGGCCAGCGTGCCGGAGCGCACCGCATCGACGTTCTCCTTCGCGCCGCCCAGCTGCATGGCGGGGAACACGTCCACCTGCAGCTGGTTGTTGGTGAGGCGGGCGACTTCCTTGCGGAACACCTGCTCCACGGCGACGCTGGAAGGATGCTCGGTGGCGAAGTTGCCGGCGATCTGCAGCTTCTGCTGCGCGGCGGCGGGCAAGGCGCAGCCGGCAGCGAGCAGGGCGGCGATGGCGACGCGGGCGAGGGAGGGCTTCATGGGCGTTCCTGTGGTTTCAGCGAGGGGAATCGAGCAGCCGCGCGATCGCGTCGGGCAGGCCGCGGTGGGGTTTGGCGGGCGGCATGGCGAAGCTGCCGCGCCGGGCGCGGCCCGGCTTCAAGGCGGCCAGGGTTTCGGCGTGGCGCACGGCGCTGGAGACGCCGTCGACCACCGGCACCGGCAGCTGGCCCTGCAGCGAGCGCGCGAGGCCGGCGAGCGGCGCGCCCGCCAGGATGATCACTTCGGCGCCGTCCTCGGCGACCGCGCGTTCGGCCAGCGCCTTCAGGGCCTGCGCGTGTTCTTCCTGCACGCCGCCTATGCTGGAGAGCGGGCGGTCCAGCGCGCGGATGCTGGCGAGGCGGCTGCCGAAGCCGTAGCTTTCGACCACCTCGCGGTACCAGGCCTGGATGCGCTGCGAGATCGCGATGATGGAAATGCGGTGGCCCAGCAGGTGCGCGCTGGCGAGCGCCGCCTGCGTCATACCGGTCACGGGCACGGGCATCACTTCGCGCAGCGCGGCGAGGCCCGGGTCGCCGAAGGCGGCCACCACGATGGCGTCGGCGCGCGCGCAGTGCTCCGCCGCAAGCTGCGCCGCTGCGTACGCACCCAGCATCGCCTCGAAACGCGTCTCTATGTAGGCGACGCCGAGGGGCGCCGTCAGCACTTCGATCTCGGTGCCGGGCGAAGCGCTGCGCCGTGCCTCGGCGGCTATCAGGTCCGACACGCTGTCGGAGATGTTGGGGTTGATCAGCAGCACGCGCATCGTCGTTCCCTTCAGGTGCGCCGGGGCAGCAGGGAGGGCGTGCCGCAGGGCAGGAACTTGCCCCGGCCGGCCTGGCCGGTGAACTTCTGACCGTCCCACACCACCTCGCCGCGCGAGAGCGTGAGGCCGGGCCAGGCAGCGAGCTTCATGCCCTGGTAGGGCGTGTAGTCCACCGCGTGGTGCAGCTTTGCGTTGTCCAGCGTCGTCTCCCGCTCGTCCCACACCACCAGGTCGGCGTCGCTGCCCACCGCGATCGTGCCCTTGCGCGGGTGCAGGCCGTAGGCCTTCGCAGGGTTGGTGGCGGTGAGCTCGACGAACTTCTGCAGCGTGATGCGGCCGCCGAGCACGCCTTCGGAATACAGCAGCGGCAGCCGCGTCTCCAGCCCGGGGATGCCGTTGGGGATGTGGCGGAAGGCAACTTCCTGGCCGCCGATCTTCTTGCCCTGCGGATCCTCGTAGCGGAAGGGCGCATGGTCGGAGGAGAACACGGTGAACAGGCCGTCACCCAGGCCGTCCCAGATGATTTCCTGGTTGGCCTTGTCGCGCGGCGGCGGGCTGCAGATGCAGCGCGCGCCCAGGTAGCTGTCGTCGATGCCGAGGTCCTCGGCGGTAAGGAACAGGTACTGTGGGCAGGTTTCGGCGAACACGTTCAGTCCGTGGGCGCGCGCCCAGCGAATTTGCTCGATCGCCTCGCGGCCCGACACGTGCACGATGAGGATCGGCACGTCCACCAGCTCGGACAGCGCGATGGCGCGATGGGTCGCCTCGCGCTCCACGAGCATGGGCCGCGCGTGCGCATGCCAGCGCGGCGCCGTGCGTCCGGCCGCCTCCAGGCGCTTGGTGAGCCACTCGATGCAGTCGGCGTTCTCGGCGTGGACCATGGCCAGCGCGCCGTGGGTGCGGGCGACGTCCAGCACGTCCAGGATCTGCGCGTCATCGAGCTTCAGGTCGTCGTAGGTCATGTAGACCTTGAACGACGTGTAGCCCTGGGCGATCAGCGCGGGCAGCTCTTTCGTGAGCACTGCGGGCGTGGGATCGCTCACGATCAGGTGGAAGGCGTAGTCGATGCACGCCTTGCCCTCGGCGCGCCCGTGGTAGTCCACCACGGCGGCTTCGAGCGACTGGCCCTTCATCTGCGCCGCGAACGGGATGATCGTGGTGGTGCCGCCGCACGCCGCCGAGCGGCTGCCGGTGAGGAAATCGTCGGCCATCTTCGCCGGGCCTTCCATCGGCTGGTCGAGGTGGCAGTGCGCGTCCACGCCGCCCGGGGTGACGGTGCGGCCGGCGGCGTCGATCTCGCGCGCTCCGGCCGGCAGGCCTTCTCCCAGCAGTGCGATGCGCCCGGCACGGATGCCGATGTCGCAGGAGAACGTGTCGCTGGCCGTCGCCACGCGGGCGTTGCGGATCACCAGGTCGAGCGCGGTGTCAGCCATGCGCGCCTCCGGTGGGCACCGCGATGGTGCGGACTTCACCCCGTTGGAGTGCAGACAACATTGTCGACAACTTCATGCGGGTGCGGCGGAAAACGAGGAGCAGGTCGTTCATGGGATTCAAGGGAGCAAGTGCAACTTCCGGGCCACCCCGAGGGCGGGGCGTGGCGGGTATGCCGGCGTGGCAACTATGGTGGACGACGGCGGCGGCAGCTTCGGTGTTTACACCAATGTCGACAATTTGAAGCAAAATGCCGTCGTACCGGCGCTTGCCGCCATCCATACTGCAGGGCAGCCCGAAGGCTGCTGGAGACCGATCCCGTGACCCGACCGTTGCGCCTCGGGGTGCTGACCCCCTCCTCCAATACCGCGCTGGAGCCTCTGACGGCCGCCATCGTGGGCGCCCTGCCCGGCGCGAGCGTGCATTTCTCGCGCTTTCGCGTGACCGAGATCGCGCTCGATGCCGCGGCGCTGGGTCAGTTCGACGACGCGCCCATCCTCGCGGCCGCCGAGCTGCTGGCGGACGCCAAGGTGGACGTGATCGGCTGGAGCGGCACGTCTTCCGGCTGGCTGGGGTTCGAGCGCGACCGCGCCCTCGTGCGCCGGATCCGCGAGCGCACGGGCATCCCCGCCACGACGGCGGTGCTCGCCCTGAACGAACTGCTCGCGCTGCGCGGCATTCGTCGGCTCGCCCTCGTCACGCCCTATACCGCGGACGTGCAGGAGCGCATCGTGGAGAACTACCGGGCGCTCGGAATCGAGGTCGTCGCCGAGCGCCACCTGGGCATCCGCGTGAACCACGACTTCGCCGGCGTCGCGCCGGAAACCCTGGCGGCGCTGATGCGCGAGGTGACGGCCGCCCGGCCCGAGGCCATCACCACCTTCTGCACCAACCTGCACGCCGCGCAGCTCGCGCCGGCCATCGAACGCGAGCTGGGGATTCCCTTGCTGGACACCGTGAGCACCACGGTGTGGGGCATGGTCCGCGCGGCCGGCGCCTCGCCCGCGGGCATAGTCGGCTGGGGGGAGCTGTTCCAATGGACCTGAAGCCGCGCGGCGCGCGGACCGCCGATAGAATGCCCGCCGCCCTGTCCCCCCGCAACGCCAGCAAGCGACCCATGCCCGAAAGTCCGCGCAAGACGCCTGGCGGCCCCGCCGAGCGCGAGAAGTCCCTGGACGAGATCTACGAGCGGATCTACGTCGCCATCCTCGAGCACCGCCTGCACCCCGGCACCAAGCTGGGCGAGGAGCGGTTGGCGGACATCTTCGGCGTGAGCCGCGCGCGCATCCGCGAGGTGCTGGCGCGCCTGGCCCACGAGCAGATCGTGGAGCTGTTCCCGCAGCGCGGTGCGTACGTGGCCAAGCCCACCATCGAGCAGGCGCGCGACACCTTCGAGGCCCGGCGGCTGATCGAGCCCGCCGTCCTGCGGCGGCTGGTGGACACGCTGACTCCCGAGAAGATCAACCGCCTGCGTTCGCACGTGGAGCTCGAGGCCGACGCCCGGCGCCGCGGCGACAAGCGGGCCATCATCCGGCTCTCGGGCGAGTTCCACACCCTGGTGGCGGAGCTGGCCGGCAACTCCGCGCTGGCGCGCAGCATGCGCGAACTGTGCATGCTGACCTGCCTGACCATCTTCCTGTACGACGCGCCCACGGCCAAGAGCTGCCGGGAGGACGAGCACCAGACGATCATCGACGCGGTGGCCCGCCGCGACCGCGCACGCGCCGAGAAGCTGATGCTGGACCACCTGGACCACATCGAGGGCAGCCTGCAACTCGACCAGAACAACGGCGAGGCGGACCTGGAGTCGATCTTCCGCGGTTGACCGCCGTGAAGAAGTCACGTGGCCCCGGGCCGGTCATCGGGCCCGTTGCGCCATTTACGCTGCCTTTACCGCCGTGGCGCAGGCTGGCGCGTTGAGGGATCATCCGATTCCGTGAGTTGCACGCCATGCCCTTCGCCGCTTCACGAACCTTCTGGCGCAGCCTGCCCTGGGCAGCGGCGCTGCTGTTGCTGACCCTGGCCGCGTCCGCCTTCGCGCAGGACGAGGCCGATCCGCCCTCGCGCGTGGCGCACATGAGCGCTCGCCAGGGCAGCGTGGTCTTCGCGCCGCAGGGCGAAGAGGAATGGACCGAGCTGCCGCAGAACCGGCCGCTGACCGGCGGCGACCGCATCTGGAGTGATCGCGGCGCGCGCGCCGAGCTGCAGCTGGGCACCGCCACGCTGCACGTGGACGGCCAAAGCCACCTGGGCTTCAGCGAACTGGACGAGGGCAGCGCGCAGTTCATCCTGCAGCAGGGCACCGTCAACGCGCGCGTGCGTGAGCTCGCGCCGGGCGAGAACTTCGAGATCGACACGCCCAACCTGGCTTTCCGGGCCTTGCAGTCCGGTGACTACCGCATCGACGTGGATCCGCGCAGCGGCGAAACGCGCGTGGTGGTGGCGAGCGGACGCGCGGCGCTGTACGGCGAAGGCGGCCAGAGCGTGCAGCTGGCCGCCGGGCAGCAAGGCACTTTCAGCGGTCGCGCCCTGGCGCAGGTGAACGCGCAGCGGCTCGGCCAGGACGATTTCGGGGCCTGGGCCGCGAGCCGCAACCGCGCGGAGGACCAGGCGATCGCGGGGCGCTACGTGCCGCGCGGGGTGGTCGGTGCCGCCCAGCTCGACCAGTACGGCACCTGGAGCCAGGACGCGAACTACGGGACCGTCTGGTACCCGCAGGTCGTGGTGCAGGACTGGGCGCCTTACCGCTACGGCCACTGGTCCTGGGTCGCGCCCTGGGGCTGGACCTGGATCGACGATGCGCCCTGGGGCTTCGCGCCCTTCCACTACGGGCGCTGGACGATGATCGGCCCCCGCTGGGCCTGGGTACCGGGACCCATGGCGCCGCGGCCGGTGTATGCGCCGGCGCTGGTGGCGTTCTTCGGCGACGGCGGCTCCGGCGTGAGCTTCACCATCGGCTCCGGCCCGGGGGTGGGTTGGTATCCGCTCGCCCCCGGCGAAGCCTGGTGGCCGTGGTACCGCACCTCGCCGCGTTACGTGGGCTACGCCAACCACCGCATCGACCTGCGCGCGCACCCGCGCAACACGCACAACCATGTGTGGCGCCAGCGCCCCTTTGCCATCACGGCGGTGCGCGAGGACGATTTCCGCCGCGGCCGGCCGGTGCATCGGCAGTGGCAGCGGGTGGAGCCCGATCGCGTGGGCCGCGCGCGCCTCGACGCCGTGCCGCAGCGTCCCGACTTCCGCCGCGAGCGCGAGACCCGGGCGCAGCCGCGCCTGCAGGCGGCGCCGCCCGTTGCCGTGCAGCCGCGCGAATGGGCGCGGCGGGAGGTGCCGCCTGCCGTGCGCGAGCAGTACCGTGCCCAGCGCGAGCAGGATCGGCTGCAATCCGACGCGGAGCGCGACGCGCGCCGGCAGATCCGCCAGGCCGAGCAGCAGCGCCGCCAGGACGATCCGCGCGTGCAGCAGGAGCGGGTGTATCGCCAGCAGGAGCGCAGCACGGGCGGCTTCGAACGCGAGCGCCGGCGCGATGGCGACAACGGACGCGGGAATGGCCGCGCCGACCGAGGTGATCGGGGTGATCGAGGTGATCGGGGCGACCGCGGCGGCCGCGCGATCCGGGACGACCGGGATGACCGCGGCGGTCGCGGCCAGCGCGACGAGGGCGGGCGGGGTCGCGGCTTCCAGTAAGCCGCGTCAGCTGTCGTCGCGCAGCTGGAATTTCGAGGCGAGCTGCGACTGCACGGTGGGTGGCACCGCCTCGTAGTGGCTGAACGCGATCGTGTAGCGGCCCTGGCCGCCGGTGAGGGAATTCAGCCGCGACTGGTAACTCGCCAGCTCCGACAGCGGCGCCTGCGCCAGCACGGTCAGCGTGCCGGCCGACGTGGACTGGGTGCCGTTCACCTGTCCGCGGCGCGCCGCGAGGTCGCCGGTGATGTCCCCCATGTTCTCTTCCGGCGCGGAGATCTCCACGTCCACGATGGGTTCCAGCACGCAGGGACGCGCAGCCTGCACCGCCTCGATCAGCGCCTTCTTGCCGGCCTGCACGAAGGCGATCTCCTTGCTGTCCACGGTGTGGTGCTTGCCGTCGTACACCGTCACCTTCAGGTCCACCAAGGGATAGCCGGCCACCACGCCCTGGTCCATCGCGAGGCGCACGCCCTTCTCCACCGCCGGCATGAAGTTGTGCGGGATGGCGCCCCCCTTGACTTCATCCGCGAACTGGAAGCCGCTGCCGCGCGGCAACGGCTCGATGCGCAGGTACACCTCGCCGAACTGGCCGGCGCCGCCGGTCTGCTTCTTGTGCCGGTGGTGGCCTTCTGCGTTGCCCATGATGGTCTCGCGGTAGGCAATGCGCGGCGGCCGCGTTTCCACCTGGCAGTTGTGCACCTCGGTCAGGCGCTCCAGCAGCGTGCGCAGGTGCAGTTCGCCGAGGCCGTACACCACGGTCTCGTTGGTGCTCGCCACATGGTCGACCCGCAGGCACGGGTCCTCGCTCACCAGCTTCTGCAGGATGTCGTGCAGGCGCTGCTCGTCACCGCGGCGCTTCGGCTCGATCGCGAGGCCGTGCACCGGGACCGGAAACTCCAGCGGCTTCAGGTGGATGTGCGCGTCTTCCGCGGCGTCGTGCAGCACCGCGTCGAAGTGCAGTTCCTCCACCTTCGCGATGGCGCAGAGGTCTCCCGGCACCGCCTTCGCCACCTCCTTCAGCTCCCTGCCCTGCAGCATGAAGAGGTGGCCCACCTTGAAAGGGCGGCGGCCATCGCCCACGTAGAGCTGGCTGTCGCGCGTCACCGTGCCCTGGTGCACGCGCAGCACCCCCATCTTGCCGACGTAGGGATCCTGCGTGATCTTGAACACGTGCGCGAGCACGTGCCTGGCGGGATCGACCACCGCTTCGATGGGCTTGGCCGCGTCGCCTTCGCCCTCGAGGAAAGCGGGCGGATTGCTCTCGGTGGGGTCCGGCAGCAGGCGCTCGATCACGTCCAGCAGCTCGGGCACGCCCGCGCCGGTGCGCGAGGACACGAAGCAGATCGGCACCAGGTGCCCTTCGCGCAGCGCCTGCTCCAGCGGGGCGTGGAGTTCCGCCGGGTCGACGTCGCCGTCGTTGAGGTAGCGCTCGACGAACGCGGCGTCCACCTCCACCACCTGCTCCACCAGCGCGCGGTGCGCCTGCTCCACCGAGGAGAAGTCGGGCGGCGGCCCGTCGTCCTTCATCTTCCAGAAGCAGTCGAGCACCCGCTCGCCCTTTTGCGACGGCAGGTTGAGGGGCAGGCATTCGCGGCCGAACGCCGCCTGGATCTCGCCCACCAGCGCCTGCAGGTTCAAGCCCTGCCCGTCGATCTTGTTGACGATGATGATGCGGTCGCGCTCGCGCTGCCTGGCCCACTCCATCATCCGCACCGCCATCGGCTCGATGCCGTTGGCGGCATTGATCACGATCGCCGCGGTCTCCACCGCCTCCAGCGCGGGCAGTGATTGGCCGAGGAAATCCGGCGCGCCGGGCGTGTCGACGAGGTGGGTGGTGATGCCCCGGTGCTCGAAGTGCAGCAGGGTCGTGTTGAGCGAGCGGAAGGACCGTTTCTCCATCGGGTCCTGGTCGGACACCGTGGTGCCCTTGTCGACGCTGCCGGGGATACCCAACGCCCCGGCCTTCCACAGCAAGGCTTCGGCCAGGCTGGTCTTGCCGGCGGCGCTGGGACCCACGAGGGCCACCGTGCGCCTTGCGGCGATGTCGCGATGAGTAGCCACGAAAGACCCTCCAGCGAACCCAAGGGAGGACCATCGTACGCACGCCGCGTGCGCATCGCAACGATGGCAGCGCGGCCGTACTGCGCACCGAGCGCGCTGTCGTCATGCTGCCTCTTCCGTTGACGACTTCCGGCGCGTGTGCGCGTGGGACAACTCCCACAGGCATTGCAGCGGACACCTACAGAATGTGAGCGCCCGCTCGCTATCCTGCATGGATGCCCGACAGGAAGTTGAATCGACAAGGGGCCAAGCGCGAGTTCGAGGTGGCCTGGTACACCAAGGAACTGGGCCGGCCGCTGCAGCGCGAGATGCTGCAACAACAGCTCGCCTTGCTGAGCGAGAGCAGCGCGAACGCGCGCACCGCCAGCCATGGGGAGGACGCCGCCCCGGAATCGGACCCCGCTCTCCCGCAGCAAGACCGCGCGGGCTGAGCGCGCCTTTCACTTTCATACACACCCGCGCCGTGCGCTGCCACGGCGGCGGGCGCTTGCGCCCCACAGCCGCGCGGAACGCTGTCAAGATTGGAACGCACAACGTCCAGTCCCCAGGGAGTCCGCGCCAGTGGCCAGCCAGAACCATCCCGCGCTCGAGAAGCTGAAGAAGAGCGGCGCCGCCAAGGTGAAGGTGGCCGTCAGCGACATCGACGGCATCCTGCGCGGCAAGTACCTGCACATCGACAAGTTCGAGGGCGCGGCCGAAGGCGGCTTCGGCTTCTGCGACGTGGTGTTCGGCTGGGACGCGCATGACGTCACCTACGACAACACGAGCGTCACCGGCTGGCAGCACGGCTTTCCGGATGCGCTTGCGCGCGTGGACCTCGGCACGGCTCGCAACGTGCCCTGGGACAACGGCGTGCCGTTCTTCCTCGGCGAGTTCGTAAACGCGGACGGCTCGCCGCATCCCGTGTGCCCGCGCCAGACGCTCAAGCGCGTGCTGGCGCGCGCCGAGAAGCTCGGCTTCCAGCCCATGTGCGGCATGGAATTCGAGTGGTTCAACTTCCGCGAGACCCCGCATACCTGGGCCGCGAAGAACGGTGCTCCGCCGGAGCCGATCACGCCAGGCATGTTCGGCTACTCGCTGCTGCGCATGGCCGACAACCCGGGCTTCTTCAACGCGCTGATGGACGAGATGCTCGCCTTCGACGTGCCGATCGAAGGGCTGCACACCGAGACCGGGCCCGGCGTCTACGAAGTCGCGATCGGGTTCTCGACCGCGCTGGAGCAGGCCGACCGCGCCATCCTGTTCAAGACCGGCGCGCGCGAGATCGGCAAACGCTTCGGCATCATGCCCAGCTTCATGGCCAAGTGGAGCCAGAAGTACCCCGGCTGCAGCGGCCACATCCACCAGAGCCTGTCCGACGGCAAGAAGAACCTCTTCCACGACGGCAATTCGCCGCGCAAGATGAGCGCGCTCTTCGAGAGCTACCTCGCCGGCCAGGTGGCCTGCATGATGGAGTTCGGGCCCATGCTGTGGCCCACCATCAACAGCTACAAGCGCCTGGTCGACGGTTTCTGGGCGCCGGTGAAGCCGACCTGGGGCATCGACAACCGCACCGCCAGCTTCCGCGTGCTGGCCGGCTCGCCCAAGGCGACGCGCCTGGAGACGCGCTGCCCCGGCTCCGACGTCAACCCGTACCTCGCCATGGCCGCCGTCATCGCGGCCGGCATGCACGGCGTGGAAAAGGGGCTCAAGCTCACCGTGCCGCCGGTCACCGGCACCAACGAGGGCAGCGAGAACGTGCCGCGCGCACCGCGCACCCTGATAGAGACCACGCGCATCTTCCGCGAATCGCAGGTCGCCCGCGACTGGCTGGGAGACACCTTCGTCGATCACTACGCCGCCACGCGCGAATGGGAATGGCGCCAGTGGCAGGATGGCGTGACCGACTGGGAATTGAAGCGCTACTTCGAGATCATCTGATGCTCGTGCGAATGCTGGGACCCGCCGACGCGACCCTGTACCGATCCTTGCGCCTGCGCGCCCTGCGGGAGCACCCCGATGCTTTCACCTCCAGTTACGCGGAAGACCGCGAGCAGCCCGTGGAGGCCGCGGCGCAGCGGCTCGCGGCCCACCCTTTCTGGGGCGCGTACCAGCACGCGGAGCTGTACGGCTTCGTCGGCCTCGAGCGCGAACTGCGAGCCAAGAGCCGCCACAAGGCCACGGTGATGGGCATGTATGTCGCGCCCGAAGTCGGCGGCCAGGGCGTGGGCCGCGCCCTGCTCGATGCGCTGGTCCGCCACGCGCGCGCCAACGGCCTCGAATCGCTGGTGCTGACCGTCACCGAGGGCAATGCCCGCGCCCGACGGCTGTACGAGGCCGCGGGCTTCCGCTCCTTCGGGATCGAGCCCGACGCCGTGCGCGTCGAGGGCCGTTCCTTCGCCAAGAACCACATGCACCTGGACCTGCGCAGCAACCCATGAGCCTCGCCAATTTCTCCTTTCCCACCGCCATCCAGTTCGGGCCCGGCGCCCGCAAGGAGGTGGCGGCGCATCTGCTGGCGCAGGGCCTGAAGCGCCCGCTGATCGTGACCGACAGGGCCCTGGGCGCCTTGCCGGTGCTGGAGGAATTCCGTTCCCACCTGCGGGGGCTGGACGTGGCCGTGTTCTCCGGTGTGTTCGGCAACCCGACGGCCAGCCAGGTGATGGCGGGGGCGGCGGCGTTCAAGGCGCACCGCGCCGATTGCGTGATCGGCTTCGGCGGCGGCGCGGCGCTCGACGTGGCCAAGGTCGTGGGCGTGGCGGCGACGCACGAGGGCGACATCATCGAGTACGTGTGGGACCACCCGAAGGTGCGCGCGATCGAGAAGGAACTGCCGTACTTCGTCGCGCTTCCGACCACCGCTGGCACCGGATCCGAGGTGGGGCGCTCGTCCGTCGTGAGCGAGGACGCGACCCACCTCAAGCGCGTGGTGTTCAGCCCGAAGATCCTGGCGCGCAAGGTCTTCGCCGACCCGGAGCTGACGCTGGCGCTGCCGCCGCACGTGACCGCCGCCACCGGCATGGATGCGCTCACGCACAACATCGAGAGCTATCTCTCGCCGGCGTACCACCCGCTGTGCGACGGCATCGCGCTGGAGGGCGCGCGCATCGCGGCGCGCTCGCTGCAGCGCGCGGTGCAGGTGCCGGGCGACATCGCCGCGCGCAGCGACATGATGATGGCCTCGATGATGGGGGCGATCGCGTTCCAGAAGGACCTGGGCGCGGTGCATTCCTGCGCGCATGCGCTCGGCGCCGTCTGCGACCTGCATCACGGCCTGGCCAACGCGCTGATGATCGACGCCGTGCTGGAGTGGAACCACGAGCGGGTGCCGGAGAAATTCGAGGAACTGGCCCATGTGTGCCGCGTGCCCGGCGGCGGCAAGGCGTTCGTGCCGTGGCTGAAGCAGCTCAAGCAGAGCATCGGCATCACCGGCACCTTGTCGTCGCACGGCGTGACGCGCGAGCACTTCCCCAAGCTGGTGGACATCGCGTTCAAGGACAGCTGCCACCAGACCAACCCCCGTCCGTGCACGGCGCAGGACTTCGAGCGGCTTTTCGCCGCGGCGATGTGATGGACCGGCTGAAGATCGGCATCAGCGCCTGCTTCTTCCACCCGGACGGCGAGCGCAAGGCGGCCCCTTCCAAGACGCTGCTCTGGATCGAGCAGTCGACGGCGCACTGGCTGATGTCCGAAGGCGCGCTGCCCGTGATGATCCCTTCGCTCGACGGGCCGACCTTCCGCGGCAACGTGACCGCGGCGGACTATGCGCGCGAGCTCGATGGCGTCCTGATGCATGGCGGCGCCGACGTCTGGCCGGGCAGCTATGGCGAGGAGCCGCTGCGTCCCGAGTGGCACGGCGACCGCCTGCGCGACGAATACGAAATGGCGCTGGTGCGCGCCTTCTCCGCCGCCGGCAAGCCCGTGTTCGGCATCTGCCGCGGCGTGCAGCTGATCAACGTGGCCCACGGCGGCACGCTCTACCAGGACATCACCACGCAGAAGCCCGGCGCGCGCGTGCACCGTGACGCGGAGATCTACGACCTGAACTTCCACGAGGTGGACGTGCTGCCGGGCACGCGCCTCGCCGGGCTGCTGAAGGCCGGGCGCCACAGGATCAACAGCGTGCACCACCAGGGCATCAAGGACATCGCGCCCGGCTTCGAGGTGGAGGCCGTTTCCCCCGACGACGGCGTGATCGAAGCCATCCGCCATGCGGGCCGGTCCTGGGTGGCCGGCGTGCAGTGGCATCCCGAGTTCCATCGGCCGGAGCTGGGCGTCGTCGACGACACGCCCCTGCTGCGCGACTTCCTGCATGCCGCCCGTGCGGCCCGCAACCCATGACCAACCTCCATGTCCACAACCCGGCGACGGGTGAACTCGTCATCGCCCTGCCGGCCGATGACGCCGCATCCGTAGCGGCGAAGGCGCAGGCGGCCCGCGCCGCGCAGCCCGCGTGGGCAGCGCGCGGGCTGGAGGACCGCAAGGCCTGCATCGCCCGTTTTCGCGAAGGCGTCGTGCGCGACCTCGAACAGCTGGCCGCGACCATGACGCGCGAAACCGGCAAGCCGATCCGCATGTCGCGCAACGAGCTCAACGGCCTGTTGCCCCGCATCGACTTCTTCCTGGAGCGCACCGGGGAGGCGATCGCGCCCGAGACGGTGTACGACGAGGGCGGGATGCGCGAGCGCATCGAGCATGAGCCGCTGGGACTGGTTGCGAACGTCTCGGCCTGGAACTATCCGTGGTTCGTGGGCTGCAACGTGATCCTGCCGGCGCTGCTGACCGGCAATGCCGTGCTGTACAAGCCCTCGGAGTACGCGACGCTCAGCGGGCTGGAGATCGCCCGCCTGCTGCACGAGGCGGGCGTGCCGCGCGACGTGCTGGTGGGCCTGGTGGGTGCCGGCGAAGTGGGCGCGGCGCTGCTGGAGCAGAAGCTCGATGGCGTGTTCTTCACCGGCTCGCACGCCACCGGCCAGCGCATCGCGCAGGCGGTGGGCGGCCGCTTTTTGAAGCTGCAGCTGGAGCTGGGCGGCAAGGACCCCACCTACGTGTGCGAGGACGCGGACCCGAAGGCCGCGGCGGAGTCGCTGGCCGACGGCGCCATGTACAACACGGGCCAGAGCTGCTGCTCGGTGGAGCGCATCTACGTGCACGAGAAGATCCACGACGCCTTCGTCGATCATTTCGTCGCCGCGGTGAAGGGCTTCCGCATGGGTGACCCGATGCGCGAGGACACCTACATCGGCGCCATCACGCGCGCGCCGCAGCTCGACGTGCTGGAAGACCAGGTGGACGACGCGCTGGCCAAGGGCGCGGCGCTGCTGGTGGGCGGCGAGCGCCGCATCGGCGAAGGCAACTGGTTCGATGCCACCGTGCTGGTGAACGTGGACCACACCATGGACGTGATGCGCGAGGAGAGCTTCGGTCCCGTCATCGGCATCCAGAAGGTGCGCGACGACGAACAGGCCGTGCACTGGATGAACGACACGCGCTATGGCCTGACGGCGGGCGTGTACACCAAGGACGAGGCGCGCGCCAAGCGCATCCTGTCGCAGGTGCGCGCAGGCACGGTCTACTGGAACTGCTGCGATCGGGTGAGCCCGCGGCTGCCGTGGAGCGGCGTGGGCGATTCCGGCGTGGGCCTGACGCTGTCGAAGTACGGGATCCAGGCGTTCACTCGGATGAAGGCGTGGCACCTGCGTCAGCCCTGAGCACGGCAGTTTCGCCGCGCCGTACTTACCGGGCCGGTACGCGCCCGCGCACGGCCCAGGCCCGCGCGACGAGCGCGATCGAACCGTCGGCCTGCACGGGCAGGCGGGCCTCCAATGCATCGCGCAAGGCCTGGCGCCGCTCGGGCGGGAGCGACATCGCATAGGCCGGCGCCGGCCCCTGGCCGCCGAGGAAGGGTTTCCAGTAGGCGGCGAAGCTCTCGAACACGGTGGGAATCTCCAGCCCGGTGACGCCCACCTCCTGCAGGTGCGCCTGGCGGAACGCGGCTTCCAGCGCCTGCGGCCGGCACAGGGGAAAGCGCACGCCTTCGTCCAGGGCGGCCGCAGCGGGATCGAGCCGCGCGGCGGCCTCCCAGAAGTGCTGCATCAGCTCCATGCGTTGCGCGTAGTCCCAGACGTAGGCCGCCACCGTGCCACCCGCGGCAGTGATGCGGACCATCTCGCGCAAGCCCGCCGCGACGTCGGGCAGGAAGTTCAGCACCAGGCCGGACACCGTCGCGTCCGCGCTTGCGTCGGGAAGGGGTAGGGCCTCGGCGCTGCCGCGATGCAGTTGCGCCCGCGCGCCAAGCCGCTCGCGCGCCTGCTCCAGGAAGCCTTCCGAGGGTTCGAAGCCGGTGACGCTGCGCGGCGCGGACCCGGAGGCGATGGCTTCGGCGAGCGCACCGGTGCCGCAACCCACGTCCACCCAGCGCAGCCCCGCGGGCAGGTCCAGCCAGGCGAGGAAGGCAGGGGCCACTTGGCGGCTCCAGCGTCCCACGTACTGTTCGTACGGGCTGCCGCGCTCCCAGCTGTCGGGAGGACGCGAGGCGGGATGGGCGGGGCGCATCGCGCGATGATGGCCTCGCGCCCGCGCGCCGCCAAGTCGGTGGGCATGCCGCACTGCTGCAGCTTGACAACAGATGTAGCCGGATGTTACTAATCGAGGATGAACCCTTTGACCGCGAGTGAGCGGCGCATCGTTTATGCCCGCCTCGTTCGCGGTTTCACGGACACGGCGGCCGCGCGGCAGGCGCTGGCCATGCAATGGATCTGGCTCGAAGCGGCCCACGTCGTCGGCCAGCACGACGTCGGGTTGCACTTCGACAGCCATCGCCGGATGCTGGCCCTCGCACGGCAGGTGCGCGACTGGAAGGAGGTCGCCGGCCAGCTCGCGCGGCTGGCTTTGCTGCCCCTGGGGCACCTGCTGCGGCGCATTCCCATGGGCAACACCGGGCGCTCCACGGTGCCGATCACGCGCGAGATGCAGCCCCCCGAGACGGTGCAGGTGCTGATCGACTGGGCGACGCTGGCGGCGAAGCTGCCGGAGTAGGAGAGGGGGCAGCGAAGCTGCCCACCATCTCACGACAGGTGCTTGCCCACGATCCCCGCCAGCTCGAACATCGTCACCTGGTTCTTGCCGAACACCGCGCGCAGCTTCTCGTCGGCATTGATGGCGCGCTTGTCCTTGGTGTCCTGCAGGCCCTGGGCCTTGATGTAGTCCCAGATCTTCTTGATCACCTCGGTGCGCGCGAGCGGCTCGCTGCCCACCACGGCGGCGAGTTCCGGACTGGGCTTCAGGCCTGGCCCGGTCTTGCGCGGGGTGGCGGCCTTCCTGGCCGGCGCCTTCTTCGCCGCAGGTCCAGCCTTCTTCGCCGGCGCAGCCTTCTTGCCCGCGACCGCCTTCGCGGCCTTCGCCGTGGCCTTGTACGGCGTGCCGGGCTCCTTCGCCGTCTTGCCGGGCGCGCCCTTGCGCGGCGGGAACTTGCTCGCGCGCGGCTCGAACTCGAAGTTCACCTTGCCCGCTTCCGCATCCCACGCCAGGAAGGCCTTGAACGGGCGGCGCGTGCGCATGGAGATGAACTTGTCCAGCAGGTCGGTCTTGCCGCTGGCCAGCAGCTTGGCCATCTGCTCGCGCTCCACTGGCTGCTGCAGGATGATCTTGCCGCTCTTGAAGTCGCAGGTCGGCACGGGGTGCTCCTGCGTCGGCACCGAGCGTTCGCACAGGTAGTTGCTGCCCCACTCGAACACGCGGTGCCCGCACTTCGGACAGGGACCCAGCGGCTCCTGCGCCGAGAAGTCCACCACCTCGCCGGTCTCGGCCGGGTTGTCCTCGTTGCCGAAGTCGAACTCCAGCTTCCAGTTCTTCTCTTCCTCGTCGAAATTCAGCGCGAGTTCGGCGGTGAAGGGCCAGCCCGCCTTGGAGCGGAACCCTTGCAGCGGGCCGATGCGCTTGTCGCGCAGGAAGGTCTCCACCTCGTCGAGCTCGAAGGCGCGACCCGCGGGGATCTTGGTGAACGAGAAGCCGCAGGGCTCCTTGCCGTTGCCGCCCACGCAGTTGTAGCGGCGATAGGTTTCCTGCACCACGCCGCCGCAGTTGGGGCAGGGCGTCTTCAGCGTCGCGTAGTCGCCCGGCACCGTGTCGCGGTCGTACTCCTTGGCCTTCATGACGATGCGCTTGGTCATGTCGGCGATCTCGTGCATGAACTGGTCGCGCGACAGCTTGCCGTGCTCCATCTGCGCGAGCTTGTATTCCCATTCGCCGGTGAGTTCCGGCTTGCTCAGTTCCTCCACGCCCAGGCCGCGCAGCAGCGTCATGAGCTGGAAGGCCTTGGCCGTCGGGATCAGCTCGCGGCCCTCGCGCAGCATGTACTTCTCGTTGATCAGGCCTTCGATGATGGAGGCGCGCGTGGCCGGCGTGCCCAGGCCCTTCTCGGCCATCGCTTCGCGCAACTCGTCGTCCTCGACGAACTTGCCGGCGCCCTCCATCGCGCCGAGCAGCGTCGCTTCGCTGTAGCGCGCGGGCGGGCGGGTCTTCAGGCCCTTGGCCTCGACCGACTCGGCGCGCACCATCTCGCCCGGCTTCACGGGCACCAGGTTCTGTCCCTTGTCGCCTTCCTTCGCGTCCTCCACTTCGGCGGCCGCCTCCTTGCCGTAGATGGCCAGCCACCCCGGCTTGACCAGCACCTTGCCTTCGGTTTTGAAGTGGTGGCCCACGGCCTGGCTGATGCGCGTGGTCACCAGGTACTCGGCGCTCGGGAAGAACACCGCCAGGAAGCGGCGCACGACGAGGTCATACAGCTTCTGCTCCGCGTCCGACAGGCCGCTCGGGGCCTGCAGCGTCGGGATGATGGCGAAGTGGTCCGAGACCTTGCTGTCGTCGAACACCCGCTTGATCGGCTTGACGTAGCCCTCCTTCACCGCCTGCGCGGCGAAGGGCGCCAGGTGGCCCATGCCGCTGTCCGCCAGCATGCCCATGGTGTCGTGCACCACCTTCACGTAGTCCTGCGGCAGGTGGCGGGAATCGGTACGCGGGTAGGTCAGGGCCTTGTGCCGCTCGTAGAGCGACTGCGCCAGCGACAGGGTGGTCTTGGCCGAATAGCCGAAGCGGCCGTTGGCCTCGCGCTGCAGGGAGGTGAGGTCGAACAGCCCGGGCGGGGCCTGCGTGGTCGGCTTGGATTCCTCGGTGACCGTGGCGGCCTTGCCACGCACCGCCTCGGCGATGGCGTGCGCGTCCTTCTCGTTCCACAGGCGGTCGGCGCGCTTCTCCGGATCTTCCGGATCCTTCTTGAAGGCGGGATCGAACCACTTGCCCGGGTACTCGCCGGCGTCCGCGAGGAAGCTGCCGTGGATTTCCCAGTAGTCGCGGCTGATGAACTTGCGGATCTGTTCCTCGCGCTCCACCACGATGGCCAGCGTCGGCGTCTGCACGCGGCCCACGGTGGTGAGGAAGAAGCCGCCGTCGCGCGAGTTGAAGGCGGTCATCGCCCGCGTGCCGTTGATGCCCACCAGCCAGTCGGCTTCGGAGCGCGAACGCGCCGCGTGCGCCAGGCCGGCCATCTGCTGGTCGCTGCGCAGCTTCTCGAACCCCTCGCGGATGGCCTGCGGCGTCATGGACTGCAGCCACAGGCGCCGCACCGGCTTGCGGGAGTTCGCCGCCTTCTTGGCCGGGGCCTCGCCTTCGCCGCCGAAGGCGTACTGCTCGATGAGGCGGAAGATCAGCTCGCCCTCGCGGCCCGCGTCGCAGGCGTTCACCAGCTCGGTGACGTCCTTGCGCTTGGCCAGCTTGACCACCGCGTTCAGGCGCGACTTGGTCTTGTCGACCGGCTTGAGGTCGAAGTACGGCGGGATCACCGGCAGGTGCGCGAAGCTCCACTTGCCGCGCTTGACGTCGAACTGCTCCGGCGCGTGGATCTCCACCAGGTGGCCCACGGCGCTGGTGACGACGTACGTGTCGTTCTCGAAGTGTTCGTCGTGCTTGTCGAACTTGCCGGCCACGGGCGTCAGGGCCCGGACGATGTCCTGGGCCACGGACGGCTTTTCGGCAATGACCAATGTTTTGCTCACGGGATCCAGCGGCCTGCCTTTCGGCGGCCCCTCCTTGGGTTCTTACAATCTGCGCTTTCCTCGCGCGTACGCGCATGCGCACGCGCGCACACGTGTACGAAACCAAATTAACAGAAATTTTTTCCCGATGCCCGCCAAGTCCGCCCCGGCCCCGAGAACCAACCGAAGAATCCAGGTCCGCAAGTCGGGCGTCCACGGCAAGGGCGTGTTCGCGCTGCAGGACATCCCCGAAGGCGAGACGCTGATCGAATACGTGGGCGAAATCATCACCTGGAAGGAGGCCCAGCGCCGCCATCCCTGGAACCCGGAAGACCCCAACCATACGTTCTACTTCCACATCGACGACGGGCGCGTGATCGACGCCGCCGTGGGCGGCAACGCCGCGCGCTGGATCAACCACTCCTGCGAGCCCAACTGCGAGGCGGACGAGGAAGGGGGCCGCGTGTTCATCAAGAGCCTGCGCAACATCAAGGCCGGCGAGGAGCTGAACTACGACTACGGCCTGATCATCGACGAGCCGTACACGAAGAAGCTGAAGGCGGAGTACCCGTGCTGGTGCGGCAGCAAGGACTGCCGGGGCACGCTGCTGGCGCCCAAGCGCAGGCGATGAACTGGCCGGCCGAGGCGATCTGGGAAGCCGTGGCGCCCGCGTTGCCCGGCTTCACGGTGGAGATCCTGCCCGAGGTCGACTCCAGCAATTCGGAGCTGATGCGTCGCGCCCGGGCGGGCCGCACCGAGCCCGTCCTGCTGGTGGCCGAGCGGCAGACCGCCGGCCGCGGCCGGCTGGGTCGCGCCTGGGAAAGCGCGGCGGGGGACTCGCTGACCATTTCGCTCGGCCTGCCGCTCGCACCGGCGGACTGGTCCGGCCTCTCCCTGGCCGTCGGCGTGAGCGTCGCCGAGAGCCTGCACCCGGCCATCCGCCTGAAGTGGCCCAACGACCTGTGGCTGCAGGACCGCAAGCTCGGCGGCATCCTCATCGAGACGGCGAGCTTCGGTGATGGCGCCGGCAGCCGTTACGCCGTGATCGGCGTGGGCATCAACATCGCGCCGCGCCCCGCCGAAGGCTTGTCCACGCCGCCCGCCGCGCTGCACGAGCTGCTCCCGCAGGTGGATGCGGCCGGCGCCCTGCTGCGGCTCGCACCGTCGCTCGTACGCGACATCCAGGGCTTCGAGCAGGCGGGCTTCCGGGCCTTCCAGCTGCGCTTCGAGGCGCGCGACGCCCTGCGCGACCGCCCCGTGACGCTCAGCGACGGGACCGCCGGCACGGCGCACGGGGTGACCGAGGCCGGCAGCCTGCTGGTGCATACTGCGGCCGGCCTGCAGGCCGTGAGCAGCTCCGAGGTGAGCGTCCGGCCGGCCGCACCCTGAAACACGCATGCTGCGCCTGATCGTCCTGCTCCTGCTGCTGGCCAACGCCCTCTTCTACGCCTGGTCGCAGGGCTACCTGCTCGCCTGGGGCACGGGGCCGACGCAGCAATCCGAACCCCAGCGCCTGGCGCAGCAGGTGCGGCCGCAGTCGGTGCAGGTGCTGCCCGCGGAAGAGTTGCGGCGCCTCGAGTCGCAGTTCGCGCAGGACCCTCGCCCGCCGGAATGCCTGGCGTCCCCGATGCTGGCGGAGGCCGAGGTGGGCAGCCTGCGCACGGTGCTCGACTCCTTCCCGCCCGGCACCTGGTCGCTGGAGCAGGCGGTGGAGCCCGCGCGCTGGCTGGTCTACATGGGTCCTTATCCCGGCGTGGAGCAGGTGGCGCGCAAGCGGGCCGAGCTGCGCCAGCTGGGCGTGTCGTTCGAGGCGCTGCCCAATCCGGCGCTGGAGCCGGGACTCTCGCTGGGCAGCCATGCCACCGAGGCGGCCGCCAACCAGCAGCTCGCCGCGCTGGCCGAGCGGGGCGTCCGCACCGCGCGCGTGGCCCTGGAGCGCCCCGAACAGCGCGGCCAACGCCTGCTGCTGCCTGCCGTCGACGACACCTTGCGCCCGCGCCTGGAAGAACTGCGCGGCGTGCTGAGCACCAAACCCCTGCGGCCCTGCCGCTGAAACCCCTGCGGAGACCTCCCATGTCCATGAAGCTCTATTTCGCCCCGGGCGCCTGCTCCTTCGTACCCCACAGCCTGCTGGAGATGGCGGGCGCCGAGTTCGAGCCGGTGATGGTCAAGCTGCACAAGGGCGAGCAGAACGAGCCGGCCTACCGGGCGGTCAACCCGCGCGGCCAGGTGCCGGTGCTGGTGGACGGCGAGCACACCATCACGCAGATCGCCGCGATCGTGCAGTACCTCGATGCGAAGTTCCCGCAGCAGGGTTTCCTGCCCCAGGACCTGCTGGCGCGGACCAAGGTGCTGGAGACGCTGGCCTGGATGAACAACACGGTGCACCCGACGTTCACCCACGTGTTCATGCCGTACAAGTTCGCGGGAACCCCCGAGACGCAGGCCGAGCTGAAGTCGTTCAACGCGAAGGTGTACGCCGGCCTGCTGGGCGAGATCGAGCAGACGGCGAAGCAGGCGGCCGAGAGCGGCCAGGCGTTCCTGGGCGGCGCGAAGTTCGGCCCGCTGGACGCCTACGCGCTCACCCTGCTGCGCTGGGGCGGCTTCGCCCAGATCGATCCCACCGGCTACCCGGCGCTGTGGGCGCACGTGCAGAAGGTGGCGCAGCTGCCGGGCGTGGCGAAAGCGATCGAGCGCGAGCGCCTGCAGCTGAATCTCTACAAGGCGGCCTGAGCGGCCTCCACGCCGGGCTCGCTGGCTTCACCGCCGGCAAAGCGCACGGTGACGCGCGTGCCGGGCGGCACGTGGCCCGGCCGGGTGTCGCCGATCTCGATGGTGGCGTCGTGCTGGCGGGCGATCTCCAGCACGATCGGCAGCCCCAGGCCCGAGCCGTCGACGTTGGTGCCCAGCGAGCGGTAGAAAGGCTGGAACACCAGCTCGCGCTCGGCTTCCGGGATGCCGGGGCCGGTGTCCTCCACCTGCAACACGATGGCGCCGCCGAAGGGGTCGGCGAGCACGTGCACCGTCACCACGCCCGGATGCTGCGGACTGGAAGGCGTGTAGTTCACCGCGTTGTCCAGCAGGTTGCGGATCATCTCCTTCAGCAGCGTCGGGTTGCCCTGCAGCTTGACGGCGGCGGCGCCGGGCTCCTCGCCGTCATAGCCCAGGTCGAGGTGCTTCTCCATGGCGCGCGGCACCGTGTCGCGCACGGCTTCCACCGCCAGCGCCGCCAGGTCGCAGGGCTGGCGCACCAGCGCCTTGCCGCTGCTTTCGGCGCGGGCCAGCGCCAGCAGCTGGTTCACCGTGTGCGTGGCGCGCATGCTGGAGCGGCCGATCTGCTTGAGCGACTGCTTCAGCTCCTCGGCGCTGGAGCCTTCCCGCTGCGCCAGGTCCGCCTGCATGCGCAGGCCCGCGAGCGGCGTCTTCAGCTGGTGGGCGGCGTCGGCGAGGAAGCGCTTCTGCGTGGCGATGGAGCCCTTCAGGCGCGTGAGCAGGTCGTTCACGGAGGACACCAGCGGCGCCACTTCCAGCGGCACCACCTTCTCGTCGAGGGGGCTCAGGTCGTCGGGCTTGCGGGCGCGGATGCGCTCTTCCAGCTCCGACAGCGGCTTGATGCCGCGCACCAGCGCCAGCCACACCAGCAGCACCGCCAGCGGCAGGATCACCAGCTGCGGCAGCATCACCCCCTTGATGATCTCGGTGGCCAGCACGGAGCGCTTCTCACGCGTCTCGGCCACCTGCACCAGCGCCGGGCGCGAGCCGGGCAGGTCCAGCTTCACCCAGGTGTAGGCCACGCGCACCTCCATGCCGCGCATGTCGGCGTCGCGCAGCAGGGTCTCGCCGAGCACGGGGATCTCGTCCTCGGGCGGCAGCGGCAGGTCGCGGTCGCCGGACAGCAGCTCGCCGCGCGCGCCCAGCACCTGGTAGTAGACGTGGTCGGAATCGTCGGCGCGCAGGATCTCGCGCGCGGGCTGCGGCAGGTTGAAGACGACGCGGCCGCCCTGCACCGCCACCAGCTGGGCGATCGCCTGCGCGTTGTATTCGAGCGCGCGGTCGAAGGGCTTGCCGGCGATGCTCTGCGCCACCAGCCAGGTGAGCGCCAGGCTCACGGGCCACAGCAGCAGCAGCGGCGTGAGCATCCAGTCGAGGATCTCGCCGAAGAGCGAGCGCTGCTCGCGCTGGAAGATCTTCATCCCTGCGTCGTCCCCGCGGAGGCGGGGACCCAGTGCTTGCGCATTTCGATGCCCTGGATTCCCGCCTGCGCGGGAATGACGGAAATCAAGGAATCTTCTCCAGGCAATACCCCAACCCCCGCACCGTCGCGATGCGGATCGGCCCCTTCTCGATCTTCTTGCGCAGGCGATGGATGTACACCTCGATGGCGTTGTTGCTCACCTCCTCGCCCCACTCGCACAGTCGCTCCACGAGCTGGTCCTTGCTCACGAGGCGGCCGGCGCGCTGCAGCAGCACTTCCAGCAGCCCCAGCTCGCGCGCGGAGAGCTCCACCATCTTGCCGTCGATGGTGGCCACGCGCCCGGCCTGGTCGTAGACCAGCGGGCCATGCTTGATCGTGCTGCTGGAGGCGCCCATGCCGCGCCGGGTGAGGGCGCGCACGCGCGCCTCCAGTTCGGAGAGCGCGAACGGCTTGGCCATGTAGTCGTCGGCGCCGAGGTCCAGGCCCTTCACGCGCTCCTCGATGGCGTCGGCGGCGGTGAGGATCAGCACCGGCATCTGCGAGCCGCGGGCGCGCAGCTTGCGCAGCACCTCCAAGCCGTGCATCTTGGGCAGGCCGAGGTCCAGGATCAGGAGGTCGAACTCGTTGTTCGTCACCAGCGCCGTGTCGGCCTCGGTGCCGCTGGCGACGTGGTCCGCCGCGGCGCCCGAGGCGCGCAGGCTGCGCAGCAGCCCGTCGGCCAGCACCTGGTCGTCTTCCGCAATGAGGATGCGCATGCTTGTCTCCTGGGATGGACGCCTTCGAGGTGGGCGCTGTTGCGTTCGATTCTAGGCTCCGGCCCCCGCACCCACCTGACGCAGGTCAGCCCGCCCCGCCGGCGTACGCCTCGAGCCCGATCTTCACGACCGTGGCCACGTCCTGGCCCACTTCGGCGCGGAACTCGCGCTCGGCCTGCGACACGGCGTCCTTGAACGCCTGCAGCCACAAGAGGCCGGTGGGTGTGAAGACCACCAGGCGGGCGCGCGCATCGCGCGGGTCGGCCTCGCGCCGCACCAGGTCCCAGGCCTCGCACTGGTCGACCAGGTCGCCCATCGCCTGCTTGCTCATGCCGGCCTTGTCCGCCAGCTCGGTGAGGCGGGTGCCCTGCAGGTCCAGGTGGCGCGTGATGTGGATGTGCGCGGCGCTGATCTGCGCGCGGGCCGCCAGGTTCGACAGGGCCAGCGGCACGTCGATGTTGTGGGCCATCAGGTGCAGCACGCGTTCGTCGAAGCGGCGCATGGCATGCCCGAGCAGCCGCCCGAGGTGGGTGAGGCGCCAGCCTTCCTCTTCCTTGGTCATGTCCAGATCGTAAGGCAAACTGACGAAAAAACCTGTTGTCCGCGCGGCACCTCGCTCGTTACATTACTGGGCATGCATCCAGCCTGTTCGTCGAACCAGTGGGTGCACCCAACACCAAGTCATTGATGCGCAAGGAGAAACAGATGGATGCTCAAGTCAAAGGCACGAAGATCGCCCCGGCGGCGGACAGCGAGAAGGCCAAGGCCCTGCAGGCCGCCCTGGCCCAGATCGAGAAGCAGTTCGGCAAGGGGACCATCATGCGCCTGGGCGAGGGCGAGGCCATCGAGGACATCCAGGTGGTCTCCACCGGCTCGCTGGGCCTGGACATCGCGTTGGGCGTCGGCGGCCTGCCGCGCGGCCGGGTGATCGAGATCTACGGCCCGGAATCGTCGGGCAAGACCACCCTGACCCTGCAGGTGATCGCCGAGATGCAGCGCCAGGCCGGCCAGTGCGCCTTCGTCGACGCCGAGCACGCGCTGGACATCCAGTACGCGCAGAAGCTCGGCGTGAACGTGTCCGACCTGCTGATCTCCCAGCCCGACACCGGCGAGCAGGCGCTCGAGATCGTCGACAGCCTGGTGCGCTCCGGCGCGGTGGACCTGATCGTGATCGACTCGGTGGCCGCGCTGGTGCCCAAGGCCGAAATCGAGGGCGAGATGGGCGATTCGCTGCCCGGCCTGCAGGCCCGCCTGATGAGCCAGGCGCTGCGCAAGCTCACCGCCACGATCAAGAAGACCAACTGCATGGTCATCTTCATCAACCAGATCCGCATGAAGATCGGCGTGATGTTCGGCAGCCCCGAGACCACCACCGGCGGCAACGCGCTGAAGTTCTACGCTTCGGTGCGCCTGGACATCCGCCGCACCGGCACCATCAAGAAGGGCGAGGAGGCGATCGGCAACGAGACCAAGGTGAAGGTCGTGAAGAACAAGGTCTCGCCCCCGTTCAAGACGGCGGAGTTCGACATCCTGTTCGGCGAAGGCATCAGCCGCGAAGGCGAAGTCATCGACATGGGCGTGCAGCACCAGATCCTGGAGAAGTCGGGCGCCTGGTACGCCTACAACGGCGAGAAGATCGGCCAGGGCCGCGACAACGCCCGCGAGTTCCTGCGCGAGAACCCCGAGCTGTCCCGCGAGATCGAGAACAAGGTGCGCGACGCGCTGGGCATCCCGCAGCTGCCCGCCGACGTGGAAGCCAAAGCCGAATAAGCATGGCCTTCGGGCAGCTGTCCGTGAAGGGCCGGGCGCTGAAGCTCCTGGCCGGCCGCGAGTACTCCCGCTTCGAGCTGGAGCGCAAGCTGGCCGCCAAGGAGCCGGATCCGGCCGAAGTGAAGAAGGCGCTCGACGAGCTGCAGGCCAAGGGCTTCCTCGACGAGCAGCGGGTGGTCGATTCCCTGCTGCACCGCCGCTCCGGGCGCCTGGGCGCCACGCGCATCCGCCAGGAGCTGCAGGCCAAGGGCATCGATGCCGAGCGCGTGGCCGTGGCGGTGGCGAGCCTCAACGCCACCGAGTTCGAACGGGCGCGCGAGGTGTGGCGACGGCGCTTCGGCACGCTGCCCGCCGATGCGGCGGAGCGCGGCAAGCAGGGGCGCTTCCTGGCGGCGCGCGGGTTTGGAGGGGAAGTCGTGCGGCGCGTGCTGAATACGCCGGACGACGAGTAGATCCCCGTCGTCCCCGCGCAGGCGGGGACCCAGGGCGTTGAAAACGAAAAGCGGCCGATGGCCGCTTTTCTCCTGGAAGCCCTGGATTCCCGCCTGCGCGGGAATGACGGGGCTAGATCCCCAGCATCAGCTTCAGGTTCTGCACCGCCGCGCCGCTGGCGCCCTTGCCCAGGTTGTCCAGACGAGCCACCAGCACGGCATGGTGATAGTCCATGTTGCCGTACACGCGCAGCTCCATCTTGTTGGTGTCGTTCAGCGCCGTCGGTTCCAGCTTGCCGTCTTCCGTCGCCGGCTCCACCGTCACCCACTCGCTGCCCTCGTAGTGGCGCTTGAGCACGGCCTGGAGGTCGCCCACGGTGGGCTTGCCCGGCAGCGTGTCCAGGTGCAGCGGCAGCTCCACCAGCATGCCCTGGCGGAAGTTGCCCACCGAGGGGATGAAGATCGGGCGGCGCACCATGCCCGTGTACTTCATGATCTCCGGCAGGTGCTTGTGCTTCAGGCCCAACGCGTAGATCTCGTACGGTGGCGCGCTGCCGCCCTCGTAGGCCTCGATCATCGTGCGGCCGCCGCCCGAATAGCCGCTCACCGAAGGCAGCACCACGGGATAGTCCGAAGGCAGCACGCCCGCATCCACCAGCGGGCGCAGCAGGGCGATGGCGCCGGTGGCGTAGCAGCCGGGGTTGCTCACGCGCTCGGCCTGGCGGATCGCCTCGCGCTGGCCGGGGGCCAGCTCGGCGAAGCCGAACACCCAGCCTTCGGCCACGCGGTGCGCGGTGGAGGCGTCGATGATGCGGGGCTTCTTCCCGCCGGCGCGGCCGATCTCCTCGATCATCGCCGCGGATTCGCGCGCCGCGTCGTCGTGCAGGCAGAAGATCACCAGGTCCACGCCCGCCATCAGTTCGCGCTTGGCGGCCGGGTCCTTGCGCCGCTCGGGCGCGATGCTCACCAGCTCGACCTGCGGCATGGTCACGAGCCGTTCGCGGATCTGCAGGCCGGTGGTGCCGGCCTCGCCGTCGATGAAGACCTTGGGCATCTCTTTTCCTATAGCGAACGCTTATGGTGAGCCAAAGCGGGACGCTCTGGTTGGTGCAGTGCACCATGATACATTTCAAGGCTGCTCCGTGCAGGCTCCCTGCGCGCCGCACGCGTCCCACCGCCGGGACGCCCTCCCCCGACCCCCAAAGATCCTCGAGAGAGACCTCATGAAGATTCACGAGTACCAAGGCAAGGAGATCTTGCGCAACTTCGGCGTGCCCGTGCCGCGCGGCATCCCGGCCTTCACGGTGCAGGAGGCGGTCGAGGCCGCGCAGAAGCTCGGCGGCCCGGTGTGGGTGGTCAAGGCGCAGATCCACGCGGGCGGCCGCGGCAAGGGCGGCGGCGTCAAGGTCGCCAAGAGCATCGACGACGTGAAGAAGCTGGCCGGGCAGATCCTGGGCATGCAGCTCAAGACCCACCAGACCGGCCCCGAGGGCCAGAAGGTGCGCCGCCTGTACATCGAGGACGGCGCGGACATCCAGAAGGAGTATTACCTCTCCGTCGTGACCGACCGCGCCACGCAGAAGGTGGCCTTCATCGCCTCCAGCGAGGGCGGCATGGACATCGAGGAAGTGGCGCACGCCACGCCCGAGAAGATCGTCAAGGTCTTCGTCGACCCGCTCGTGGGCCTCACGCAGGCGCAGGGCGAGGAGCTCGCGCGCGGCATCGGCATGCCGGCGGACTCGCAAAAGCAGTTCATCGACATCTCCCAGAAGCTCTACAAGTGCTACATGGAGACGGATGCCTCGCTGGTGGAGATCAATCCGCTCAACCGCGACGGCAAGGGCAACGTGGTCGCCCTGGACGCCAAGTTCAACTTCGACAGCAACGCGCTGTTCCGCCACCCCGAGATCGTGGCGCTGCGTGACCTCGACGAGGAAGATCCGGCCGAGATCGAGGCGTCCAAGTTCGACCTGGCCTACATCTCCCTGGACGGCAACATCGGCTGCCTGGTCAACGGCGCGGGCCTGGCAATGGCGACCATGGACACCATCAAGCTGTTCGGCGCCGAGCCGGCCAACTTCCTGGACGTCGGCGGCGGCGCCACGCCGGAGAAGGTGACCGAGGCCTTCAAGATCATGCTGAAGAACAAGAAGGTCGAGGCGATCCTCGTCAACATCTTCGGCGGCATCATGAAGTGCGACACCATCGCCACCGGCGTCATCACTGCCTGCAAGGCCGTGAACCTGAGCGTGCCGCTCGTGGTGCGCATGAAGGGCACCAACGAGGAACTGGGCAAGAAGATGCTGGCCGAGAGCGGCCTTCCCATCATCAGCGCGGACACGATGGCGGAAGCCGCGCAGAAGGTTGTTGCTGCCGTGAAGAAGGCCTGAGGAACAGACATGTCGATCTACATCAACAAGGACACCAAGGTCATCACCCAGGGCATCACGGGCAAGACCGGCCAGTTCCACACCGAGAAGTGCCAGGAATACGCGAACGGCAAGAACTGCTTCGTCGCCGGCGTGAATCCCAAGAAGGCGGGCGAGTCGATCTTCAACATCCCGATCTACGCCTCGGTCAAGGAAGCCGCGCAGCAGACGGGCGCCACCGTCTCCGTGATCTACGTGCCGCCGGCGGGCGCCGCGGCCGCCATCTGGGAAGCGGTGGAAGCCGACCTGGACCTGGCCATCTGCATCACCGAAGGCATCCCGGTGCGCGACATGCTGGAAGTGCGCAACCGCATGAAGCAGAAGGAAGCCAAGGGCGGCAAGAAGACGCTGCTGCTGGGCCCCAACTGCCCGGGCCTCATCACGCCGGACGAGATCAAGATCGGCATCATGCCAGGCCACATCCACAAGAAGGGCCGCGTCGGCGTGGTCTCGCGCTCCGGCACGCTGACCTATGAAGCGGTGGCGCAGCTCACCGAGCTGGGCATCGGCCAGTCGAGCGCCGTGGGCATCGGCGGCGACCCGATCAACGGCCTGAAGCACATCGACGTGATGCAGGCCTTCAACGACGATCCGGACACCGACGCCGTGATCATGATCGGCGAGATCGGCGGCCCCGACGAGGCCGACGCCGCCCGCTGGTGCAAGGCCAACATGAAGAAGCCGATCGTGGGCTTCATCGCCGGCGTCACGGCGCCCCCCGGCAAGCGCATGGGCCACGCCGGCGCGCTGATCTCCGGCGGCGCCGACACGGCGGATGCCAAGCTCGCCATCATGGAAGAGTGCGGCTTCAAGGTGACGCGCAACCCGTCCGAGATGGGCAAGCTGTTGAAGGCGCTGCTGTAAGGCACCTGCGGTAATCCACAACCCGGGGCCGATTGTCGTCATGGACAATCGGCTCTTTCGCTTGCAGAACAAAAGAGACAGACGAGCATGGACTTCATGGAATTCCTGACCCCCGCTTTCTGGGTCGCCGTCGGCCAGATCATCCTGATCGACATCCTCCTGGGCGGTGACAACGCGGTGGTGATCGCACTGGCCTGCCGCGGCCTGCCGCCCAAGCAGCGCAAGATGGGCATCATCTACGGCACCGCGGGTGCCATCATCCTGCGCGTCATCCTGATCGCCTTCGCGCTCGCGCTGCTGGCCATTCCCTACCTGAAGGTGGTGGGCGGCCTGCTGCTGATCTGGATCGGGGTGAAGCTGCTGATGCCGCAGGACGACGGCGACGAGCACGGCAGCATCCAGTCCAGCGACAAGCTGTGGGGCGCCGTGAAGACGGTGATCATCGCGGACCTGGTCATGAGCGTGGACAACGTGCTGGCCATCGCCGGCGCGGCCGAGAGCGCGGGCCAGCACCAGTTGCCGCTGGTGATCTTCGGCCTGCTGGTCTCCATCCCGATCATCGTGGCCGGCAGCCAGATCGTGCTGAAGCTGATGGACCGCTTCCCCATCATCATCACCCTCGGGGGTATGCTGCTCGGCTGGATCGCGGGCCAGATGATGTACACCGACCCCGGCTTGAAGCCCTACCTGCCCGATGCCAAGACCTGGGAGTACGCCTCCGCCGCCGCGGGCGCGCTGCTGGTGCTGGCCATCGGCAAGGGCCTGCAGCTGCGCAAACCGCCCGCCGAAGCGGCTTGAAGCCCGCGCGGCGCGGGTCCCGCGCCGCCGCCCGGATGCAACAAAGGTTCAAGGGATGCAACAAAGTCCCTTGTCCATTGGCGGACCCTCTGCTAACTTCCCGTAACAGTCCTGCGCCCCTAGGGAGGTGACCGGGCACGTGTTGGCTGGGGGTTGCCGGCGGCGCCGCTGCCGTGGATTTGCCCGGCATTCGTACGGCGCATCGCCGGGCAAGGGGCAGGCAAGTGAGCACATCGTCATCTGCGCGGCGCGGGCCGTTCTGGCGTACCGACTGGTTCGTCGGCGTGCTCGTGGTGCTGGCCGTGCTCGTGCTGCACCAGGCCACGGATTTCATCGGCACCCTGGAGCGGCGCTACTACGACTTCGCCAGCACCAGCACCTCGCGCCAGCCTTCCGACCGCATCGCCATCATCGCCATCGACGACGAGTCGATCGCCAACATCGGCCGCTGGCCCTGGCCGCGCGACGTGCACGCGGAGCTGATCGACAAGCTCTCGGCCGCCCGCGCCAAGACCATCGTGCACACGGCCTTCTTCTTCGAGCCGCAGACCGACCGCGGCCTGGCCTACATCCGCCGGATCAAGGGCGTCCTGGGTGCCGGCAAGGCCAACACGCAGGAGGCCAACCGCCTCATCGCCGAGGCGGAGCAGGCGCTGGACACCGACGCCAAGCTCGCCGCCAGCATGGCGCGCGCCGGCAACGTGCTGGTGCCGTCCTTCTTCGTGCTGGGCGAACCGCAGGGCAAGGCCGACAAGCCGCTGTCCGCCGCGGCGCTGCGCAGCGCGATCGACGAGAACGACGCCTTCTCGCTGCCCAGCGTGAGCACGCAGCAGCCGATCGAGGCGATCGCCAATGCGGCCGCCGGCATCGGCCACCTGAACCAGCTCAATGACGTGGACGGCGCGGTGCGGTCCGAACCCATGCTGGTGAACTACTACGGCAAGGCGGTCCCATCGATGGCGCTGCTGGCCGCGGCGCGCAGCCTGAACCTGAGCCCGTCCGACATCCGGCTGAACGTGGGCGAGTCCGTGCAGATCGGCAAGCTGCGCGTGCGCACCGACGAGGCCGCGCGCGTGCTGCCGCAGTTCTACAAGGGCCGCGAAGGCAAGCCGCCCTTCCCGCTGGACTCGTTCTACGACGTGCTCTCCGGCAAGATCCCGCCGGGCAAGTACACCGACAAGATCGTCCTGATCGGCGCCACCGCCGTCGGTGTCGGCGTGCAGTCGCCGGTGCCCGGCTCGCCGGCCATCACGCCGGTGGAGATGATCGCGCACATCACCTCCAGCATCCTGGGCGAGCATTTCATCGTGCAGCCGTCCTGGGCGGCGTGGGCGGGGCTGGGCGCCTTCCTGCTGGTGGCCGGCTACCTGGTCGCACTGCTGCCGCGCCTGTCCGCCGGCATGGCGGGTGCCGCAACCGCCATCCTGTTCCTGCTGCTGGTGGGCGCCGAGTTCGGCCTGCTGGCCGGCGCCTCGACCTGGGTGCAGCTGGTGTTCCCGGCCACGCTGCTGCTGATCGGGCACATCGCGCTCACCACCAAGCGCTTCCTCGTCACGGAGGCCGGCAAGCAGAAGTCCGACGAGGAATCGGCCGAGACCAACCGCATGATGGGGCTGGCGCTGCAGGGGCAGGGCCAGCTGGACATGGCCTTCGACCGCTTCCGCCGCGTGCCCATGGGCGACGAGCTGATGGCCAACCTGTACAACCTGGCGCTGGACTTCGAGCGCAAGCGCCAGTTCAACAAGGCGCAGGCCGTGTACGAGCACATGGCGGCCTTCGACCGCAGGTACAAGGACCTCGAAGCCAAGCTCCATCGGGCGAAGAACCTGTCGGAGACCGTCATCCTCGGCGGCGGCGGCGGCCATCCGGGCGGCACGATGCTGCTCGATGGCGGCGCGGTGGAAAAGCCGATGCTGGGGCGTTACCAGGTGGAGAAGGAACTGGGCAAGGGCGCCATGGGCGTCGTGTACCAGGGGCGCGACCCGAAGATCGGCCGCGTGGTCGCCATCAAGACGCTGGCGCTGTCGCAGGAGTTCGAGGGCGACGAGCTGAACGACGCGCGGGCGCGCTTCTTCCGCGAGGCCGAAACGGCGGGCCGCCTGCAGCACCAGAACATCGTGACCATCTTCGATGCCGGCGAGGAGCACGACCTGGCCTACATCGCCATGGAGTTCCTCAAGGGCCGCGACCTGGCGGAGTTCTGCAAGGACGGCAACCTCCTGCCTCCCGCACGGGTGCTTTCGATCGTGGCGCGCGTGGCCGAAGCGCTGGCCTATGCGCATCGCCAGAACGTGGTGCACCGCGACATCAAGCCGGCCAACATCATGTACGAGCGCGACTCCGACACGGTGAAGGTCACCGACTTCGGCATCGCGCGCATCACCGATTCCAGCAAGACCAAGACCGGGCTGGTGCTGGGCACCCCCAGCTTCATGTCGCCCGAGCAGATCGCCGGCAAGAAGGTCGATGGCCGCTCCGACCTGTATTCACTGGGCGTGATGCTGTACCAGATGCTCACCGGCGTGCTGCCGTTCCGCGGCGACTCGATGGCGGAGCTGATGTACAAGATCGCCAACGAGGAGGCACCGGACCTGCACGTGTCCAGCCCGCAGCTGCCGCGGCGCCTGGCGCAGGTGGTCGCCCGCGCCCTCGCCAAGAAGCCCGACCTGCGGTACCACGACGGCGACGAGTTCGCGCGTGACCTGCGCGCGGTGGCGGCGGAACTGGAGGGACAGGCGGCGCCTTCAGGCGGCCAGGCGGCGCCAGCTGCCGGCAAGGGCGACGACGACCGTACCGTCGCCTTCCGGGCGGCGTCCCCGGCGGCTCCCGAAGGCGCGGCGGTGATGGGCGCCGACAACGCTTTGGCCGCAAAGGGGCCGGGGGCGGGGCAGCCCGGCTATGATGCCGTCCAGAAAGACGGGCTGCCCGGGCAGGCCGGCCAGGAGCCTTCCCGCGAACTATGAACTACGAGTTTTGCTTCCGCACCGATCCCGGTCTGGCGCGGGAAAACAACGAAGATTCGGTCACTGTGGACGAGCCGACCCGCCTCGGCATCCTGGCGGATGGCATGGGCGGCTACAACGCCGGCGAAGTGGCCAGCGGCATGGCCACGACCTTCATCAAGTCGGAGCTGGGGCGCTGGCTCGCGCAGGCCGGCCGGCATGCGAACGGCCGCGAAGTGCGCCGCGCGATGGAAATCTGCGTCGACAACGCCAACCGCTCCATCTTCAACGCCGCCAATTCCAACCCGCAGTACAGCGGCATGGGCACCACGCTGGTGGTGGGCGTGTTCCAGGACGGCCGGCTGATGCTGGGCCACATCGGCGATTCGCGCTGCTACCGCCTGCGCGCCGGCCAGATCGAGCAGATCACCAAGGACCACTCGCTGCTGCAGGAGCAGATGGACGCGGGCCTCATCACGCCGGAACAGGCGGCGACCTCGACCAACAAGAACCTGGTCACCCGCGCGCTCGGCGTCGAGGACGCCGTGCTGCTGGAGGTCAACGAGCACCGGGTGGAGCCCGGCGACCTGTTCCTGATGTGCTCCGACGGCCTGTCCGATATGCTGGACGACGAGGCGATCGCCCACATCCTGGCGTCGGAAGGCTCGCTCGAACAGAAGTCGGTGCAGTTGGTCGACGCCGCGAACGCGAACGGCGGGCGCGACAACATTTCGGTGCTGCTGGCACAGGCCAACAGCGGCTCCAGGAGGAGGGGCCTGATCTCACGTTGGCTGGGACAGTGACCCCGAGAAACATAACAGCGGTCTTGGATTTGAAATACAGGAGTCGACCATGCCGAAAATGATCGTTTCGATCGACGGTGTCGTCATCAAGGAAGTACAGCTGACGAAGGACCGGACGACGCTGGGCCGCCGTCCGTACAACGACATCGTGATCGACAACCTCGCCGTGTCCGGCGAGCATGCGGTGCTGCAGCTGACCGGCAACGAGGTCTTCCTGGAAGACCTGAACTCCACCAACGGCACGTACGTGAACGGCAAGGCCGTGAAGAAGCAGTTGTTGCAGAACAACGACACGGTGGAGATCGGCAAGTACAAGATCAAGTTCATTAACGAGGCGCCGGGGGCGAACTTCGAGAAGACCATGATCTTCAAGCCGGGCATGGTGCCGCCGATGCCCCCGAAGGCTGCCGCCCCAGCTGCCGCGCCTGCCGCTGCCGCCACCCCGCCCGCGGGAGAGGCCGCGCACGCAGCCCCGGGCGCGAATGCCAGCATCAAGGTGCTGTCCGGCGCCGCCGCGGGCCGCGAGGTGCCGCTGGTCAAGGTGGTCACCACCATCGGCAAGCCGGGCGTGGCCGTCGCCGCCATCACCAAGCGCTCCCACGGCTTCGTGGTCGCCCATGTCGAAGGCTCCAGCAAGCCGACGCTCAATGGCGCGGCGATCGGGGCCGAACCCGTCACCCTGAAGGACGGGGACATGCTGGAACTCGCCGGCACGCAGATGCAGTTCCTCCAGGCGGGCTGACGCCCGCCGGCCGCTCCAGCCCATGGTGGAGTCGCTTCGCCGGCACTGGCCCCGCATTGCGATCACGCTGGTTCCGTTGCTGTTCGCGCTGGCCCACGCCATGGGCGCCCTCCCGATCGGGGTGGTGCAGCGCCTCGACGCCATCGTCTACGACGCCCGCCTGCGCGCGACCATGCCGCGCACGCTGGACGAGCGCATCGTCATCGTCGACATCGACGAGAAGAGCCTGGCCGAAGTGGGCCGCTGGCCCTGGAGCCGCAACCGCCTGGCCCAACTGGTGGACGAACTGTTCGACCGGCAACAGGTGGCCCTCCTCGGCTTCGACGTGCTGTTCGCGGAAGCCGATGACAGCTCGGGCCTGCAGCGCCTGCGGCAACTGGCGCGAGGAGAGTTGAAGGACAACGCGGCGTTCGGCGAGCGGCTGGGGGCCTTGCAGGCGTCCCTGGACTACGACGCGCTGTTCGCCCGGGCGCTGAAGGACCGGCCGGTGGTGCTGGGCTTCTACTTCAGCGGCGACCAGCAGGGGCGCACCTCCGGCGTGTTGCCGGCGCCGGTGATGACGCGCGAGTCGCTGCGCGGGCGGCCGATCCGCTTCACGCGCTGGGACGGCTACGGCGCCAACATCGAGCAGCTCGCGCAGGCCGCGCCGGTGGCGGGCTTCTTCAATTCGCTGCCGGATTCCGACGGCGTGGTGCGTTCCGTGCCGCTGGTGGCGCAGCACCAGGGCGCCTACTACGAGTCGCTGTCGCTGGCCATGTTCCGCATGCTCATGGGCTCGCCCACGGTGGAGCCCGGCTTCCCGCAGGAGACGTACCTGCCGCGCAGCTACCAGGGCCTGGACCACATCCGCCTGCGCCTGGGCAGCCGCAGCCTGGCCGTGCCCGTGGCCGAGGGCGTGTTGACGCTGGTGCCCTTCCGCGGACCCGGCGGCCCGCAGGGCGGCTCCTACCGCTACGTCTCCGCCTCCGACCTGCTGGCCAAGCGGGTGGAAGCCGGCAAGCTGCAGGGGAAGATCGTGCTGCTCGGAACCACGGCACCGGGCCTCCTGGACCTGCGCGTGACGCCGGTCGGCGAGGCCTACGCCGGCGTGGAGACGCACGCCAACATCCTGTCGGGCCTGCTCGATGGAAAGATCCCGGTGGAGCCGGACTGGGCGCTGGGCTACGACGTGGTCATCCTGCTCGCGGCGGGGCTGCTGCTCGCCTTCGCCCTGCCGATGCTGTCCGCGCCGCGCGCGGTGCTGCTGTCGGCGGTGGTGGCCGCCGCCGTCGTGGCGCTGAACTTCTACCTGTACACGGCCCACCTGCTGGCGCTGCCGCTGGCCGCGGCCCTGCTGATGGTGGCCACGGCCTTCGCGCTGAACATGAGCTACGGCTACTTCGTGGAAAGCCGCAGCAAGCGCGAGCTCGCCAACCTGTTCGGCACCTACGTGCCGCCCGAACTGGTCGACGAGATGGTGAAGGATCCGGACAGCTACAGCATGAAGGCCACCAGCAAGGAGCTGACCGTCATGTTCTGCGACATGCGGGGCTTCACCCAGATGTCCGAGCGGATGGAGCCCACGCAGCTGCAGGAGCTGCTCAATGCGGTCTTCAGCCGGCTTACCGACATCATCCGCGCGCACCGCGGCACGATCGACAAGTACATGGGCGATTGCGTCATGGCCTTCTGGGGCGCGCCGGTGGACACGCCGAACCACGCGCAACTGGCGGTGAAGACCGCGATGGAGATGGCGGGCGCGGTGCACCGGATCAACGAGGAGCACCGCGCGAACGGCATCCCGGAGATCGGCGTGGGCATCGGCTTGAACACCGGCACTATGTGCGTGGGCGACATGGGATCGGACCTGCGCCGCAGCTACACCGTGATCGGCGACGCCGTGAACCTGGGCTCCCGCCTGGAGGGCCTGTCCAAGGTCTACGGCGTGGACATCGTGGTGAGCGAGGCCGCCCGGCGCCAGGCGCCCGACTTCGCCTGGCAGGAATTGGACCGCGTGCGGGTCAAGGGCAAGGAGCAGGCGGTGGGGATCTTCTACCCGCTTGCACCCGCCGGCGGCCTCGATCCGCAGCAGGCGGAAGAACTGCGCACCTGGGGCGCCTTCCTCAAGGCCTACCGGGCCCAGGACTGGGACCAGTGCGACCTGCAGCTGCTCAATCTGCAGCGATTGGGCGCCAAAAAATACCTTTACGAGCTGTACTCCGAACGTGTAGCCTCGATGAGGTTGCTGCCATTCGACCCGGGCTGGGACGGCGCGACCAACTTCGAGACCAAATAAGGGGCCGCTGCAAATGAGGGTGCGGGTGCTGGGCTGTTCCGGCGCGATCGCGAAGGACTGCCGGACCACGTCCTTCCTGATCGACGGGGACGTGCTCGTCGACGCCGGCACCGGCGTGGGCGACCTGACCCTGGAGGAAATGCGCGGCATCCGCCACGTGCTCCTCACGCACTCCCACCTCGATCACGTGGCCGCCCTGCCCCTGATGGTGGACGCGGTCGCATCGCACATCACCGAGCCGATCCGCGTGAGCGCGCTTCCCGGCACGATCTCCGCGCTGAAGACGCACGTGTTCAACAACGTGATCTGGCCGGACTTCAGCCGCATCCCCTCGCCGCATTCGCCTTTCGTGAGCTTCCACGAGATCCAGGTGGGCCAGGTGCTGGACCTCGCCGGCAAGGCGATCGAGGTGCTGCCGGCGGTGCACACCGTGCCGGCCTGCGGCTACGCCGTTTCCGCCGGGCAGGGCAGCTGGATTTTCACCGGCGACACCGAGCGCAACCCTGCTTTCTGGCGCCGCATCAACCAGATGGACGTCGCGGCGCTGGTGATCGAGACGGCCTTCAGCAACCGCGAGCAGGACCTCGCGAAGCGCAGCCTGCACTTGTCGCCGCATGCCCTCGCCGAGGAACTGGACTGCATCGACAAGGGCAAGCACTTCCCGATCTACATCACGCACACCAAGCCCGCCGAGACCGAGCTGATCATGGCGGAGATCCAGCGCTTCGACCAGACGCAGCCGTTCGGCCCCAACGTGATCCACGACATCCGGTGGCTGCGCGCCGGGCAGGAGTTCGAGCTGTGAGCGCTGTCCTCAAGGCTTCGCGCGACAGCGAGCAGGAGTTCCTGAGTTCGCAGCAGCTGCCGCCCGACCAGCGCGGCATCTCCTTCGAGGCGCTGTTCTTCCGCCAGCTGCAGGCGGTGACGACCCGCATCCACGCCACCGAGAACGTGGACGAGATCATGCTGGAGGCGAGCCAGGACATCTGCAAGCTGTTCCACGCCGACCGGCTCACGCTCTACGCGGTCAACGAGGACCGCAGCGCCATCGTCTCCAAGGTGAAGACCGGCCTCAACACCAGCCGCGACCTGAAGCTGCCGGTCAGCGCGCAGAGCATCGCCGGCTACGTCGCGCATGCGAAGCAGCTGGTGAACATCGCCGACGTCTACGACGACGAGGCGCTCAAGCGCATCCACCCCAACCTGAGCTTCCTGAAGGAAGTGGACAAGCGCTCGGGCTACCGCACCCGGCAGATGCTGGTGGTGCCGATCCTCGATGGCGACGTGCTGCACGGCGTGCTGCAGGTTATCAACAACAAGAGCGACCAGCCCTTCGGCGAGCTCGAGGTCGAGGGCGCGACGCAGCTTTGCAAGACGCTCGCCACCGCGATCCACCAGCGCGTGCGCCGCGCCGAGGAATCCACCCGGCGCAAGGCGACCAAGTACGACGGCCTGGTCGCCGACGGCGTGCTGACGCACGAGGAACTGCAGGCTGCGGTGCAGAAGGCCCGCGAGGAATCGATGCCGGTGGAGCAGGTGCTGGTGGAGGACTACTCCATCAAGCCGGCGCAGATCGGCCCCTCGCTCGCCAAGTTCTTCGGCGTGCCCTACGAGCCGTCGAATCCGGGGCGCATCCGCGTCGAGGCGCTGCAGGGCGCGCTGAAGCCCGACTTCGTGATGGAGCAGGGCTGGATCCCTCTGGAGGAAAGCCCCGAGGGCCTGGTCGTGATGTGCCTGGATCCCGAGGCCGTGCGCAATTCGCGCATCGTGCCGCAGGTGTTCCCGCGCACCGCGAAGTTTGCCTGGCGCGTCACCACGCAGGCCGAATTCGGCCAGACGCTCAACCAGCTCTGGGGCGCGCACCTCTCTGAGGAGTCGGTCGAGGAACTGCTCGCCGACCTGACGGCGCCCATGGACGACGAGGGCGAGGGCGATCCGCTCGAGTCCGCGGCGGCCGACAACGAACTGGTCAAGTTCGTCAACAAGATCATCATCGACGCGTACAACCAGCGCGCCTCGGACATCCACATCGAGCCCCTGCCGGGCAAGGCGAAGACCGGCATTCGCCTGCGCATCGACGGCTCGCTCATGCCCTACGTGGAAGTGCCGGCCCACTTCCGCCAGGCGCTGGTGACGCGCCTGAAGATCATGTGCGACCTCGACATCTCCGAGAAGCGCAAGCCGCAGGACGGCAAGATCAAGTTCAAGAAGTTCGGCCCGCTCGACATCGAGCTGCGCGTGGCGACCATTCCTTCGGCAGGCGGCGTCGAGGACGTCGTGATGCGCATCCTCGCCGCGGGCGAGCCGATCCCGCTGGAGAAGCTGGGGCTCACCCCGCACAACCGCGAGGCCCTCGAGAAGACGGTGAGCAAGCCCTATGGCCTGTTCTACGTCTGCGGCCCGACGGGTTCGGGCAAGACGACCACTCTGCATTCCATCCTGAAGTTCCTCAACACGTCCGAGACCAAGATCTGGACGGCGGAGGACCCGGTGGAAATCACGCAGAAGGGCCTGCGCCAGGTGCAGGTGAACAGGAAGGCCGGCATCGACTTCGCGATGGTGATGCGCGCCTTCCTGCGCGCCGACCCCGACATCATCATGGTCGGCGAGTCGCGCGACAAGGAAACCGTGGCGATGGGCGTGGAAGCATCGCTCACCGGCCACCTCGTGTTCTCCACGCTGCACACCAACTCCGCACCGGAGTCCATCACCCGATTGCTGGACATGGGCATGGACCCGTTCAACTTCGCCGATGCGCTCCTGGGCGTCCTGGCGCAGCGCCTGGCCAAGCGCCTGTGCGACTGCAAGGAACCGTATGTGCCCGCGCACGCGGAGCTGCGCAGCTTCATCGACGAATACGCGCTGGACCTGAAGAACACCGGCCCGTGGGTGGCCGATGCCGGCGGCGAGGCGCAGAAGCTGTACGAAAGCTGGATCGAAACCTACGGCAAGGACGGCGAGCTGCGCCTGTACCGCGCGGTGGGTTGCGAGAAGTGCAACAAGACCGGCTACAAGGGCCGCGTCGGCCTGCACGAACTTCTGGTGGCCGACGACCTGGTCAAGCGGCTGATCCAGGAACGCGCGCGCGTGACCGACCTCTTCGTCGCCGCCGTGGCCAGCGGCATGCGCACGCTGAAGATGGACGGCATGGAAAAGATCCTGATGGGGCTGACGGACCTGAAGCAGGTTCGGTCGGTTTGCATCCGCTAACCGACAAATTTGTCGGCGCACACGACGCGTTGCGTCGGTTCACCCGCCAGATACACGGCGAAATCTGCCAACTAGTTCACGAAGGCACGCTGGCACACCGCTTGCAATTACCTCCTCGCTTCTTCACACACATTCTGGAGGTTTCATGAAGCGTGCTATTCAAAAGGGCTTTACCCTGATCGAACTGATGATCGTGGTTGCGATCATCGGTATCCTGGCCGCCGTCGCGCTGCCCGCTTACCAGGACTACATGATCCGCACCCGCGTGTCTGAAGGCCTGGCGCTGGTCGAGCCGGCCAAGGTTGCCCTGGCTTCCGAAGGTGTCTCGTCCATCAACGAAATGGGCACCGTGACCCGCGACTGGAACGCCCAGGCCGGCGGCGTCGGTGCGGCGTCCAAGTTCGTCACGTCCATCCAGTTCGCAGGCGCGCCCGCCGCTGGCGTCAACCCCCCGGCGCAGACCGCCAACCCGGTGATCACCATCACCTACAACGCTGGTAACGTGGGTCTTGGTGCGGCCGCCAACACGCTGACGTTGACCCCCTGGATGCGCACCGGCCAAGGTGGCGCCACCGTCGGTGAGTCCGCGTTCGACGCCGTGACGGCCGGCCGCAGCGGCTCGCTGGATTGGGGCTGCGCTTCGGTGAGCGGCAACAACGCTCTCGGTTCGAACATCGCCGTGGGTGCCAACCTGGGCACGATGCTGGCCAAGTTCGCGCCCGCCCAGTGCCGCTAATGGCCTGATCGGATGCGTGGAAGGTGCCTGGCACTTTCCAGGTTCGAACCGAAAAGGATTCCCGCGAGGGAATCCTTTTTTCATTGCAGCCACCCGCGCCATGCGGCCCGGTGCCGCCGGCCTCCTTTGCCACAATTGCCTCCATGATCAGCTCCACACGGATCCGTGCCGCTGCGAATGCGGCGCTCGTTCACCTGGGCCTCAGCGCCCTCGTCGGCCTGGCCACGGCCGCACTCGTCTTTGGTTTGTGGTTCCCCTATCCTTTCCGCAACCTTTCGGGCGGACAGGAGCTGTTTTTGCTGCTGGTCAGCGTGGACGTGGTGTGCGGCCCGCTGCTGACGGCGGTGCTGTTCAACACCCGGAAGTCGCGGCGCGAACTGACGCTGGACTTGTCGCTGGTCGCCCTCGTGCAGCTCGCGGCGCTGGTGTACGGCGTCCATGTGATCAGCCAGGCGCGCCCCGTCGTCCTTGCCTATGAAACGGATCGCCTCGTGGCGGTCTCCGCAGCCCAGGTCGATCCCGCAGACCTCGGCAAAGCCCCGCCGGATTTCCAGAATCTTTCCTGGAGCGGCCCTGTCCTCGTGGGCACACGGGACGCCAAGCCGGGAGAGACCTTGGAAAGCGTGTTGCTTTCGACGCATGGGGTGGAGCCCAGCGCCCGACCGAGCTGGTGGCAGCCCTACGAGAAGAACCGTCCGCAGATCCAACAGCGGATGAAGAAGCTGGCGGACCTGCGTGCCGCACGCCCGTCCGCAGCGCAGGCCGAGATCGATGCAGCAGCGGCGAAGGCCGGATTGCCCGTCGCGGATCTTTTCTATGTCCCCTTGACGAGCCAGAAGATGCTCGATGGCTGGATCGCCCTGCTCGATCGCGATACCCGCATCGTCGGATACGCGCCCGTGGACGGGTTCTGACGCCGCGCGGAGCCCCGCCCTGAAACCCATCCCGCTCGCCGCCGGCGTGGCGGCTGTCCTCGCCGCCTTGCCGTGGATCCAGCCCTGGACGGCCGGACCGTCGCCCCAGGCCGTGCCGTGGATGGTGAGCGCGCTGTGCGCGCTCGCACTCTGGCTTCTTGCACGCGCAGCCGTCCCCCCGCGGCGCCTGCCTGCCTGGTTGTGGAGCGGTTGCGTGGCCGTGCTGGGGTGGACGCTGCTCGCGCATGGCGCGCGGCCCGAGGTCTTGATGCTGGCCGGCGCGCTGTTGCTGGTCCTGCTGGCCGCAGGGCTCGCGACGGAGGGGCGTCTCGCGACTGCCGTGCAGGTGGGCTGGCTGGCCGCCGCGGCGCTCACCGCCTTGGCCGGCCTGGCGCAGTATCTCGGCGTCACGTCGGGCCTGGAGGCGCTGGTGCGCGTCGCTTCGCCTTCCACCGCCTACGGCAACCTGGGACAGACGAACCAGTACGCCACCTTCTGCTGGATGGGCGCGGCGGTCGTGCTGTGGGCGCCGCTGCGGCTTCCCATGGCTGCGCGGACCGCCCTGGTGGTTCTCCTCGCTTTCGGCAGCGCCGCCTCCGCGTCGCGCACCGGCATGCTCGAAGGCGGCTTGCTGGTGGTGCTGGCGCTCCTGTGGACCGGCCCGGGCCGGCGCGAGCGCCTGCTGCTTTGCGCCGCAGCCTCCGTCGCCTACGCCGCCGGCGTGGCGCTGCTGCCCGCCCTCCTGGAGATGCGCACCGGCCTCGAGATGCCGCGCGCGCTATGGAACCGCTTCGGCGGCGACGGCTGCTCGAGCCGCCTGGTGGTGTGGTCCAACGTGCTGCACCTGATCGGCCAGAAGCCGCTGGCAGGCTGGGGCTGGGGCGAGCTCGATTACGCGCACTACATGACGCTCTACGAGGGCGCGCGCTTCTGCGAGATTCTCGACAACGCCCACAACCTCCCGCTGCACCTGGCCGTCGAACTGGGCGTGCCGGCGGCGCTGCTCATCGTCGGCACGGTGCTCTTGTGGGGTTGGCGGCAACAGCCCTGGCGTGAGGAGGATCCGCAGCGGCGGCTGGCTTGGGCCGTGCTGGGCCTGATCCTGCTGCACAGCCTGCTGGAATACCCCCTCTGGTACGGCCCGTTCCAGATCGCTTTCGGGGTGTGCCTGGGCTGGCTCGTCGCAGCGCCCGTGCCGGGAGCTGCATCCGCTTCGCCGCTGCCGCGTACCGCGTTCGCCGCCCTGGTTCTCGGCGGCCTGGGCTACGCGGCCTGGGACTATGCGCGCGTGAGCCAGGTCTATCGCCAGCCGGAGGAGCGCCTTGCCGCGTGGTCCGACGACACCCTGGACCACGTGCGACGTTCCTGGCTCTTCTCCGGGCAGGCGGGATTCGCGGACTTGACGCTCGCCACGCCCGCGCGTGACAACGCGCCATGGATGTACGCGCTGGCGCAACGCACGCTGCACTACTCGCCGGAGCCGCGCGTCATCGAGCGACTGGTGGAAAGCGCCACCTTCCTGGGCCGCACCGACGAAGCGGTGCAGCACCTCGCGCGCTACCGCGCCGCGTTCCCGGCAGACTACGAAGCCTGGCGCCGGGCGCAGCGCCTGCCGCCGCGCTGATCGCACCCTTCGTCAACCGGCGCGGTAGCTCCCCGACTTCCCGCCATGCTTCTCCAGCAGCTTCACGTCGGTGATGGTCATGCCGCGGTCCACCGCCTTGCACATGTCGTAAATGGTGAGCAGGGCGACGTTCGTCCTTGATAAATCAAGGACTTAGCTTCGCCACGACGGTAAGTGCCTGCCTCGAAACATCGATCCTGGCCAACGCAGTTGGACAGAAAGTGGACACGAAACCGTCCACGCGAGGAGCTTAGATCGAAGCCTCTGCAGAAGTCAATTCGCAGAAAGTAGATCGCGAACAGGAACCCGGGGACGTGACAGCCCAAGCGTCCGGTCGCGAACAGGGCAACGAGTAAAACCGGTGCAATGAGGGCGTATGTTAGTCTTGTCGAGCTATGCGGCATGTGCAGGTCGAAGAGGTGATGGGACGCGTCGAACAGGGGCGTACTGAACCCTTTCTGTGCCGCTGCACCGACGGTGCTACCTATGTGGTCAAGGGGCGCTCGGCTGGTCGAAGAGGCCTGGCCTCGGAGGTGATCTGCGCAGGCCTGGCACAGATTCTCGGGCTCCCAGTTCCGGAGCCAGTCATAGTGCACGTGCCAGCAGAACTTCTGGAAGCGAGCGACGCCGTCGGACTGCCGCTTACCGACCTCGGGACTGGGCCCGCCTTCGGCTCACTTCATGTAAAGGCGGTGGAATTCACAATGGCGCACCGCGACCTAGTATCGGAAGAGCAACGCCAGGCAGTCGCGGTGTTCGACTGGTGGATTTGCAACGAGGACCGCACGTTGACCCCGCTGGGGGGAAACGTGAACTTGCTTTGGGCTGTCCCCCCGATAGAAGGCTTGGTCGTGATCGACCATAACCTCGCGCTGGAGAGCTTAGACAGGGCCGCCTTTCTGACTACCCACGTTTTTGCAAGCGATTTTCTGGCAGTAGCCGCTGACTTCGTCTTACGTGACGCGTGGCGACAAAGACTCCAAGCCGCTGCGGACGAGTGGGACCATATCGTCAGTGAGGTTCCTCCTGAGTGGGACTTCATTGACTTCGAACAGACCGTGCCCTCAAATGTCGATTTCACCGCCATGAAGGAACGGCTGGACCGCTGCAGAGCGGCAACTTTTTGGGACCAGGCATGACATTCGCCTGCCACTACGCCATCGTTCGATTCGTGCCATTCGCCGAGACCGGCGAGTTCGCGAACGTGGGCGTTGTGTTGTTCTCTCCGAAGGCGAGGTTCTTCAGCTTTCAGCTGATGAAGAACCGCTATGCACGCATCACTAATTTTTTCGAGGAGCTGGACGCGAAGGTCTACCGCACAGTGATGCGAAACGCACAAGAGGAGCTGCAACGGGTTGCACAGCAGTTCAAACCCCTCGGCACGGATAGGCGGTTCAAACTCTTCGACAATTCAGCCGCGTACGCGCTTTGGGCGGAGCTAACAAAGCCGCTTGCATCGATGCTGCGAATGAGCGAGCCCCGGCTCGTGATGGCGGATGACCCAGCCAAGAAGCTGAAGGACCTCTTTGCGTACTACGTGGAGCGCAACTTCGTCACGCGAGAGTACCAAGATGAACTTCTGATTCGCGCAGTGCGCGGAGTCCTGCGGGACGCGGGGGTACTCGATCGTTTCCACCAGATGCGTGTGGGCAATGACGAATATCACGCGACGTTCCCCTTTGTGGCTTCTGTTGACGATCAGCCAGTGCAGATCATCAAGCCGCTCAACCTGTCACAAGCCGAGCCCACAAAAATCCTAGATCACGGTCTGGCCTGGGTGTATCGATTGAAGACGTTGAGGCGAAAGAATCTTTTGCCGGAGCAGGTCTTAGTGGCAGTCGGAGATCCGCAACCCGGTACAACCGATAAACAGATGGCGGCCAGAAACGATGTGCTCGGAGAGTTCGCCGACCTCAATGTCCTCGTTCGGCCAATCCAAGACGCCGCTGCTCTCAAAGCATTTGCGGCACGCGCTCTTGATCTGCCTCTGCCTCTGCCTCTGCCTCAAGCACCGGCGGTGGATGAACTTCTCAGCACGTTGAAGTCTGCTCAGCTTGGCCTCCTCGCACCAGGCGAAGCTGCGCAAAACTGGCCCGAACTGCCCGCTCCGAAGAAGGACAAGTAGACGCTCGGATGTACATTCAAGCGACTTTGTAGGCAAGCGATGCGGTGCTCTAGCCTTTAGCCAAGAGCACGCCCAGGCCACCTTGCCAGTCTGAACTGCCGCAGTACAACAGTACCCCCAGCGCAAGCAGGAATGGAAGCAGGTAGTCCGTTCCCACTGTACTCCTGAACACGGCGTCGATGATTGAGAGGGTGATCCGCGCCGCGACCATGGGACGGTTTAGCCTCACTTCAAACTCTCGACGACCGACTTCCTTCCCGCCTTCCATGATCCGCTCTTCGGAGCGAACCACAAAGGTAGTCTTGAAAAGATCGATCATCCTTGGAAACCCCGTCTTAGTTTCCCAGCCGGGATGCACCTTCTGGACTCTCGCCATCCACACCAGGGCAAGGTTGTCCATCCGTGACCGAAAAGCGTCCAAAACTTCTTGCTGTGCGAACCGAACGAAGTACTGGTAGTACCGGTACAAGAAGTAGGCGAAGGCTATCCAGATCGCTAGATAGAGAGCGTCGGGACGATTGAAGGTCACATCGAACCCTGCAAGGCTCATCTTCTCTAGCTTCACTTCACCGAACCGCAGCAGCCATAGGACAGTGCACACCAGGATCAAGTTGCGGCGCTGACGGAGCAGCCCCTCGTTCATGGACTGGCTCTCCTTGCGACCAAACAGGTTGTCATCCACCGACCAACTCCGACGAGCAAAGACACTGAATCAATATCGCCCCTTGGGACGATGAGAGCTACAAGATGCAGCCGAACGCGTACACGCTCAGGTAGAAGGCTTCAATCTTTTCTGATGAGCCTCGCAGCTCGCGGCCAGAGCCTATCAAGGCGGCGCGAAATCGGCAGGAGGGCTACGCCGCTATTCATCCTTGTAGTACATCTTCTGCCGCGCTTCTTCCTCGCTCCGGTCAGTAAGGAAGCCGATCAAGTCTTTGAGTACCACCACCTCGAAGCTCATTTCAGAGGCGCTGTCGGCGAACGCTTGGTGTGTCGCGCCGAAGTGCACTCGTTCGGAGCCTTCATCGGCAACCAGCATGGACCGGAAGTAGAACTTGTCCCGATAGCGCGGACTGCAAGACCAGCAGACGACGAGATCAATCTGTTGTGCGCTCTTCTCCTCCTTCTCAATGTCATCCATGAGGGAGTCGAACTCAAACTTGTATTCCAGCACTCTGGGTTCCGTCACATGCCCGAGGTACTTATGCGCCACCGCCAGGGGACGAGTTTCCCGGTCATAGCGGAATTCGGGTTCGTCGGGGTATTCCAGTTCGTACAGGCTGTCGTAGGTCTCGCTCTGCGACGTCGCGAAGATGTTGTAGCCTTTAAGCAGTCCACACCCTAGTAGCTGATGAAAGAGCGCGATGACGTCTTGCTCCTTCTGCGGCTCCGAGATCATCGCCAGCTTTACGCCGTTCAGAACCAGGCTCACCTGCTTCTGTTCTCTGTGCGCCTCCTGCGCCTTCTTCCATTCGTGAAGCTGTTTACTCGCGGAGACCGTCGGCGGTCCAACATCTGGCCGGCGGTGGGACAAGAACCGCTTGAAGATTGTGACGACCCGCACCGCCAGCTTCTCAGCCAAACGCTTGAGTTCTGGCTGGAACACCTTGCGGCCCATGTCGGGGTTGCCCTCGCTGAAATGCACAATGACGTGCGAGTTCGCTTGATAGCCGATTGTGCTTGTCAACGGGATCACCAGCGGATCGCCTTGCACCATGCCGTCGCAAGCCAGTTGAAGGCCACCCTTCATGATTTGGGTCGTCTTGCGGAGTCCAATTACTTCGTCATTGAACATGGCCCACTGCTTGGACGAGGATAAGAACGCCCCATAGATCACGATGTTGTGCCGTTCTACGAGGATGACTTCTTCTGGGTCGAGCACACCGGTGAAATCACCTCCCTCTTTTAGCAGGTCATCCTTTGTCCAGATGTCCCACATGGTGTCGAGCTTCTTGAGGTGGCCAGGCAATTTAGTGAACTTAGTCTTCACATCGCCGGGGATGGCATTGAGGGCCTTGGATATGTCCCCGAGCGCAGCGACCTTTCCAGGGATTTCGTGAGGGTAGTAGTACTCGCAGTGCGCAGTGTGCGTTGTACTAACTCCGCCCTCGGTATCGACAACGGTGAGGGTCACCTCGGGTGCGAACTTGTCCGTTGTGAGGGTGATCGCGCCCAGCGGAGTCTTTATTCGCAGCACGTCCAGCCATTGGTTGGCAGTACGGGCACCAATCCAACCGAGATCACGAGGACGCTCGCCGGGAGAGTCTCCCAGCACCACCTCAAAGGACGCTCCGCTTTCCTCGTGCTCAAGCTCCGCGACCGAGAACTTCTGCGCTTCAAGTCTGGGCCGGGGCACTGCGCCGCTGATGTTCTCCGCCCACTTTCTGCCGCCTCGAAGAATTGCAGAAAGTTCAACTCCATCCTTCTTCGACTGAATGCGGATCTGCGAGAAGCCGTAAGCCAAGTAGGTCGCCCCAACCCCCTTATTGCCCCTTAGCTTCTCTCCGCGCTTGAACGTGACGTTCGGTCGGAAGCAGAACTTGAACTCGGTGGCCGACATCCCAACGCCGTTGTCAGTGATGCGGACCCTGCGGTCCTTCATGTCGATCAATAGCCAAATGCGCGGTTTGTAAGTCGGAGGCGAATGCCTTGCCTTGTGCTGCGTAGCATCCAGCGCGTTCTGCACGAGTTCCGAAAACAAGTCGTAGAACCCGGTGTACGAGTTCAGCACGTTGAGCACAACTGGCTTGTTCGGGTCCATCCCGGCGGTCGTGTTAGGCACCCCCTCCAACGGATCGAACCCGTCGAGATCCTTTTCATAGTCAGCCAGCTTGGACATCGGCAAAGCTCCTCCTCGTTATGCAGCCACTAGAAAACCAGCACCTTAGCTCATACCACCTCTGCTGACCAGAATCGTCCCCTTCTGGACACCCTGTCCAGGCGTGTTCAAAAACTAGGGTTGACGACTTTCCGGCAGGCGGCTACATTCCGCCACCCTTTATGAACACCCACGGAGGCGAGAGCAGCATGTCCCGAGTCTTTGCGTATTGCCGCGTGAGCACGCACGATCAGACGACCGAGAACCAAGTCCGAGAGATTAGGGCGGCGGGCTTCGCGGTCACGCCCAGCCGAGTCGTGGCAGAGACCATCTCCGGTGGCGTGCCTGCCGGTGATCGTCCAGGCTTCACGCTCCTGAGGCACAAGCTGGAGGCGGGAGACGTTCTCGTCGTCACCAAACTAGATCGACTTGGCCGGAATGCCATGGACCTGCGGGCCACGGTGGAGAGCCTCGCAGCCGACGGCATCCGTGTTCACTGCCTCGCGCTGGGTGGCGTGGACCTGACCAGCCCCGCAGGGAAGATGACCATGGGTGTCATCGCTGCCGTCGCGGAGTTTGAGCGGGACCTGCTGATCGAGCGGACCGCCTCGGGACTCGCCCGCGCGAAGGCAGCTGGAAAGCCGCTGGGGCGTCCGCCAGCCTTGGACAAGGGTCAGGTGGCCACCGCACTCCAAAAGCTCGCTGGCGGGGCCTCCGTGGCCTCCGTGGCCCGTGACATGAAGGCGAGCCGAGCAACCATCGCCCGCATCCGGGACGGCGTAGCTGCCGGCGCCTGACTCCCTCACCTCGGGTGCGCGGCTAGCTTCGCGCCCCCGCCCCTCTCTCATGCTTCCTGTGCCGCCGCCGGGCGGTTCCTCACGGATAGATCGCAGAGCCGACCCGTCCTGTAATACAGGTACCGGAAGACCCCAGCGCCCCTGCGCTGGGACGCCTGCACCCACAGGTATCCATTCCCGCGCAGCCCCCTACGTGCCCACAGGAGCGCATGGGCGAGCCCGCCCGGGCCTACCCCAGGCGCCCGGCAGCGCGAGCGCCTACAGGCCCGCGCATGCGGCTGCGCCCGCTCGCGCCCGCGCACAGGCAGGCACCGCACGGGGGAGCGCGTGCGCACGGTGGTCTGAGGTGCCGCCTCGCTACTGCGAAACATTTTTGGCTTGCACCTCCTGAGACCCGGGCATCAAAAGCTCATAGGCCTGGAGACCGAACGCCTTCGCCAGTTTGTCGAGGTTGTCCAGTGAGATGTTCCTTGCCTGCCGCTCCACATGCGCAACGAACGTCCGGTGCAAACCGCATTCGAGGGCTAGATCCTCTTGCGACCAGTCCCGCGCCCCCCGTAGCCGAATGAGGTTGAGGGCCAAAAGCTCCCGCACTGGTGCGTGGCGGGGCTTGGACTTGGCGGCTGGTGGCACGCCGCGAAGTCTTGAAGTTCCGAGCCTTTGAGTCAGCCGCGTTTAAGTCACATTCCTGTTACCCTCGCGGCGCCATTGAGGAGAGAACTTGTGTGCACGCTCAGACGCTTTGCCGCATTGCTTTACCTAGCCGCTTTCGGGAACCGCCAACTGCGTACGAGTTGGCCCCGCAGGGAATGAGGGATCACTGCATCGCTGGGGTGTGCATTGGCATGACGGTGAAGGAGGTTGAAGCGATAGGGCCACTTCGCCACAGCTTCGCCGGCAGTCCAACGGACTCAATCACCTGCGATCTAAACAGTCCTTTCATGAAGACTAGAGCGCGGCTTGTGACACCGGAAGGAACTCGCCTACGGCTGGCTTTTGACCTAGTCACGCAGCGCGGGAACCCGGACACCAAGTACCGGCTGCACTTCATTGCGGTTGAAGTACCAGGGGGAACACCAGCTCAAATCGCCGAGTTGCTGGACACGCTACAGGACCGCTTTAGGGCGTCCTATAGGGTCAATCGGCAGATGTGGATGCGCCCGGAGACGCCGGACGATGCATTCACCGTGTTCGTCGGCGCCACTGCTCCGGGCCAGTACGAGCCCGGGGACGCGCCCAGTGTCGTCCTAATGGTCGAATACCGGCACAAAAAGGAATGGCTCATGAGTCAACCTGTGTGCCGAGAAGGAATGCCAAAGCTATAGAAACAAAGACAGATGCCGGGCGCTCTTGAACCGAGTCCCCCGAGGGCCGGGGGAGGTAAAGGCGCGGTGCCTAGGACGCCTTGGGCTTCGCGTGCAAGGCCGCTTCTAGGGCGGGAATCGGCAGTCGAACGATCGGATACTCCTTCCCTTTGGCGCGGTTCACAGTGCGTTTGAACCTGTGTCCGTTCACAAGAACGGCATCGTCGGTGATTGCGACGAGCACGGTCGCACGCGTCCCCTTGCCTTCGACTGCGGCTTTGACGGCGTTGTGCAGTTCCTTCAACGTCATTTCGGCCCTGAGTTTCAGCGACGAGACCGGCGGCGGCGCTCCGGCAATCATCGACCTGGCGCGACTGAGAGCCCATTTAGGGAGGGGCTTCGTCCACGTCTTGTAAACCGCATGGGAGGGGAACTGCGCCTCCACAATCTGCCGACATTCCTGCTGGGTCCGCGCGGCAGATGCCGGGCTCAAGATGACCTGGATCAGGCGCAGCAATACGGCACTTTGCCCCTTCGTCTGCGCTGGCCTGAAATCCGGTCCGCCTGAGACGGCGAGCCCGGCGCAAAGGTCTGAGTTCCGTTGAAGGAAACTGGCTACGAATCTCTCATATTCGGGTTGAAACGCCTTCGCTGCTGCCGCGCGGCGTTCGAGTAGTCGGGGGTCAGACGCCCGTCGCTGCGTAGCTCCGAGCGCCTCGGGTGCCGGGTCTTCGCCGAGCAGAAATGGCAAGTCTTCGGGGTCCAGCTCAAATATGTTCATCCACTCCTCCTGCCCTATATCTCCTGTGGAGATTCTTAGGGGATTTGTCCAACAGTGTGAGGCACACCGCGAGGGCCACGGGCAGCACCTGCCTGTAGTACAGGTACCGGAAGGGGTTCAGCCGCGCTTTCAGCCCAGCTTTTGAGCCAGTGACTCCGCGCTGGGGTGGTAGTACCGCTTGAGCATCTGAATTGTCCGATGGCCTGTGACAGAGGCGAGTTCAATGACGTTGGGCAGCTTGGCGGCCATCTCGCTGGTGGCCGTATGCCGCAAGTCGTGAAACCGGAGGTCGTGCACGCCCGCTCGAGTTCGCGCCCTCTTGAACGCGGCCTCCATCGTCTGCGCTGAAACGGGGAACACCCGACCATCGGCAGAGCGTTGCAGCCCAGAAAGGACTGCCGAGGCGTTGGAGGACAGGGGAACTGCGCGAGGCTGTCCATTCTTCGTCATTGGTAGAAGGGCCACCCGGCGAACAAGATCGACATGGTCCCAGCGAAGCGAGAGCAATTCGCCCCGCCGCATCGCTGTGTAGAGAGCGAGCTGGGCGAGTGGCAACATCCATGGATTGCGCCGCCCCGATGGGGCCAGCGCGGCAAAGAGCCGTTCCCGCTCCTCGGCCGACAGCACCCTGCTACGTCCCGGCGGCGTGGCTGGCTTCCGCACAAGGGCGCATGGGTTCTCGACGGCGAGTCCCCATTCGCGGCGAGCATGGTTGATTACGCTCGACAGGAGTGAGAGGTCGCGGATGACTGCCCCTGCCTTTACGTGGCACAGGCGCTCATCCCGGAACGCTGCGATCACCTCTGGAGTCAGGTTGGATAGGCTGTAGGCAGCCATCCGCGTGCGTTGGAGCGCCCTGATCCGGATCACTTCATCGGCACAGCCCCGCTTTGTGGGCGAGACCTGCTCCATGTACCGCTGTAGCAATTCGCGCAACGTCAAAGCTGCCGCGATGCCAGCCGATCTGAACGAGCCCGAGTCCATCTCCGACTCGATCTGCCGCGCCCACCTGACCGCCTCGGAGCGCGTTGCGAAGCTCCTAACCTCTGGGGGAAAGCCCTTGCGGGCTATACGTGCTTGCCACTTGTCGGCTCGCTGCCGGATTGATGCCATACGCCTCTCACTTGGACAGGCGTTGGACAAGACCGAGTTTTCGAGGCCGCTACCGCACCATCAGCGCACTTCCCGACAGCCCCGGAACATGCCGGAGTGATGACGGTGTGCCAACAGATTTGCAATGGAATCAGAGGCTTACGTCAGGCCGCCACGTAGCTCCCCGACTTCCCGCCATGCTTCTCCAGCAGCTTCACGTCGGTGATCGTCATGCCGCGGTCCACGGCCTTGCACATGTCGTAGATGGTGAGCAGGGCGACGTTGACGGCTGTAAGGGCTTCCATCTCCACGCCCGTGGGGCCCACGGTTTCGACGGTGACGCTGCAGGCCACCGCCGGCGGCTGCCCCGACGGCTCGAGCTCGAAATCCACCGCCACCCGCGTCAGCGCCAGCGGATGGCACAGCGGGATGAGGTCGCTCGTCTTCTTGGCCGCCTGGATCGCCGCGATGCGCGCGATGCCGAGCACGTCACCCTTCTTTACGCTGCCGCTCTGGATGAGGGCGAAGGTGGACGGTAGCATTTCGATCCGCCCGCGCGCGACGGCCACGCGGTGCGTCGCCGCCTTGGACGCCACGTCTACCATGTGGGCCTGGCCCTGGGCATCGAAATGGGTGAGTCCGCTCATGCAACAAGCCTCAAGTTTCCTTCGTCCATCATAGGTGATCGATCGCCTGCTCCTGGATCCGCCTTGACCCCGCACATCCCCCGCACCGTCCGCAGCCTCGCAGCCCTGGCGCTGTCGGCCACGCTGGCGCTCGCGCCGGCGCACGCGCAGCTGCCATCGCTCGGCGAAGGCAGCGACCTGAGCTCCGGCGCCGAGCGCAAGCTCGGCGAGCGCATCGCGCGCGACTTGTATCGCGACCCCGACTACATCGACGACGCCATCCTGGTCGAATACGTGCAGGGTATCTGGCAACCGCTGATGGCTGCCGCGCGCGCCAGGGGCGAAGTCACGGGCGAGATCGAGGAGCGCTTTGCGTGGCAGGTGCTCCTGGGCAAGGATCGCAGCATCAACGCCTTCGCGCTGCCCGGCGGCTGGCTCGGCCTGCACCTGGGCCTGGTGAGCGTGACGGCCACGCGCGACGAACTCGCCTCGGTGCTCGCGCACGAACTCAGCCACGTCTCGCAGCGCCACATCGCGCGCCTGGTCACCCAGCAGAACCAGCAGACGCCGCTGGTGGTCGCCGCCATGATCCTCGGCGCGATGGCGGCCGGCAAGAACCCCGAGGCCGGCAAGGCGCTCATCACCGGGTCGCAGGCCCTGGCGATCCAGTCGCAACTGAATTTCTCGCGCGACATGGAGCGCGAGGCCGACCGCATCGGCCTCGGCGTGATGACGGCGGCGGGCTTCGAGCCGCAGGGCTTCGTCACCATGTTCGACAAGCTCACGCAGGCCTCCCGGCTGAACGACAACGGCAACTATCCCTACCTGCGCACGCACCCGATGACCACCGAGCGTGCCGCCGACATGCAGGCGCGCCAGCAGCTCGCCGGCCGCGGACCGGCCCAGCCGACGCTGGAGCACGCGATGGCAGCCGGACGGGCCCGGGTACTCTCCCATCCGGCCGTGGATGCGTTGCGCTCCGCCGTCGCGGAAGCGGAAGGCCCGGGCGTCGCGCAGATGCCCAAGGTACGGCAGGCGGGCGTGCTTTATGCGGGAACGCTCGCAGCTGCACGGCTGCGCGACCCGGCCACGACCGACCGGCTTCTCGCGCGCCTCGAGGCCGTGGCCGCCGCCGACCCGGCGGCGCAGCGGCAGGCGCGGCTGCTGGGCGCGGAACTGGCGCTCGCCCGCGGCGACACGGCACGGGTGCTGCGCCTGGTCGACGTGGAAAGCGGCCACCGGCCGGATCTGCTGATGGGCGCGCAGGCGCAGGTGCAGGGCGGCCAGGCCGCTTCGGCGGCGCAGCGCCTGCAGACCTGGGTGGCCACGCGCCCGCGCGACGCCGCCGCGTGGCAGCTGCTGTCTTCGGCCTACGCCGCGCAGGGCCAGGCCTTGCGCGCCATCCGCGCCGAGGCGGAGGCGCGCGTCGCCCAGCTCGATTACACGGCCGCGCTCGACCGCTTCAAGGCGGCGCAGGACCTGGTGCGCAAGGGGGGCGGCGACCACATCGAGGCGTCGATCATCGACACCCGCGCGCGCCAGGTGGAATCACTTCTTCGCGAAGAGACGCTCGAGCGCTGATTCGATGACCACGCCCAGCAGCGTGTAGATGAGCGAACCCACCAGCGCGGCCACGAAGCCGCGCACGTGGAAGCCCTCCAGCACGCCGGCGGCCGCCCAGAACACCAGGGCGTTGATGACGAACAGGAAGAGGCCGAGCGTGAGCACCGTCACGGGCAGCGTGAGGACCACCAGCACGGGCCGCACCACGGTGTTCAGCAGTCCGATCACCAGCGCGGCCAGCATCGCGGCCGTGAAGCTGGTGACTTCCACGCCGTTGTAGACATAGGCGACGAACAGCAGCGCCGACGCGCTCAGCAGCCACTTGGCCAGGATCTTCAGCATGGGCGCAGAGGATAGCATCCGCGCCCGGCCGTGGGCCCGCCGCGCAGGCTCCTAGTCGAAGGCGAGCAGCAGCAGCCCGAGTCCGAGCAACGGCCCCGGCGCGGAGCGCCGCGCCTCGCCGTCGGGCGACTTGGGCCGCCGCACGTCGATCACGTTGTCGGTGCCGTGTTCGGCCATCAGCGAGCGCGTGAGCTCCGGCAGCGGGCCGCGCGCCAGGATGGGCGTGACGGCATCGCCGCGCGCGCGCAGCGGCGGCACGACCTGGTCGAACAGCTTGTCGGCCCACTTGGCGCGCCAGTTCTCGCGCGCCGAATGGCTGACCCACTTGCTGATGCGGTGGGTCATGCGCGGCGCGCAGGCCACCAGCAGCCAGTGGGTGGGCGCCTCGCCGGCCAGCGGCATGCGCTGGCTGGCGTAGGCCGGATCGTCGAGGTACACGATGACCTTGTTCATGGGACCTCCTTGCGGGCTGCTCAGCCAGCGCCGGTCGCGGACCGGCGCGACGCGCGGCTGGCGAGCCAGCCCGCACCCAGCACGCCCGCGACGCACACAGCATACGTGCTCCAGCGCGCCACCGCATGGGGATCGAACACCGTATCGAGCAGGGGTTCCGCGATGATCATCTTGGCGGCCGTGAACGCAAGCACGGCAGCACCGGCTTGGATGATGAGCGGGAAGCGCTCGACCAGGCGCAGCACCACCTTGCTGCCGAACACCACGATCGGCACGCTCACCAGCAGGCCGATCACCACCAGGTCCATCGCGCCGTGCGCGGCGCCGGCGACGCCCAGCACGTTGTCCACGCCCATCAGCGCGTCGGCCACGATGATGGTCTTCATGGCGCCCCAGAAGGTGGTGGCGGCGGGCCCGTGGTCCTCGCCGCCGCCGTCCTCGGCCAGCAGCTTGTAGGCCACCCACAGCAGGCCGATGCCGCCCACGGCCATCAGGCCGGGGATCTTCAGCAGCCACACCACGCCCAGCGTCATCACCGAGCGCACGGCGATGGCGCCCACCGTGCCCCAGAGGATGGCCTTGTTCTTCAGGTGGGGTGGAAGGTTGCGCGCGGCCAGCGCGATGACGATCGCGTTGTCACCGGCGAGGACGAGGTCGATCAGGATGATGGCCAGCAGCGCCGACCACCAGGCGGTGGACATGAATTCCATGCAAGAGCTCCGAAAGGTGGGAAACCGCCCGGGCGCGCCGGTCCGAAGCTCTCTCTGTCTGGAAGTGCAGAAGGGCGCCTCGAAACCGGGCCCGCGCCGGGCCCGTTCCGAAGGTCTTGCTCGGCCCGCTTGCTGCGGGCCCGGCGAGCCGGAAGCACGAGGCTTCGTATTGACGGCAGGCCGACTGGGAGCTACTCCCCTTCGCGAGCGGGATTACACCACAAGGCGGGCGCCGGCGCACGGCTGGGCGCTATCATCGCCGTCCCCTTTCTCCCCATCATGGCCGGCATCCACATCACCGACATCGAGGCCGCCATCAACCACTGGCGCGAGCGCAAGCCGTCGCCCGACGGCGTGACGCTGGCGCCCGAACTGCGCGCGCTGGCGGAGGTGTACGCGCTCATGGTCTTCCACCACGAGGACGAGGCCGACGAGCGCAGCTTCCCGCCCAGGGCCTATGCGGCCTGGAAGGCCTGGTACGACACCCAGCCGGATACGCCCTGCATCGCCATCTGTTCCACCAGCCAGGGCGACGCGCAGTGCAAGGGCTGCGGGCGCAGCTTCGAGGAAGTGCAGCGCTGGACCGAGATGTCCCCCGGCGAGAAGCGCGGGGTGTGGCGGCGCATCACCCTGCAGGGCGAGGCCTGGCGGTTCAACCGCTACGCCGAGCGCTCGTAGTGCGCCGCATCGCCCGCGCACCGAATGCGGCGATCGCCGCGCTGTGGGCCGACACGCTGAACGAAGCGGGCATCGCCGCCAGCGTGCAGCGGCAGTTCCTCTCCAGCGTCGCGGGCGAGATCCCGCCGGACCAGTGCCTGCCCGAGATCTGGGTGACGCACGACGAACAGGAAGGTGCGGCGCGTGCGCTGCTGGAGGAACTGCGCAACCTGCCGCAGCGGCGCTGGACCTGCGCTTGCGGGGAGCTGGTCGAAGGCGGGTTCGAGTCGTGCTGGAACTGCGGACGGGCGATGCCTTGAGCGCGGAATGTCGGGGTTCGGCTGCGCGCTTACCCCGACCTACGCAGTGCTGTCATCCCGGGCTTGACCCGGGATCCATGGATTGCGGGGCGAGCCCGCAATGACAAGCGCCTACTTCCACCGCAACGGCTCCACGTCCACGTGCCGCGTTGCATCCCCCAGCATCAGCGTGCCTTCCTGCAGCGTCGCCTGCAGCTGCATCGAACGCTGCGCGAGCGCGGCCAGCGCCTGCGATTGCTCCGCCGGGATGCGCCAAACGGACAGGTTCGCCAGCCGCGTGAGCTTGTTCTGGATCCCCTTCCACCACACTTCCGCGGCGTGGCTGAAGGTGTACAGCACCACCTGGTCGGCCTGGCGGCAGGCCTTGGTGAGCGCCACTTCGTCGGGCTGCCCGGCCTCGATCCACAGGCGCGTGGCGCCGGTGAAGTCGCGCAGCCACACATCGGGCTCGTCGGGATCGCTCAGGCCCTTGCCGAAGGCCAGCGTGCCGTCGCCGCCGCACACGGTCTGCAGCGTGTG